>JANNQK010000323.1:0-8652 GCA_031400715.1 Actinomycetes bacterium | reverse complement strand
GGTGATCGGCATCGAGGCCGAACTGCAGGAACGGCTCGCATGGTTCGAGGCCAACGGCAAGCTGCTCGAAGCGCAGCGATTGCGGATGCGCACCCAGTACGACCTCGAGATGATCTCCGAGGTCGGCTACTGCAACGGCATCGAGAACTACTCGATGCACATGGACGGCCGCGTGTCCGGGGAGCCGCCGTTCACCCTGCTCGACTACTTCGCCGTCGACTTCCTCGTGGTGATCGACGAGAGCCCCGTCGCCGTGCCTCAGCTGCACGGCCAGTACGAGGGCGACCGCAGCCGCAAGGACCAACTGGTCGAGCACGGCTTCCGTCTGCCGAGCGCACGCGACAACCGGCCGCTTCGCTTCGAGGAGATCATGGAGCGGATCAACCAGGTCGTGTTCCTGTCGGCGACGCCTGCCGCGTACGAGTTGCGCATGTCGCAACAGGTGGTGGAACAGATCGTGAGGCCCACCGGGCTCGTCGATCCCGAGGTGATCGTCAAGCCCACCAAGGGCCAGATCGACGACCTCATCGAACAGGTGAACCAGCGCGTCGCCAAGGGCGACCGCGTGCTCATCACCACGCTCACCAAGAAGATGGCCGAGGACCTCACCGAGTACCTGCTCGAGCAAGGTCTGCGCGTGCGATACCTCCACAGCAACATCGACACCATCGCCCGCATCCAGACGCTTCGCGGTCTGCGTCTCGGCGAGTTCGATGCGCTCGTCGGCATCAACCTGCTGCGCGAGGGGCTCGACCTGCCCGAGGTGAGCCTCGTGTGCATCCTCGATGCCGACAAGGAGGGCTTCCTGCGCAGCGAGACATCGCTCATCCAGACGATGGGGCGCGCCGCGCGAAACGTCGACGGTCAGGTGATCATGTACGCAGACAAGGTCACCGCGTCGATGGAGAAGGCGATCCAGGAGACCCAGCGTCGACGCGAGCGTCAGATCGCCTACAACCTCGAACACGGTATCGACCCGCAGACGATCCGCAAGGCGGTCGGTGACATTCTGTCGATGCTCGGTCTCAGTTCGAACGGCGATGGTGCGCCGGTGCCGGGCAAGGACAGGCGGCGGGTGCGTGAGCGCGACAAGGTGAAGCAGGAGTTGAAGACGCTCCCGCAGGAAGAGCTCAACCGGCTGATCCTCACCCTCGAAGAGGAGATGCACGCCGCTGCGGCCGATCTGAAGTTCGAGTACGCGGCTCGCCTCCGCGACGAGGTCAACGAGCTCCGACGCGAGATCCGCGACGCCGGCTGACCCTGCGGGTCGCGCCTGCGCAGCCGCTCAGAGCAACTCGGTGAGCAGGTGGATGACGACTCCCGCGAGACCGCCGACGACGGTGCCGTTGATGCGGATGAACTGGAGATCGCGGCCCACCTGTAGCTCGAGCCGGCGACTGGTGGATTCGGCGTCCCATCGCTCGACGGTGGACGAGATCATGGTGCTCACCTCGCCGCGGTAGTTCGACACGAGGTAGCTGCCGGCCGACGCGACCCAGCCATCGATCTTGGCCTGCAGCGCGGCATCGTCCTTCAGTCGCTGCCCGAGCTGCGAGAGGCTGAACGTCATCCGACGGCGAAGCTCGCTGTCGGGGTCGATCGACGCCTGTTCGAGCGACTGCTTCATCTCGCCCCACAACGAAGCGATCCACGCCCGCACATCGGGGTGGGCGAGCAGTTCGTCCTTCAGCTCCTCGCCCTTGGCGATCAGCTCCGGGTCGTCGCGCAGCCGCTGGGCGAAGGAGGCGACCCGTTGGTCGATCGACCTGCGCACATCGTGCTGATGATCGCGGCCGACATCGTCGAGGAAGCGGTGGACGCCACTGAAGATCTTGTCGAAGATGCGGTCGTCGATGTTCTCGGGCACCCACCAGGGCGACTCGTGCTGCAGTCGCTCGCGGAACGTGGTGCGGTTGTCGTCGAGAAAGTTCTTCAGGCCGCTCATCGTCGCGTCGAGCAGGCGTTGGTGATGCCCGTTCTCGACAGCGACGTCGATGGCCTTGGCGATCAGGGGAGCGACCGGCGTGGCGCGGATTCGGCGCTCGACCATCGATTCGATCGACCCAGCGATCGCTCGATCATCGACCACCTCGAGCGCGCCGCGCAGTACGTCCCCGGCGGCCGCCGACGCGCGCAGCGCATTCGCCGGGTGGGAGAGCCACTCGCCCAGCCGTGCACCGATGCGAGCGTTTCGGAGCCGTTCGTTGAGGAGGTCTTCGGTGAGGAAGTTCTCCTGCACGAACTCTCCCAACGAGGCGCCTATCTGATCCTTGCGCTTGGGAATGATCGCGGTGTGTGGGATCGGGATGCCGAGCGGATGTCGGAACAGCGCCGTCACCGCGAACCAATCGGCCAGCGCACCCACCATCGCGGCTTCGGCGAAGGCCTCGACGTACTCCAGCCAGCCGGACGCGCCGTCGCGGACGACTCGCGCAATGATGAACACGATCATGACCGCGACGAGCAGCCCCGTGGCCGTTGCCTTCATGCGGCGCAGATCGCGCGAGCGTTGGTCGTCGAGGGTGGTGGCCATCTGCCCACACCCTAGGTTTGCGATCTCGGTGACCGTCGCACGTGCGCGAACGGGTCAGTCGAGGAACGTCACCAGCTCCCGACGAGCGGAGCTCCGAGCACCGCCGACAACGACTCGGCCGGTTGCGGCACGGCGAACAGGTAGCCCTGGCCGAAGCGGCACCCGAGCTGCACGAGCTTGTCGCATTGCGTCTGAGTCTCCACGCCCTCGGCGATCACTTCGATGCCCGCATCGGCCGCGCGCGCCAGGATCATCCGAACCTCGGCGATGTCTCGTTCCGTGCCGTTCACCTGCTGCACGTAGCGACGGTCGAGCTTCGCGCCCGAGATCGGGATGTCGCCCAGCTGTTCGAGCGCATGGAAGCTGTGCGGCACATCGTCGAGCAGGAGCTTCACACCGAGATCGACCAGCTTGCGCAGCTGGCTGCGGGCGCCATCGGAGAGCTGATAGGCGATCCGTTCGTTGAGTTCGATGGTGATCGCGTCGGCGTCGGTGCCGGTCTCCAACAGGCGACGTTCCACGAGTTCCGCCAGGCCGAACTCGGGCACGCCGGCGAACTCGAGGTTCAGGGCCGCGCTGAGGTCGGGCATGCGGTGGCGGAAGTCGCCGAGGAACTGCAACGAGCTGTCGAGCATGCGATCGAACAGGCTGAGCATCGACGGACCGGTCGAGTAGGCGTCGAGGAACGCATCCGGGCCGAGCACGCCGTCGATGGTCTGCAACCGGGCCAGCGCTTCGATGGCCACCACTTCGCCGTTGATCAGCTCGACGATCGGTTGGAAGTAGGCGATCATGCGGCCGTCCACCTCACCCGATGCCGATGGGGCCATGTCGGAGGGGTCCTGGAGGACCACGATGGTGCGCGTCTCGGCTTCGGCGATCGAGCCGAGGGCCGACGCGACAGCCTCGCCCAGGCGCTGGTAGCGGCCGGGATCGTCGTCGTCGAGCAGGCAGAGGAAAGCCAGTGCGGCTCCGTCGTTTCCGGGAACGCCGAATGCGGTGCCGATCGGCGATGCGGCGATCGACCAGCGTGCTTCGGTCTGCTGATGCAGATAGTGCAACAGATGCAGACCGATGCGACTGAGCGCAGCGTCGAGACTCGGACTTCCAACCACGTCGTCACTATCGGCACGCAGAGTGCGCACCTTCAGCGATTCCTGCGATTCGATCGCGCAACCGTCGAGACTGGCCCGCGCCGACGGACCCCCGGAGCCGGACTGGGCGCCCCGAACGAAAGCTGATCGGCAGAACGTGTGTTCGTTCGGGCCCGCGAGTAGCCTCGACACGATGCCTGCTGCACCCCGCACCGCCACCGGGTCGACCTCGCCCACAGCGCCCAAGAACCAGCCCAAGACCCCGGCCAAGACCACGGCGAAGACCACGGCGAAGAACCAGCCCAAGACCCCGGCCAAGACCCCGGCCAAGACCCCGGCGAAGAAGTCGCTCCGATCCGCCGCCGAGAGGCCCGAAGCTGCCCCGTCGGGCGTGGCCGAATCGCAGCACGCCTCCCCCGACGTGTCACGGGTGCCTGCTCAGCGGGCACGGCGGACCGAGCCCGCACGTCCTGGTGCTGCCAGTTCATCGGGTCTCATCACGGTCCGCGGCGCACGCGAGCACAACCTCAAGAACGTCAGCGTCGACCTTCCTCGCGACCGATTGATCGTGTTCACCGGTCTATCAGGCTCCGGCAAGAGCAGTCTGGCGTTCGACACCATCTACGCCGAAGGCCAGCGACGGTACGTCGAGAGCCTGAGTGCCTACGCCCGACAGTTCCTCGGCCAGATGGACAAACCGGATGTCGATGTGATCGAGGGGCTGTCGCCGGCGATCTCGATCGATCAGAAGTCAGCCGGGCGCAATCCGCGGTCCACGGTGGGCACGATCACCGAGGTCTACGACTACCTGCGTCTGCTGTGGGCGCGCATCGGCGTGCAGCACTGCCCCAACGACGACACCAAGCTCGAGCGGCAGACACCTCAACAGATCGTCGACCGCATCCTCGAACTTCCCGAGGGCACCCGCTTCCAGGTGCTCGCTCCGGTGGTGCGAGGCCGCAAGGGCGACTACGACACGTTGTTGCAGGACCTCGCCGGCCAAGGGTTCGTGCGGGCCAAGATCGACGGCGAGACCGTCGACATCAACGAATTCCTCAAGCGCGACGAGAAGCTGGCCCGCTACGAGAATCACCACATCGAGATCGTCGTCGACCGGCTCGTCCGCCGCGACGGCCTCGAGCGTCGCCTCACCGATTCGCTCGAGACGGCCTTGCGCCTCACCGAAGGTGTCGCCCAGGTCGAACTCGTCAACCGCGATGGTGTCGACGACGAGACGCTCACCTTCAGTCAGCACCTGGTGTGCCCGGCGTGCGGCACCAGCTACGACGAACTCGCTCCTCGCAACTTCTCGTTCAACACCCCATACGGCGCCTGCGCCGTGTGTGACGGGTTGGGCACCACCTTCGAAGTCGACCCGGAACTGGTCATCCCCGACCCCGACATAAGCATCAACGAGGGCGCGATCGCACCGTGGCGCAGCTCGCACACGCAGTACTTCACGCGCATGCTCGAAGCGGTGGCCGATTCCTATGAGATCGATCTCGGCGCGCCGTACCGCACGCTCACCGCGAAGCAGCAGAAGATCGTGTTGCACGGCGTGACCGGCAACCTGGAGGTGAAGTACAAGAACCGGTACGGGCGTACCCGGCAGTACAGCACTGCCTACGAGGGTGTGATCCCGTGGATCAAGCGCCGACACGAGGGTGCCGAGAGCGACTGGAGTCGCGAGCAGTACGAGGGGTACATGCGGCTCGTGCCGTGCCCCACGTGCAACGGCGCCCGCCTCAAGCCGGCATCGCTCGCGGTGCGGGTGAACGACAAGCACATCTCCGAGGTGTGCGACATGAGCATCGGCGATTCGTCGAAGTTCCTCGGCGGGTTGGTGCTCAGCGAGCGCGATCGGATGATCGCCGAGCGTGTCACCAAGGAGATCAATGCACGCCTCGGCTTCCTGCTCGACGTCGGCCTCGACTACCTCACCCTGTCGCGATCGGCGGGAACGCTCGCAGGTGGGGAGGCCCAACGCATTCGCCTGGCCAGCCAGATCGGCTCCGGCCTCGTCGGCACCCTGTATGTGCTCGACGAACCGTCGATCGGTCTGCACCAGCGCGACAACCGCCGGCTCATCGACACGCTCATCCGGCTTCGCGACCTCGGCAACACCGTGATCGTGGTGGAACACGACGAGGACACGATCCTCGAGAGCGACTGGATCGTCGACATCGGCCCGGGGGCCGGCGAACACGGCGGTGAGGTGGTGTACAGCGGTCCGGTCGCGGGTGTGTTGACCTCGAAGGAGTCGATCACGGGGCAGTACCTGTCGGGCAGGCGATCCATCCCTGTGCCCGAGATGCGCCGCAAGCCCGGCGAGCAATGGCTGCGGGTGAAGGGCGCACGCGAGCACAACCTGTGCAACATCGACGTCGACATCCCGCTGGGTTGCCTCGTCGCCGTCACCGGTGTGTCGGGCAGCGGCAAGAGCACGCTGGTACGCGACATCTTGTTGCCGGTCCTGATGCAGCGGATCTACAAGAGCAAGGACGCGGCCGGCAAGCACAAGAAGATCGAGGGCATCGAGCTGCTCGACAAGGTGATCGACATGGACCAGTCGCCCATCGGGCGCACACCTCGGTCCAACCCGGCTACCTACACGGGCGTGTTCGACAACATCCGCAAGTTGTTCGCCACCACCGCCGAGGCGAAGGTTCGCGGCTACCTGCCAGGGCGGTTCAGCTTCAACGTGGCGGGCGGCCGGTGCGAGGCCTGCTCGGGCGATGGGAACATCAAGATCGAGATGCACTTCCTGCCCGACGTGTACGTGCCGTGCGAGGTGTGCAAGGGCGATCGGTACAACCGCGACACGCTCGACATCACGTTCAAGGGTCGCAACATCGCCGAGGTCCTCGACATGCCGGTCTCGGAAGCGGTCGACTTCTTCGCCAATCAGCCGGTCATCGCCCGCCACATGAAGACCCTGCTCGACGTCGGGCTCGGCTACGTGCGTCTCGGACAGAGCGCGCCAACGCTGTCGGGTGGTGAGGCCCAGCGTGTGAAGTTGGCCAGCGAGCTCGCCAAGCGCAGCACGGGCCACACCATCTACCTGCTCGACGAGCCCACGACGGGTCTCCACTTCGAAGACGTTCGCCGCCTGCTCACCGTGTTGTCACGCCTGGTCGATCAGGGCAACACCGTGCTGGTGATCGAGCACAGCCTCGATGTGATCAAGACCGCGGACTGGCTGATCGACCTCGGTCCCGAAGGCGGCAGCGGTGGCGGCAAGGTGGTCGCCGAGGGATCGCCCGAGGTCGTCGCCGCAGTGCCTGCCAGCCACACCGGTCGTTTCCTCCGGCCCATGCTCGGCATGTAACCCGCGATGAGAGATGAGTGGCGCTGGCGCGCTCATCTCTCATCTCCGATCTCGGTCGTGCGTGAACGGGCGCATCTGTGACACTGCGTCGGTGACCACCGTGCCGCACTCGGCTCCGTCTTTCGTACCCGAGCTGTCCGACGTGGATCGGGCTGCGTTGCAGCGACGCACCCTCTTCACGCTGCGCGCGGCGCAAGTGCCGTCGCAGGCAGCCGTGGCAGGCATGGTGGCGGTGGTGGCGCTGCTGGTGGGCGAGCTGATCGAGAACGATCGCCTGGCTGGAACGGGCAGCGCGATGTTCACACTCGGCTCCGCGTTCGTGGCCGTGCCGCTGTCGGCGTACATGCGGCGGAACGGCCGCCGGCCAGGTCTGGTCCGGGCGTGGGCCGCTGCCTCGATGGGCGCGCTCGTCGCTGCGCTCGCCGGTCAGATCGGGTCGTTTCCGCTGTTCGTGGTGGGCATGCTCGCGTTTGGTTCGGGACAGGCGGCGGCCTTGCAGGGACGCTTCGTCGCCGCCGACCTCGCCACCGCCGAGACCCGGTCGCAGGCGATCGGGTCGGTGGTGTGGGTCGGCACCCTCGGCGCCGCGTTCGGTCCTCTGCTCACTCCCTGGGAGCGGCGGCTCGCCGATGCGGCGGGGCTCGAGCCACTGGTCGGACCGTTCCTCTTTGCCGCCGTGTTCTTCGCCATCTCTGGCGCCGTCGTGGCCGCGCGGCTGAGACCCGACCCGCTGGTGGCGGCGGGCCTCACCAATCCCGACGCCGACCGGGTACGCCCAATCCGTCAGGTGCGCAACGCAGCAGGTGTGGTCGCATCGCGTCCGCTGGCGCAGCTCGGGCTCGCGTCGATGGTGGTGAGCCAGACCGCGATGGTGGCCGTGATGACGATGACCCCGCCGTACATGAAGGACCACGATCATTCGGATCTCAGCGCATACGTGATCGCGTTGCACATCGTGGGCATGTACGGGTTCTCGCCGTTCGTCGGGCGGCTGATCGAGCGTTTCGGTCGACCGGCGTCGATCATGCTCGGCTCCGTGGTGCTCGGCGCAGGCACCACGATCACGGTGATGGTGGGGTACTCCGCGCCGGCGGTGTTCGTCGGTTTGTTCCTGCTGGGCGTCGGATGGAGCTTCGGCTTGGTCGCCGGCAGCACGTTGCTGACCGAGTCGGTGCCGGTGGACACCCGCGTCGAGGTTCAGGGTGCGGGCGACTTGGTGATGAGCTTGTGCGGCGGCACCGCGGCGTTCGCCTCGGGTTTCGTCAAGGCGTCGTTCGGCTACTCGACGCTCGCCTATGCGTCCACATTGCTCGCCGGCGTGCTGCTCGTGTACACGATGGCGAGCCGGCGGTCGGTCGTGGCTCGTCCGGGCTGACCGACAGGGCGGATCAGCCGCCGCGCAGGCGCTTGCCCAGCTCGGTGAGTCGCTTGCGTTCGGTGTCGCTGAGGCCGACCGAGTTCATCTTGTCGAGGAGCCGGTCCATCTCGGCCTGATCGCCCGGGGTGGGCCCGTTCCAAGGACCCTGGGTGACCACACGGTCGAAGTCGCGGGTCTGCTTCTTACGCTTGCCGGGCTTGGCCGGCGAGCGGGCGCCGGCACTCGACTTCTTTCCTCCTGCGAACTGAGGGATGAAGCCCATCGTCTCGCGCAGCTCGCCGAACTGGCGCATCACCACGAGGGCCAGCGCGCAGGTGAG
>JANNQK010000322.1:0-3072 GCA_031400715.1 Actinomycetes bacterium | reverse complement strand
GCGCGACCGCAGCCTTGATCGGGTCCGCGTGTGACACAGCCACGATGGTCTCACCCGGGTGACGAGCGACCAGCGCGGCGATGGTGCCCGTGATGCGTTGTTGCATCTCGGTGAACGATTCACCGTTGGGGAAGCGGAACCCACTCGGGTAACGCTGCACGGTCGACCACTCGGGCAGTTTGAACAGATCCTTCAACGTCGAGCCGGTCCAGTCGCCGAAGTCGCATTCGAGCAGGCCCTTGTCGATCTGAACCTTCAGGCCGCGGGCTGCAGCGATGGGCGCGGCCGTCTCGCGGGCGCGCTCGAGGGGGGATGCATAGATGGCATCGACGGTCTTCAACGCAGCGATGCGCTCGGCGGCGCGAGCCGCTTGGTCGCGGCCCGTGTCGGCGAGGTGCAGACCGGGCGCCCGCCCAGGGAGCAGCTTGCCCGTGGTGGGCGTCTGTCCGTGACGCACGAGCAGCACGAGCGTGCCGGAAGGTGGGGCTGCTTGCTTCGATGGTGGCATGACAACCGGAAACCTAACGTGAACCGGATGGATTCACTCGACCGCCTTCACGCCGACGTCTGTGACTGTCGGCGGTGCCCTCGCCTGGTGTCGTGGCGCGAGCAGGTCGCCACCGACAAGCGGGCCAGCTATCGCGATCAGACCTACTGGGGGCGCCCGATCCCGGGGTTCGGAGATCTGGCCGCCCGCATCCTCGTGCTCGGCCTGGCTCCGGCGGCCCACGGCGCGAACCGCACCGGGCGGGTGTTCACGGGCGATCGGTCCGGCGATTGGTTGTTCCGGTCGATGCATCGCGCCGGTTTGGCGAATCAGGCCGAGTCGACATCGGTCGACGACGGGCTCGCACTGCGCGACGCGTGGGTGACCGCAGCAGTGAAGTGCGCGCCGCCCGACAACAAGCCGTTGCCCGACGAGCGTGACGAATGCCGGCCGTTCATGCGCCGCGAGCTGACGTTGCTCGCGGGCCTGAGGGTGGTGGTGTGTCTCGGTGCCTTTGCCTACGAGGCAGCCTGTCGGGAGTTCGCGGTGCGGCCGAGGCCGAGATTCGGCCACCTCGTCGAGGTGCGGTCACGAGCCGGTGGGCCCGTGCTGGTGTGTTCGTTCCACCCCAGCCAACAGAACACGTTCACCGGACGACTCACGGAACCGATGCTCGATGCCGTGTTCGTACGAGCGATCGAGCTCGCCGACGGGGCGGACCCTGGTCCGGGCGGTGGACGTCGCCAAGTACGATCCCCGCGTGGCAGCGACCGATGACCTGACGGCTCCCCGTTGGTGGGTGGGGATCGACGAGCACGGGGGCATTCCGAATCCGGGTCGCCCGGACATCGCGCCGCCAGGCGCATGGCGCCTCGAGATGATCGCGGCGGCCCATCGGGTGCGTCACGCCAGCGTGTCGCCCGACCGGACCACGGTGGCGTTCGTGCTCGATGACGACTGCTCCGACGTGTGGACGGTGCCGGTGGACGGTGGAGAAGCGGTGCGTGTGACGACCGGGCGACCGCTCGCCGCCTACTGGGAAGACGGTGGCGCCAGCTGGTCACCCGATGGCACCCGTCTCGTCTTCGGACAGGGTGGAGACGTCCTCGTCGTTCCGGCGACCGGCGGCGTACCGCACAGGGTGGTCGCCGGGTCGTCGGCCGAGTGGCTCGACGCCGACCGGCTGATCGTGGCGTTCGAGCGCGAACGCGATCACACGACCGCCCTCGGCGTGGTGGACGTGGACGACGCGTGGCCGTCACGGTTGGCGAGTGGTTCGGGTGACTGCTTCGGCGTTGCGGTGTCGCCCGATCGCCGCCGGGTCGCGTATCTGCTGTTCCACCACGACGACCTGAACTGCACCAGCGTGCACGTGGTCGACGTCGCCGGTGCTGGTGATGGTGCTGGTGATGGTGCTGGTGAACGGACCCTGGTGCACGATGCGGCGACCAACGCGCGCAGCGTCACCTGGTCCCCCGATGGGTCCACGTTGGCGTACGCGAGCGAACAACCCGGCTGGTACGAGGTGTTCCTGATCGACGTCGATGGCGGTGGCGACGGCGAGGACGGTGGCGCACCACGCCGTCTCACACACGCCGCGGCCGACTTCTCGGAGCTGCGCTTCGTCGCCGACGGCAGCGCCATTGTCGGGGTGCGCAGCCATCGCGGCGTGAGCGACCTCGTGCACATCGAGACGTCGACCGGGGCGGTGAGCGTGCTGGCGCCGGGTGGAACGTGGTCGTCACCGCAGCCGTTGTCGGATGGATCCGTCATCGCCGTGCACGAGGCGTTCGACCGTCCGGCGCGCCTGTGTCGCGTGATGCCCGACCGAGCCGTCCGCGTGCTCGTCGACCGCGCGCCGGCGTCTGTGCGGTCGGCTCCGCATGTGGTGCCCGAGCATGTCACGTACCGGTCGACGGACGGCATGGAGGTGCACGGATGGCTCTACCGTCCGCGCGACCTGCCCTCAGGACACGGGTGCCCGGCGGTCGTACAACCTCACGGGGGCCCCACCTCGCTCACCGGTGACGAGTGGGACGGCGTGGCCCAGTACTTCGTCGACAAGGGCTATGCATGGTTCGCGATCAACTTCCGCGGCAGCACGACCTACGGCCGAGAGTTCGAGCGGGCGAACCATGGCGTGTGGGGTGTGGCCGACACCCAGGACTGCCTGGTCGCCCACGACCACTTGGCATCGCTCGGCTGGGTCGATGCGGCTCGCATTGCGATCTTCGGCGCCAGCTATGGCTCGTACTTGGCACTCCACTCGGTGATCGACGATCCTCGACATCGCTATGCCGCTGCGGTGATGAAGTACGGCGACTGCGACATCCTCACCTCGTGGGCGCACAGCGATCTGGTCGGCCGGTTCGATCTGGAGCGGATGATGGGACACCCTCGCGATCGTCGTGGGGAGTACATCGCCGGGTCGCCGATCCACCGAGTCGAACAGCTGCAGGTCCCCGTGCTGGTCGCCCACGGTGAGCTCGATCGGCGGGTGAGCATCCGACAGGCCTCCGAGCTCGTCCAGGCACTGCGCAGGTTGGACAAACAGTACGAGTACGTCACCTACCCGACCGAGGGCC
>JANNQK010000321.1:0-9382 GCA_031400715.1 Actinomycetes bacterium | reverse complement strand
GCCCAGTACCAGCACCAGGTCGAGCCAGTTGGCACGCACATGGGCCTTGGCGTTGCCGGTGGCCACGGCGGTATGCCAAAGCTCGGCGCTCAGCATGATCGCCGCCACGCAATAGGCTGCGGCAGGCACCAGCGTGCGGGCAAGCTCGACTTCCCGCAAGCGATCTCCGACTGCGTCGCGGCGCTCGACTCACTCGCCGGGCTCGCCGCCGGAGCGAAGGCTCCTGCCGTGATGGGCTTCTGCTTGGGCGGCACGCTGGCGTGGGCCGTTGCCGCCGCCGGCGAGCCGTCGTGCTGCGTCAGCTACTACGGGTCGGGGGTGTCAGGGATGATCGGCATGATCGACCAGGTCACGTGCCCGACGTTGTTCCACTTCGGCAACGCCGACGCCTACATCCCCAACGACGGCGTCGATGCGGTGGCCGCGGCGATCGCCGGGCGCGACGGGTTCTTCCTCAACGTCGAAGACGCAGGTCACGCATTCGACAACCACGAGAGCGAGATGTTCTGGAACGCCGACGCGGCCAAGAGCGCCTGGGCCAAGACGATGAGCTTCCTCACCGAACACGCCTGACCGGGCGAGTGCGTGAGCCGCACCCGCAGCAGCTGCGGGTGGCGCTCACGGGCGGAGCCCGGATCGTCAGTCGAACAGGCTGGGGAGGCCACCGCGATCGGGCGGCAGGGCGAGACCGAGGTGCGCCCATGCGGCAGGCATCGCGACACGTCCTCGCGGCGTGCGGGCGATCATGCCCTGTTGGATGAGGAACGGTTCGTACATGTCCTCGACGGTCTCGGGCTGCTCGCCCACGCTGATCGCGACCGTGCTGAGGCCCACGGGTCCGCCGTTGAACTGCACGCAGATCGCGTTGAGGATCGCTCGGTCGACCTTGTCGAGGCCGAGCTCGTCGACGCCGAACAGCTTGAGACCCTTCTTCGCCGTCGCCTCGCTGATGGTGCCGTCGCCGCGGACCTCGGCGTAGTCGCGCACACGACGCAGCAGGCGGTTGGCGATGCGTGGCGTGCCACGCGAGCGCCTGGCGATCTCCCATGCACCTTCGATGTCGATGTCGACGTGCAGGATGCCCGCCGCGCGCATCACGATCGCCTCGAGTTCGTCGTCGGTGTAGTAGTCGAGCCGGGCGACCAGGCCGAAACGATCACGGAGCGGACCGGTGATCATGCCCGTTCGCGTGGTAGCGCCGATCAGCGTGAACGGCGGCAGCGTGAGCCGGATGCTGGATGCCGCCGGGCCCTTGCCGACGACGATGTCGAGCTGGAAGTCCTCCATCGCTGGGTACAGGATCTCCTCGACCGCGCGTGAGAGCCGGTGGATCTCGTCGATGAAGAGCACGTCGCCCTCCTCGAGCTTGGTCAGGATGGCCGCGAGATCACCCGCCCGTTCGAGCGCCGGACCCGAGGTGATGAGGAGATGCACGCCCATCTCGGCCGCGACGATGCCGGCCATGGAGGTCTTGCCGAGACCCGGCGGGCCCGCCAGCAGGATGTGGTCAGCCGGCTGACCACGCTTGGTCGCCGCCTCGAGAACGATCGTGAGATGTTCTTTCAGCTCGCTCTGTCCGACGAACTCCGACAGCCGCTTCGGGCGCAGGCCGACGTCGTCGACCTGGTCGGCGTCGTCGATCGATCCGGGGTCGACGGGTCGAGGATCGACCGGACGTGTGGCCAATGGGTCGATGAACTCCTCACGCACGCTTTGCCCCCAACAGCTTCAGCGCATCGCGCAGCAAGGTGGACGCGTCGCCGGTGGACGGCAACTCGCGCAGCACGTCGCGTACCTCGTCGGGGCCGTAGCCCAGACCCGCGAGCGCCTCACGAACATCGCTCACCACGCTGGTGGCACCGCCAGCCCCACCACCGACCCCGACGGGATCGAGCATCGGCAGGCTCATCCGGTTGCGGAGCTCGATGAGCAATCGCTCGGCGGACTTCTTCCCGACACCCGGCACCAGCGTGAGCGCACCCATGTCGCTGGTGGCCACGATGTCGACCAGCGCCGATGGCGCGTGCGTGCCCAGGATCGCCATCGCCATCGACGGTCCGATGCCGTGTGTGCCGATGAGGATCTCGAACGTCGCTCGCTCGTCGCGATGACGGAACCCGTACAGGGTCTGCGCATCTTCACGGATGTGGTGATGGATGTAGAGGAAGACCGGCGACGACGGCTCGAGCTCGGCCAAGGTGCGCGGCGTCACCGAGACGAAGTACCCGATCCCTGCCACCTCCACCAGCACCGTGGTGTCGGCCGAACGCTCCAGCACCGTGCCCCGTAGTGATCCGATCATCGTGGCCTCCTCACCGACCTGCACTCGATGCGGCCACCCGAGCCGCGGTATGGGCTGCTACCTGTGCCGCCATCGGAGCCATGGCCAGGTGACACAGCGCCAGCGCGGCCGCGTCGGCTGCGTCGGGCGGCTCGGGCACCGATGCGAGCCCGAGGCGCGCCTGCACCATCTTCTGCACCTGCGCCTTGTCGGCACCGCCCCACCCGGCGACCGCGTTCTTCACCTGGTTCGGCGTGTACTGCACCACATCACAGCCGGCAGCCGCCGCCTCGGCGAGCGCAAGGCCGCTCGCCTGCCCGACGCTCATCGCCGTGCGCACGTTCACCTGGAAGAACACCTGCTCGACAGCCACTGCGTGCGGTGCGAACTCGGCGATCAGCGCCGCCAGCTCACCCTTCAACTCGGCCAGACGTTGCGGCAGAGGCGAGCTGGGCGGGGTGCGCAACACGCCGAGCGACAACGCCCGCACCACTCGCGATCCGCTGGACTCGATCACCGCATACCCGCAGCGCGTGAGACCCGGGTCGATCCCGAGCACCCGGATCGTCGCACGGGCCGTCATCGACCGACCGCACCCGACACGGGAACTCCAGCAGCTGCCGGAACTGCCGGAACTGCCGGAACTGGCGGAACGAGGACCTGCAAGGCGAACACGCGTACGACTGTATCAGCGAGCGGTGCCGTGGTCGGGCATTCTCACGAGAGCTTGTTGAGCACCTCGACCAGCTCGCTCACCGGGCGATACGTGAGTCCGGCGATGGCGCGATGTGCGTAACGCACCGTGCCCGTGGCGTCGATGATGAACACGCTGCGCCGCGGAAACCCGATCGGGCCGAGCGTGCCGAACAGCCCGGCGACCTTCTTGTCGGTGTCGGCCAACAACGGGAACTTGAAGCCGTGCTTGCCCGAGAACTTCTCGTGGCTGTCGAGGCCCTGCGCCGAGATGCCCAGCACCTGGGCATCGAGGGCCTCGAACTGGCCGAGCTCGTCGTTGTAGCTGTTGAGCTGCTTGGTGCAGACCGGCGTGTCGTCACCTGGATAGAACACGAGCACGACCGGCCGTCCGGCGAAGTCGTGCAAGGACACGTCGTGACCACCGGTACCGGGCAGGGTGAAATCGGGCGCCTGGTCGCCCACGCTGATGCTCATCAGCCGACCGCTTCCATGAGTTCATCGCTGATGTCGAAGTTGCCGTAGACGTCCTGCACGTCATCATTGTCCTCCAACGCATCGACGATACGGAGGATCTTCTTGGCATCTTCGAGATCGCTCACCTCGATCACCGTCGACGACACCATGGTCGATTCGGCGGACACGACCGTCAGGCCTGCAGCTTCGAGCGCATCGCGCACCTCGTACACGTCCGACGGCGGGCACGTGATGCGGAACCCCTCACCGTCGGCAGCCACGTCCTCGGCTCCCGCCTCGAGGGCTGCCATCATCACATCGTCCTCGGTGCCCGTCGCGAGGATCACGCCCTTCCGGTTGAACTGCCAGCCGACCGCCCCCGGTTCGGCGAGCGAGCCTCCGAGCTTCGAGAAGATGTTGCGAACGTCGGCGCTGCTGCGATTGCGATTGTCGGTGAGCACGTCGACGAGGAGGCCGACACCACCCGGGGCGTATCCCTCGTAGGTGATGCTCTCGTACGTGCCCCCGTCGGTCTGGCCGGTTCCCCGCTTGATGGCACGGTCGATCAGGTCGTTGTTCATCGACGCAGCCTTGGCCTTCAGCACCATCGTGCGCAGCGTGGCATTGGTGGACGGATCGCCACCGCCGTCGCGCGCCGCGACCTCGAGCTGACGAGCCAACTTGGCGAAGATCTTGGCGCGCTTGGCATCGGCCGCGCCCTTCTTGTGCTTGATCGTTGCCCATTTGGAGTGACCGGACATCTCTGTCTCCGAGTGTGAGCTGAGCGGGTGCGCTCAGGCGGCCGTAGCCGCGGAAGTATGGACCATGTCGAGGAACATCGCGTGCACGCGCCGATCCGTCGTCAGTTCGGGGTGGAACGAGGCGACGAGCACGTGGGCCTGTCGGGCGAGCACGGGCACATCGCCGAGCCAACCGAGCACCTCGACCGCCGGACCACACCGCTCGACCTTGGGCGCCCGGATGAAGACCACGTGGAACGGATCGGCAAGTCCCGTCACGTCGATGTCGGCCTCGAAGCTGTCGATCTGGCGGCCGTATCCGTTGCGCCGTACCGACAGGTCGATCGAGCCGAGGGTGAGTTGGTCGGGCCGTCCGTCGAGGACCTCGGCGGCGAGCAGGATCATGCCTGCGCAGGTGCCGAACACGGGCATCCCCGACGCGAGCCGGGCAGCGAGCGGGACGACCAGCTCGGCGGTGTTCAGGAGGCGCGACATCGTGGTGCTCTCACCTCCGGGCATCACGAGCGCGTCGACCGCGGCCAGGTCGGCGGGCGTTCGCACCTGTCGTGTCAGGGAACCGAGCTCGTCGAACGCGCGCTGATGCGCCTCGAAGGCACCCTGCAGGGCGAGCACCCCGATCGTGGGCCGTCCCCGGTTCGCTGACCCGTCGGACGGGTGATCAGTCGACCCGGGGCGCGGTTGAACAGACATGCGACCGTTCACCTGGGGGCCGCTCCCCCGACGAGATCGTCACGGTCGGCTCACCAGCCCCGCTCGGCGTATCGCTGATTGATCTCGTCCATACCGATGCCGGTCATGGGCGCTCCGAGACCCCGGCTCACCTTCGCGAGGATGTGCGGGTCGCGGAAATGAGTGGTGGCCTCGACGATCGCCTTGGCACGCGGCATCGGGTCGTCGCTCTTGAAGATGCCCGAACCGACGAACACCGCTTGTGCGCCGAGCTGCATCGCGAGCGCCGCATCGGCGGGGGTGGCGATGCCTCCCGCGCAGAACAGCGGCACCGGCAACCAGCCGGTCTCGGCGATCTCCTGGACGAGCGGCAGCGGAGCCTGCAACTGCTTGGCCCACTGGAACAGCTCGGCCGAGTCGGCCTGGGTGATCTTGCGGATGTCGCCGATGATGTTGCGGAGGTGACGGACGGCCTCGACGATGTTGCCGGTGCCGGCCTCACCTTTCGAGCGGATCATGCACGCGCCCTCGCTGATGCGGCGCAGGGCTTCGCCGAGGTTGGTCGCACCGCACACGAACGGGACGGTGAACGCGAACTTGTCGATGTGGTGCGTCTCGTCGGCTGGGGTGAGCACCTCGCTCTCGTCGACGTAGTCGACACCGAGCGCCTCGAGGATCTGAGCTTCGACGAAGTGACCGATGCGGGCCTTGGCCATCACCGGAATCGTGACGGCGGCCTTGATGCTCTCGATCATGTCGGGATCGCTCATCCTGGCCACACCACCGTCGCGGCGGATGTCGGCCGGTACGCGCTCGAGTGCCATGACGGCGCATGCGCCCGAGTCCTCGGCGATCTTTGCCTGCTCGGCCGTGACGACGTCCATGATGACGCCGCCCTTCATCATCTCGGCCAGACCGCGCTTGACTCGGTACGTGCCTTTCGATCCGGAAGGTGAGGAATCGGACGAGGTCGAACTCATGCGGCCATCGTATCCGGCCGCCTCGGGGCGACCCACCGGCGATTCGGGCCGATCGACGTGTCAGCTGCAACACCGGTGCCGCCGGCGCTCATGCCGAACCGCACCCACAGAACCCTGGGACGGTCAGGGGTTCAGCGGCGACGTCTTGCCCTTTCGGGGCAGCTCGACCCACGTGCGACCAGGGGTGAGCGCGATCACCGCGCCGTTCTCGTCGGCCAGCGCGAAGGTGCTGAGCGCATCGGTGCGGGACCAGGTGCCCTTGATCAGGACACCACCGGTGAACACCCACGCGTTTCCGGTGCCGATCGTCTGCGCCTCGGGGCTCCGCGAGTCGGCGGGGCTGGGGCGGTAGTCGACCTCCAGCACCACCACGTTGGCGGCGTTCACCTGACCGAAGTCGGTCTCGTGGGCCCTGCCACCCTGTTCACGCAGGTACGTGGTCGAGGCGCGGTCCCACGTCCAGGTGACGTTCACGCCGTCCATCACCAGATCGACCCCAGCGGACTTCTCGCCGTTGAACGCCTCATCGGGCTCGCGGTAGGTGAACTGCGGCGGCGGCGGCGGGTTGAAGATCGGGGTGAATGCCTGGTACAGCTCGATCGCATCGCCGTACAGCGTGTGCTCGGAGTCCTCGTTGCCCCGCTTGGCGCGGAACATGCCGACGTTGCGCGTGGTGGTCGGGCTGAGGCTGATCAGCTCGCTGCCGTTGATCACTCGGGTCACGCTCGGGTTGCCGCCGCTCCACACGAACAGCGGCTGGACGAACGCTTCGAGCAGATCGACGTCCTGGGTGCGACCGGAGCGGATCGGCCCCACCTTGGCGGGTGCGTTGGTGTGGAACACCGCAGCGAAGCGCGTGAGCTTCTCGACGTTCTCCTCGAAGACGATGTCGGCGCCGTTGAGGCCGAACTGTGGGCGCGCCTGAGGGTGGTTGTCGATCTTGAACACCATCGCCGGCCGAGCCGCGGTCACCTCGTCGTCGACGGGAAGGCCGGTGAGCGGCATGACGGGACCGGCCGCCTCGGCTTCGGTGGTGGTGGGCTCGACGATCTCGGTGGTCGGGGGGGTCTCGGGCACCGAGGCATCGGTGGTCGTCGACGCCACGCTCGCAGCGGTGGTCGCCGAGACCGACGACGTGGAGGGCGCCGGGTCGGCGTCGCCTCCTCCACCGCAGGCCGCGACCACGAGCGACCCGGCGACGAAGCTGGAGACGAGCCGGGCGCGGACGGCACGTCGACCGGACGCAGAGCGGGTGCGCGGTGAGATCACAGTTCCCTCAGCAAGGCGATGCGCTCTTCGAGCGGTGGATGGGTGTCGAACATTCGATGGATGCCACCGAGCCTGCCCCGATCGCCGACCCCAGCCATGGGTTGTTCGATCCACATGTGCGCAGTGGCGGTGGAAGCGGAGTGAGTGACGGTGGTGTCGTCGCGCAGCTTCTCGAGCGCCGAGATGAGCCCCGGCGGATACCGGGTCATCTGACACGCGCTCACATCGGCGAGCGTCTCGCGTTGACGACTGATCGTGGCCTGCATGGCCTTGGCCAGGATGGGAGCGAAGATGAGCAGGGCGAAGCCGACGAGCGCGAGCGGGTTCGAACCGTTCTCGCGATCGCCGTTGCGCGGCACACGGCCACCGTTCCACCACATGAGCCGGATCGCGGTGTCGGTGAGGATCGCGATTGCGCCCACCAGGGTGACGGCCAACGTTCCGACGAGGATGTCGTAGTTGCGGATGTGCGAGAGCTCGTGGGCGAGCACTCCCTCGAGCTCGACACGGTTCAGCTTCTCGAGCAGGCCGGTGGTGACCGCGATCGCGGCATGCTGAGGGTTGCGGCCGGTGGCGAAGGCGTTGGGGGCCGGGTCGTCGACGATGTAGATCCGCGGCTTGGGCAGGCCGCTGGCGATGCAGAGCCCTTCGACGAGGTTGTGCAGCCGCTGGTACTGCTCGGCGTCGGCAGGATGTGCCCGACTGACCCGGAGCGCGATGGCATCGGCCTTCCAGTACGACGCGAAGGCGATCACCGCGGAGATGACGAGGGCGACGATCGTGCCCGCCAGGCCGTAGCCGGTGAGGGCACCGATGCCGGCGCCGACGAGAGCGAGAAAGGCAACGAACCCGGCGACGAGCAACACGCTGCGCCGGCGATTCGCACGAATGAGTTCGAACATGACGGACGACAGGGTAACGGCGCGGGGCGCGACTGCACCGGCACCACACCTCCGACGGCGCCCGAACTGCGCGGAGCGCCGCTGCTCAGTTGCTGGTCGGAGGCCGCTGAGCGGCTGGTCAGACGCCGGACAGAGACACGTCAGAACCCGATCTTGGGCACTTCCCGGGCCGCTTCGTCGGCCTCGAAGTACTCGCGCTTTTCGAACTTGAGCAGGTTGGCGAAGATCACCGTCGGGAAGGCCTGGAGCTTGTTGTTGTAGTTCAGCACGGTGTCGTTGTAGAACTGCCGGGCGTAGGCGACGCGGCCTTCGGTCGCGCTCAACTCCTCTTGCAGGGCCAGGAAGTTCTGGTTCGCCTTGAGGTCGGGGTACGCCTCGGACAGTGCGAACAACTGGCGGAGCGCACCGGTCATCTGCGTGTCGGCGGCGGCCTGGGCGTGCGGGTCGGTACCCGATGACATCGCCGCGTTGCGGGCTTGGATCACCGCATCGAGGGTCTCTTTCTCGTGCGCTGCATACGCCTTGACCGTCTCGACCAGGTTGGGGATCAGATCGATGCGTCGCTTGAGTTGCACGTCGATCTGCGACCAAGCGTTCTCGACCTGGTTACGGCTACGGATGAGTCCGTTGTACGTGACGATGGCGACGATCACGAGCAACACGATGATGCCGAGGATGACCCAGGTCATGTCGATTCCTTCTCTCTGGAGATGCGCCTCGGGAGGAGCGACCGGCTCACGGCCGACCGAAGGCTCGCGCCAGCATACGAGAGACGCGACGACGCTCCCGCGCGTCGTCCAGCATCCGTCGGCGCTCGTCGCGGTCGGCTGCGATGCGGCGATAGTGCGCGGCATAGATGAGCGCGAGGCGCCGCATCGAGAACTCATCGGCGCGCACACCCCCTGCGGCCACCAGTCGCGTTCGCAGATCGACGTCGTACAAGGCCCGCTTCAAACCAGCGGCGAGCGCATCGGCATCGCCCGGTTCCACCAGCACTGCATCGACGTCATCGGTCGCGACGTTGCGATACCCGTCGAGACCGCTCGCAACGATCGCGGTGTCGGCCGCCATCGCCTCCACCAGCACCACGCCGAACGACTCGCCGTGCAACGACGGTGCACAGAACACCGTGGCGCCCTTGAGGCGGGCGATCTTGTCGGCATCGGTCACCCGGCCGAGCCATTCGATGCGACGGTCGTGGGCGTACTCACGTTGCAGGCGGGGCGTGTCGGGCCCGGTACCCGCCACCCAGAGCCGCACGTCGTCGGGGACCTGTTGCATCGCGGCCAACAACACGTCGAGGCCCTTGCGCTCTTCGTGACGACCGAGGAAGAAGATCGTCGGTCCATCGGTCGGGAGCGCCGCGGCGGA
>JANNQK010000320.1:0-23225 GCA_031400715.1 Actinomycetes bacterium | reverse complement strand
CCCCCGCCCCCGGTTTGGGGGGGGCCTTTCGTGCTATGTTCGCGGGGGGGTCGTACCTGTCGTTGGGGTGTTGTCGGGGGGGGTTGCGCATCCGGTGTTTGGTTTCCGTTCGCCCCGGGGGGGGGCGGGGGCCGCGGCCGTGGTCGACCGGTCGATGCACCCGCAGCCACGCGACGAGCGTTGGTCGACACCGATTCCGTGTCAGCCGACGGCGCAGTTCGCGCCGACCCACTCGGTGAACTGGGCGAGCCGCCCTTGCGCCTTGGCCATGTGTTCTTCTGCCTTGGTGGTCGCGGTGTCGATGCGTGCGACCACCTGCTCCTTGCCGGCCTCTTCGGCTCGCTGGCGCGCTTGGGCGAGCTTGCCGAGACGCTCCTCGATCCTGGCGATGCGGTTGGTCAGGGTCGACTCGATGCGGTCGGCGTTCTGGCAGATGCGCCCGCTGCGCTCACTGCCCGATGACGGGGTGGAGTTGTCCTGGGCGCTTGCGATGCCTCCGAGCGCACCGATCGAGAGCACGGTGGCCAATGCGAACGAACCGGCGATACGGGTGAGGTTCATGTGGGGGGTTCCTTTCCTGGGCGACCGGCGTGCGGTCGGATCTGTGCAACGACCGAATCGTGCGGGTCAGGTGTGAGCGAACTGTGAGGGAATCGTGACGGTCCGGTTGGCCGCGTCGCTGCATCGTCGGGTCGGGCGGGTCGGTCGGGTCAAGCTCTCGTCAAGATCGATCCGCTGACCTGCGTGTCGTCATCCGGGTCCGCACGGTCTGCCGGGTGAGGATCCGGTCTCGAACCGTCAGACCGATGATTCGGCTTGCGCTGCTCGGCACCCTCGCGACGGTCGCCTCTCTGAGCCTGTTGTGGATGCTCACCGTGATCGCTCCCGGATCGGATGCCGCGGTGATCCCGAGCCCATGGTGGAGCATCCCGCTGGTCGTTGTCGGGTTCGTGGTCGCCGAGCGGTTCGTGTTCCACCTCGAGTTCCGCCTCGATGCCGCCGTCGTGTCGCTCAGCGAGGTCCCGGTGGCGTTCGTGTTGGTCTTCCTCGATCTCCGGACCGCACTCGTGGTCAGAGTGGTGATGGGTGTGATCGTGACCGTCGCGCATCGCGCTCCGGCGTTTCACAAGGTCATGTTCAACGTCTGTGTGTACACGGCTGATGTCGCGATCGCGTGGTTCATCGTTCGGTGGATGCGCCACCTGTTCGGCGATGGTGCCGGCGTGCTGATCGTCGCCGTTTCGGTGGCGACCGCCGTGATGTCGATGGTCGCTGCGCTCCTCGTGCACACGGCGATCTCCCAGTTCGCCGGAGGGTTCGTCCAGAGGGTTCGCGACAATCTGGGACCGTCGTTGTGGGTTCCCGCGCTGAGCGGGCTGATGGCCGGCCTCACGATCACGCCGGCACTGGTGTCGCCGTGGCTCACTCCACTCGCACTCGTCCCGATCGCGGCGATGTGGGTGCTCGTGCGCGAGCACGGCAAGCTCCGCGGGCGGTTCGTCGACCTCGAAGCGGTGCACGGTTTCGCCGCGGGCATCGCCGACGTGGTCGACCTGCAGCAGATGATCGACGGCGCCATCGTGGCGACGGCAGATCTGCTGCATGCACGTCAGGCGTCGATCGTGCTCTTCGACAACGGCGCCATCGTCGGCCGCGCTTCCCACGGGACGCCCGCCATCGACCTGCCGACCGGCGTCGATGACGCGACCTGGAGCGACGTCGTGTCGGGCGGCGCGGCGCGATCGAGACCTGTGATGCGCTCCGACGGCAGCCTTGCGGTCGCGGTGCGGGGCAGCGCCGGAGAGGTCGGTGTGCTCGTGGTGAAGGGGCGCGAGGGCAGCGCCGATGCATTCGGTGTCGATGATGCGCGCCGCCTGCGAACCTTGGCGGATCAGCTCGCTGCCGGCATCGGACGCGGGCTGTTGCATCGGCGGCTCCAACGCGAGGCACGACACGATCTCCTGACCGGGCTGCCCAACCGTGCCACGTTCGAGGCTGCGGTGGTGGAACGGAGTGCATCGAGCGATGCGCACGGCCTGTTCTTCATGGTGATGTTCGACCTCGATCGGTTCAAGGAGGTGAACGACACGCTGGGACACCACGCGGGCGATCAGGTCTTGGTGGAGTTCGCGAGTCGGATGAGCGCACTCCTCCATCCCGATGACCTCCTGTCACGGTTCGCCGGCGACGAGTTCGCATTGCTGGGGACGCGAGCGACGGTCGAGGCGCTCGATCAGTTCCTGCGAGCGTGCATCGACTCGACGTTGCGGCCGTTCTGCCTCGACGGTCTCGAGGTCGTGGTCACCGTCAGCGCCGGGGTCGCGGTGCTGTCGCCAGGTGACGATTCGTCGCTCCTGGTGCGGAAGGCAGACGTGGCGATGTACCACGCCAAGTCACAGCACCTCGGGTACGACTTCCATCGCGAGGAGATCGATCGGCGCACGCCGGCCCGACTGTCGATGCTCACCGACCTCCGCGCTGCGATCGGCAGTGAGGCGGTTCATCTCCACTTCCAACCCAAGCTCGACCTGGCGTCCGGGCGTGTGAGCGGTGTCGAGGCACTCGCCCGGTGGCATCACCCCACCCGAGGCTGGGTCTCGCCGATCGACTTCATCAAGGTCGCCGAGGAGAGCGGGCTGATCAGGTCGCTGACCGATCACGTGATCGCATCGGGGATCGCCGCGCTGTCCCAGCTCCTCCACCATGGCCACGAGATCGGACTCGCGCTGAACCTGTCGACGCAAGACCTGTTCGACGAGCTGCTGGCCGATCGGATCGAACGACGACTCGAGCAGTTCGGTGTGCCGGCGGACAAGCTGACGATGGAGATCACCGAGAGCTCGCTGCTCGTCGACGGGCCCCGCACGAGTGCGACGATCGAACGGTTGCACCGCATCGGTCTCCATCTGTCGATCGACGACTTCGGCACGGGGTACTCATCGCTCAGCTACCTCCGAAAGCTGCCCGTCAGCGAGCTGAAGATCGACAGGAGCTTCGTGACGGATCTCCTCACCGAGCATCAAGACGACGTGATCGTTCGCTCGACGATCGATCTGGGCCACAACTTGGGGATGTCGGTGGTCGCCGAGGGTGTGGAGAGCCAGGCCGTCGTCGAGAGGTTGCGGGCGATGGGTTGCGATGTCGTCCAGGGCTTCGGGATCGCACGGCCGATGCCACTCGGGGCCCTCGAATCATGGCTCGCGAGCACTTCCGGGCAGACGACCGAACCCACCGTTCGCCGTTGATCAGCCTGGGTCGAGTGAGGCGCTGGGGGACGACGCGAGGGGCAACGCCAGCAGGCTGACGGTCTTCGCTCCGCCGTCGGTGTCTTGCTGGGCGACCTCGCGAAAGCCGATGGAGTGGTGGAAGTCGAGGGACGCATCGTTGCGCGGCCGCACGTTCACCTCGCACGTCAGCAATGGAAACCGACCGGTCAGGCGCTCGACGAGCTCGCGGTAGAAGGCCCGCCCGATCCCGTACCGGCGAAACGACGGGTGCACCGCGATGCGATCGAGGTACACGAAGTCGTCGTAGGCGCGGCTGAACCACTGGTAGTTCAAGCTGGCGTAGGCGGCTCCGGGAGCGAACACGATGCAGAAGCCGGCGAACTCGCCGTCGACATCGGCGGTGAGTGCCACGTGGCTGATCGTCACCAGCCGGGAGATCTCGGCGTCGTCGAGCTCGTTGAGTTCCGGCACGTTCGCGTTGTTCAGTGCAAGCGCCGCACCGAGATCGTTCGCAGACGTTTCGCGGATGTTCATAGCGCTCGAATCTAGGCAGCCGTAGCCTGCACTCACACCCTTCGAACGCCGTGATCGGCGTTGCGACAAGCACGAGAGGACACGAGATGTTCGGCAAGAGCAAGACCCAGATGATCGACCCGTCCGAGGCACTTCCGGGTCGCACCGACCAGACGATGCCGATTCCTGCAGCCCACCTGATCAACGGCACGCCCCTCGTCGGCCCGTGGCCCGACGGCTACGAGACCGCCGTGTTCGCGATGGGTTGCTTCTGGGGTGCCGAGCGCAAGTTCTGGCAGACGCCAGGGGTGTTCAGCACCGCCGTCGGCTACGCGGGTGGCTATACGCCGAACCCCACCTACGAAGAGACCTGCACCGCCCGCACCGGCCACACCGAAGCCGTTCTGGTGGTCTTCGACCCGGCCCAGGTGAGCTACGAGAGCCTGCTCAAATTGTTCTGGGAGAGTCACGACCCCACCCAGGGCAACCGTCAGGGCAACGACATCGGATCCCAGTACCGCAGCGCGATCTACACCACGACGCCCGCCCAGATGGAGGCCGTGATCGCCAGCAAGGCCATGTTCCAAGAGCGGCTCGCGGCAGCTCGCTTCGGCGAGATCACCACCGACATCAAGCCGCTCGACCAGGCAGGTCCCTTCTACTACGCCGAGCCGTACCACCAGCAGTACCTGGGCAAGAACCCCAACGGCTACTGCGGCCTCGGTGGCACGGGTGTGTCGTGCCCGATCGGCTTGTCCGCCTGACGGCTGGCCAAGGCGTGGCCTGACCACCGGATCGAGGGCCGTTCGATGACCTTTCCAGATGGTGGCAAGATCGGCGCGACACTTCGCTCGGTCGATGCGTCAACCCTCCACGTGTCCCCCCACTCAGGACACTCGTCAACCACCAAGGAGTTCCCATGAGCGATTTCCTCGACAAGGCCAAGGATCTGGCCGACAAGGTCAAGGACAAGGCCGAGGATCTGGTCGAGAAGGTCGGCGACAAGTTGCCCGACAGCGTCACCGACAAGATCGAGAAGATCATCCCCGGCGACAGCGACGGCGACGGCAACTGATCCACGCATCGTTCTGGTCGCGTCGTGCTGCGGTTTCTGCAGCAGGGCGCGACCAGTTCGCTTTTTCGGCGAGCTCGTACGCCGGTGGAGCGTTCAGCCCCAACCGTGTGCTCGGATGTCGGCGCCGTCCGCGTCGAGGGCTCGGCCGTGCCAGCGGAGCACGCCCGGCGTGGCGCTCAGCTTCGCGATCAGACCCTGCATCGGCAGGCCACCCACCTCGACGATCGCCTCGCGGGCTGCGTAGTGCGGGTCGGCCGAGATGTCGGCCATGTCGAGCACCGGTCCGATCGCGGCCTCTGCGTCGGAGAAGGCCTGCAGCACCTCGGCCTGAGGGCGCGCCGCGCACCACTCGATCATCACGCTCTCGAGCTCGCTGCGATGCTCCATCCTCCCGGCAAAGGTGGTGAAACGAGGGTCGTCGTGCACGCCGAGCACCTGGTTCACCCTGGCGGCCACGCTGTCGGCGCTCGCCGAGAGGCCGACCCATCTGCCGTCGCTGCATCGGTAGGTCCCGCGCGGCACGGTGTACGGCAGGCCCGTTCCCAGCCTCGGTTGCTGCTCGCCGGTGAGCCGGAACAGCGAGATGAGCGGGCCCATCAGTTGGAACAGGCTTTCGAGCAGGCTCACGTCCACCACCTGACCGCGGCCGCTGTGGAGCGCCACCATCGTGGCGAACGCAGCGACCACCCCGGTCACCTCGTCGGTGAGCGCGATCGCGGGCAGCAACGGTTGCCCGTCGGGTTCACCGCTGATGGCCGACAGCCCGGACATCACCTCGGCGATGGTGGCGAACCCCGGGCGCCCCGAGTACGGACCGTCCTGGCCGAAGCCGGTGACCCGCGTGAGCACCAGATTCGGGTTCCGGGCCAGCAACTCGTCGGGCCCGAGACCTAGTCGTTCGAGCGTGCCAGGACGGAAGTTCTCGATCACGACGTTGGCATCGTCGACGAGGCGCAGGAACAGATCGCGGTCGGCGGGGTCCTTCAGGTCGAGCGCCAACGTGCGCTTGTTGCGGTTCACCAGCTTCCACCACAGCCCGGTGCCGTCGCGTGGGTCTCGCCATGCCATGTTGCGCAGGCTGTCGCCGGTGCCGGGTCGCTCCACCTTGATCACGTCGGCACCGAAGTCGGCGAGGTAGCGGGCTGCGTTCGGTCCGGCGAGCACGGTCGACAGATCGAGGACGCGCAGACCGTCGAGCGGTGGGACGGCGGGTGCGGGGGAGGCGGGTGCGGGGGAGGCGGCTGGATCGCTCACGACACCACTCTGCCAGCCGCGGTCCGCTGCGGCCGTGCGCACGGGCGCAGCGCGACCTCCGGTGGACGGGCTACGCCTGACGCACTACGACCGGAGTTCGATGGTGAAGCAGCGATCCTCGAGCCGACCGAGCGCGTAGGTCTCGTAGTCGACGCCGAAATCGGAATAGAGGTGGCGGCAGCGCTCGCTCCATCGCAGCGCCGCGAGCGACGACACGCGGTGCACCACCTGCATCAATCCGCCTTCGTACACCCGGTACTCCGCCCAGGTACCCGGGAAGTCCTTCACACATCCGATCTCGATCGAGGGCACTCCCCCCTCGAGCGTTCGGCGGCGGTGACGATGGGTGTGCCCGGCGGTGTAGGCGACGATCGATCGACGTCGTTCGATCACCGCGGCGAGCGCATCGCTCGAGTCGGGGTGCAGACCGAAGTAGTCGTCCGAACGGCGTGCCGACCCTGCGCCGATCCATTGCTGGTGATGACCCATCACCACGACGGGCGTGCGCGCCAGGGCAGCGTGGGCGTCGAGCCACTCGAGTTGGTCGGTGCGGAGACCGCCCGTGGTGCGCTCGGGGATCACGGTGTCCATCAGCGCGACTGCGACACCAGGAAGCTCGACCCAGTGGTCGCCGGAGTACGCAACCTGCCCCCGGTAGGCGTCGTGATTGCCGCGCACGACGTGCAGGCGGTTGCCGAACGCGGCGCGATAGCAGTGCTCGAAGGCTGCCCACTCCTCCGGTCGGCCGTCGACGGACAGGTCGCCCTTGACGAACACGGCAACCGGGTCGATCTCGTCGATCTCGTCGACCGCGGCGCGGTTCATCGTCTCCGGATAGGGCTCCTCGTCGAGATCGGCGCGCTGGATCGGGCCTCCCGGGTCGTCGTCGATGCGGCCGGCCTCTTCCTCGCCGAAGTGGACGTCGTTGGCCGTGGCGAACCGACACAGCAGCTCGCCGGAGGGTCGGACGAGGGTGCGCACGGGCACGCCACCCACATCGTGCACCGAGCCGGGCGCGAGGTGCTCGAGCCGGTGCACGGCGAGTCCGTCGTGGGCCACGATCAAGTCGTCGGCGACGGTGGTGATGTCCACGGCCGCGAACGGTAGTGCCGTCCGTGCGTGCGAGGCAGATCCGGACCCGATGTCGCTCTGGGCGGTGACGCCTTCACCATGATCGACGTAACGACCTTGTCGTGCCAGGTCTGCTTCTTGCCCGTCGCCTTCATCCCCCTGGCCCTGACCTTTGCCGGCCTTCTTGGAGAAGCGGGTGTCGTGAGCCGGACGGTGCAACCCGACGATGGGTCCGGCTCGTGCGACGGTCAGCGGAAGGGGCGGGCGCGGCGGGCGGGCAGGGGCTTGGCCCACCAGCGTCCGCTGAAGCGCCAGGTGGCCTCACGACGGCGGACCTCCTCGGCCAGCACCATCGGTCGCGGCCACAGCACCTGCATGGCCGCCATGATCGCGACGGCCTCTTCCTCGGTCGGCGCCGGCGTGACCCCGTGGGCACGCTGGAGATCGTCGGCGCTCATCCGAACACCTCCGGGCCGTGCTCGCCCTCGTGGTACCCGGTGCTCACAGCGGCACGTTGCCGTGCTTGCGGCGGGGCAGTTCCTCACGCTTGCTCTTCAGCATGCGGAAGCCGGCGACGATCTTCTGCCGTGTCTCGGCCGGGTCGATGACGTCGTCGACGTAGCCCCGCTCGGCCGCGTTGTACGGGTTCGCGTACTTCTCGGTGTACTCCGCGACCAGTTCGGCACGGCGCGACACGGGGTCGGCGGCCTGCTGCAGCTCACGGCGGTAGACGATCTCGACCGCACCCTGGGGACCCATCACCGCCAGTTCGGCGGTGGGCCATGCATAGGCGAGGTCGGCTCCGATCGACTTCGAGTTCATCACCACGTATGCGCCGCCGTAGGCCTTGCGGGTGATGATCTGGATGCGCGGCACGGTGGCCTCGCAGTAGGCGTAGAGGAGCTTGGCGCCGTGGCGGATGATGCCGCCGTACTCCTGGTCGACCCCGGGCAGGAAGCCGGGCACGTCGACGAAGGTGAGCAACGGGATGTTGAACGCGTCGCAGGTGCGCACGAACCGGGCGGCCTTCTCGCTCGACTCGATGTCGAGTACGCCGGCGAGCATCATCGGCTGGTTGCCGACGATGCCGACGGGCTGGCCGTCGATGCGGCTGAACCCGCAGGTGATGCTCTTGGCCCAGTGCGCGAAGTACTCGAAGTACTCACCGTCGTCGACGACCGACGCGATGACCTTCTTCATGTCGTACGGCTGGTTGGGCGATGGGGGCAGGATCGTCTGCAGCTCGGGGCACAGGCGATCGGGGTCGTCGCCGGTGTCGACGTGTGGCGGCTCCTCCAGGTTGTTGGCGGGCAGGAAGCTCAGCAGGAACCGGACGTCGTCGAGGCATGCCTTCTCGTCGGCGCTGACGAAGGTGGCCACGCCGCTCTTGGAGGCATGGCTCATGGCGCCGCCCAACTCCTCGAGGGTCACCTCTTCCCCGGTCACGGTCTTCACCACATCGGGTCCGGTGATGAACATGTGGCTGCTCTCGCGCACCATGAAGATGAAGTCGGTCATGGCCGGGCTGTACACGGCACCTCCCGCGCACGGGCCGAGGATGACCGAGATCTGCGGCACCACGCCGCTGGAGAGCACGTTGCGATAGAAGATCCCGCCGTAGCTGGCGAGGCTGACCACGCCTTCCTGGATGCGGGCTCCGGCACCGTCGTTCAGGCCGATCACCGGCGCGCCGACCTTCAGCGCGAGGTCCATGAGCTTGTGGATCTTCTCGGCGAACACTTCGCCCAGGGCGCCTCCGAAGACGGTGAAGTCCTGGCTGAACACGAAGACCTTGCGGCCGTCGACGGTGCCCCACCCGGTGATCACGCCGTCGGTGTACGGGCGCTCTTCGAGGCCGGATGCGTGGGCCCGGTGGCGGGCCAGCATGTCGAGCTCGTTGAAGCTGCCGGGATCGAGGAAGTAGTCGATGCGCTCGCGAGCGAGCATCTTGCCCTTTTCGTGCTGGCGCTCCACCGAGCGTGGTGAGCCGGCGTTGTGGGCCTGCTCACGTCGCTGGCGGAGGTCCTCGAGCTTGTCGATCATGGGGTCACTCACAGCGGGCCACGCTAGTTGCCACCCCCACAGCCCTGCGCATTCCGGGGGACGCATCCCCAACCGCGATGAGAGATGAGTGCCGGTGGCGCACTCATGTCTCATCGCGGGTCTCTCGGGCGGGCGTTCGGCGGGAGGAGGTGGAGGTGGAGGAGGAGGAGGTGGCAGGCTTCGGTGATGACGTTGCCGCTCGTACCGCCGATCGCCCCGATGCTGGCCAAGGCGTCGACGACGATCCCCGTGTCGGCATCCGGCACGGTCGGCGAGTGGCACTACGAACCGAAGTGGGACGGATTCCGGTGCATCGTGTTTCGCGACGGCGAGTCGATCGAGCTGGCCAGTCGCAACGAGCGACCCTTCACCCGCTACTTCCCCGAGTTACTGGCACCCTTGCTCGAGCAGCTGCCCGAGCGATGCGTGGTCGATGGTGAGATCGTGGTGCCCGACGCTCACGACCGCGGCCTCGACTTCGATGCGCTCTTGCAGCGCATCCATCCCGCTGCATCGCGAGTGCGCCGGCTGGCCGCCGAGACGCCGGCCTCGTTCGTGGCCTTCGATCTGCTCGCGCTCGACGACCGCTCGCTGATGGACGCGCCGTTGCGCGAACGCCATGCACTCCTCGTCGCCGCACTCGCGGGTGCGGGCCGCCAGGTGCACCTGTGCCCGAGCACCACCGACCCCGCGGTCGCCCAGCACTGGTTCGTCGAATTCGAAGGCGCCGGTCTCGATGGTGTCGTGGCCAAGCGGCTCGACGATCCGTACACCCCCGACAAGCGCACGCTCGTGAAGGTGAAGCACCTTCGTACCGCGGACTGCGTGGTGGCCGGCTATCGAATCCACAAGGACGGCAACGGCGTCGGTTCACTGCTCCTCGGTCTGCACGATGCCGATGGCCGGCTGCACCACGTCGGGGTCTCCGCGAGCTTCAGCGTGAAGCGACGGGCGGAGCTGCTCGACGAGCTGGCGCCGCTGCTCGAGGGCGCCCTCGAGGGCCATCCTTGGCGCGATTGGGCCGAGGCACAGGCGCATGCGGGCGGGCGCCTGCCGGGGGCACAGAGTCGTTGGAACGCGGGCAAGGATCTGTCCTGGGTGCCGATCCGGTGCGAGCGGGTGGCCGAGGTGACATTCGGGCAGCTCGAGAACGGTCGCTTTCGCCACGGTTCGTCGTTCCTGCGATGGCGACCCGACCGCGAGCCGGCGAGCTGCCGGTACGACCAGCTCGACGTGGCCGACCCGGTGCCCTTCCGTTCGATGGTGGCCGGCGGCTGAGGGCCATCGCTCGAGGGTTGATTCACTGGAGGGTTGCTTGTTTCAGGGTTGATTCACTCGAGGTTGAAGGTTTTCTGCAGCGTTTGCGTGCCGGTGACCGTCGTGACGGACAGCTCGAGCGTCCACACCCCGGCCATCAGCAGCGGCACGCCTTCGGCGGCCGGGAGCACGGCGGCTCCTGTTCCGGTGAGCGCCGGAGGCAACGTGAGGATCACCGTCGGAGCCAGTTTGTCGTCGGGCGGCCGGAAGGTCACCTGCACCGCGGTGAGCCCTGACTCGGGAGAGGCCACCTCGACACGAACGCCATTGGGTCCGACGCCTCCGGTGAGGAACACCGTGATGTCGGCGCCGGCGTCTTCGAGCACGAAGCGACCCTGGTCGTAGGCGTAGTCGATGTCGTCGCCGGTGTCGATCAGGCCAGCAGGGGTGAACGACAACATCCATGCGGTGAGCAGCAGCACGATGAAGCCGCCCGCAGCTTCGACGCCGGTGGCGCGCCGCAGCCGAGAGGCCATCGGCGCGGTCATCGAATCGGCCTTGCGGAGACGCGTGGACACGAACTGGCGAGAGGCGAGGCCCACCACCGCCATCGCAATCACGACGAGCGCCTTCACCAGCAGGACCCGCCCATGAGAGGTGTCGAACAACGCGCCGCGATCGAGGCGCCAGGCCTGGATCACGCCCGAGACGATCGTGACGAGGAGCGCCGGGGTGGAGAGGCGGCTGAATCCACGCACGGCATGCACGAGGTCGTCCTCACCGGAACCGGCCAGGACGACTCGAGTGAGCAGGACGAGCCCACCGAACCACACCGCCATGGCGAGTGCGTGCAGCATGCCAGCGGCGTAGCCGACGAGCGCCAGATCGCCGCCCGATCGGCTGAAGCCGAACGTCGCCACCGCGAGCGCCGGGATGCCGAGCGCCATCAACTGCGACTGTGGGTCGAGGCACCGTTCGGGGCGCACGACCACCCATCCGCAGGCGGCGGCGAGGGCCACACGGGCCAGCGCGGCAAGGCCTGGTGCGGAGTCCTTGAGGTCGACCCACGACGTGGGGCTGAGCGAGGCACCGACGGACGAACCGGTGGTCTGCGCGGTGAGCAGGATGGCCACGCACACCGACGAAAAGACCGCGACCGCCCACGCGGTGCGGAGGAATCGGACCGTGAGGATGTACTCGACGCCCTCGGGCCATGCGACGACGATCAGCACGAACGAACCGAACAGCACGGCGAGCGACAGTGCCGCGACCAACCGGGCAAGTCCGAGCGGGCCGCCGACGGTGTCGGTCTCGCCGGCCTCGGTTCCGTTGGCTGCGCCGTCAGCATCGGACACCGCGCCGGGGTCGACAGCATCGCTCGGCACGGCCACGTCGCTGGTCGCCGCCGGTGTCTCCGAGATCGATGGCGCGGTGACGACGACGGCCGCATCGGCGGTGAGCGTGAACGTGATCCCCACCGCTCCGTTGGGGAGGCTGTCGGGCGACGTGACGCTCATCACCACGTTGCACGTGCCCTTGGGGAACGGATTCGGCACCGGCACCGTGGCCGTCAACCGGTCCGCGCCCACGCTGGGTTCGCCCACCGGGAACACCTCGCCGTTGCAGGTCGCGCTCACCACGTTCGTCGGGCCGAGTTGCTCGGCGAAGGTGAACGTGATCGACGTCGGTGAGGCGGCAAGCGTGTCGTTGTTCGCCGGGCTGGAACTTACCAAGGAGTTCTCGGCATGAGCGACGGGCGCGCCGAGAGAGGTGACGGCACCGAGCGCGGCGACGGTAGCGAGCGTCAGCAGCAGCCAGGTGGCGAGGCGGCGAGCGCGAGAGGTGGACGAGTTGACAGGACCCATGGCAGCGGTGGACCAACGCTACTCGGGTCGGTGGGGTGTCGGGGGCTCGCTGCCGTCGTGGCGTACGCCCAGGCTCAGGGGTTCGCAGCCAGGAACGCGTCGGCCACCAGGTCGCCGGGCACGTCTGACACCAAGGTGTACACCGAGATGCCCACGTCGTTCACGGTGGCGGTGAAGATCTCCCAGACGGGCGAGTCGGCAGCCCCGAAGCAGATGATCCCGGGGAGGCCGTTGGCAGAGGTGCGCAGGTCTCCGCCATCAGGGCAGTCGAGCGTCTTCCAGTCGGCCGGCATGCTGTCGGTGCGCGACACTCCCACCCAGATGTCGGCGACGGCCGTGTTGTCGCTCGAATCCATCAGGGTGGCGACGCCGATCTCGAGCAGCTTCTCGTTCAGTTCGGGCTTCGAGGCGATCAGCTCGAGCGTGGCATCGGTCGGCGTCGTCGGGTCGAGGTAGAATCCGTCGGGCGCGATGAAGATCGTGGTGAGGTCGACCACTGTGAACTTCGTGGCCGCCGGCGGTTCTGTGGCCGGCACCGTCTCGGGTGTGGTGACCGGTGCCACCGTGACGGGCAACGTGATCGGTGGCGCGGTGGGCGGTGGCGTGGTGGGAGTGGTTGCGGCAACGGTCTCGGCCACCGTGGTCGTGGTGTCGTCGCCGTCGTTCGGGTCGCAGTCGGGGGCGTCGAGGTCACGCGCGATCGCGGACTGCTCGTCGCCGAGCGCGAGCAACTTGTCGAAGGCTTTGGCCACCTCGTCGCTGCCCTTGGCCTCACTCAGGTCTTCGAAGCGCTTGATCTGATCTTCGATGTTGTCGACGAAATCGCCGTAGTCCTTGCTGAGGCTGTCGGGTGCCGAGATGTCCTGCAGCTTCGCAATCGCGTCGTTGTACACCGCAAGGACATCGTCGGCGAACGCCGACGCATCCGCGGGATCGGCCAGCGGATCGAGCCGTTCGAGGTCTCTCTGCACGTCGCTGCACAGGTCTGCCAGCGCGCTCGCGAAGTCGTCCTCGGACAGAGCTCCGCCTCCATCGCCGCCACACGCGGCGAGCGACAAAGACACGACGGCCACTAAGGATGTGATCGAGCGCGTGCGCATTGGTGGTTCTCCCTGGTCGATCCTTCCCCGATCGTAGGAGGTGCTCTCATCGTTGGCGGTGATCGCGCGTTGCGACGTGGCCACCTCACCCAGAGGCGTCACACCGGCGTCTCCGCAGGCGCCACCCCGGGTGCCATCCACGGGCGCCACGAGGGGTGCGATCCACGGGTGCGATCGAGCTGTCCGAGAGGCCTCGCGCACCGCTTGGGTAGGCTCGTGCCGATGGCCACCCAAGCGCTCTACCGTCGCTACCGACCCCGCCGCTTCAGCGAGGTGCGTGGGCAGGAGCACATCGTGCGGGCGTTGCGCAACGCGGTCATCCATCATCGTGAAGGCCAGGCGTACCTGTTCTCCGGTCCGCGGGGCACCGGCAAGACCACGTCGGCCCGAATCCTGGCCAAGGTGCTCAACTGCGAACGCCCGGCCGAAGGCGAGCCCTGCTGCGAATGCGACTCCTGCATCGCCGTCGAGCGGGGCACCAGCTACGACGTGCACGAGCTCGACGCAGCCAGCAACAACGGCGTCGACGCGATGCGAGACCTGATCGAGAAGGCCTCGCTCGGCACACCGGGGCGCCACAAGGTGTATATCCTCGACGAGGTGCACATGCTCTCCAAGGCTGCCGAGGCCGCCTTGCTGAAGACGCTCGAAGAGCCGCCACCTCACGTGGTCTTCGTGCTGGCCACCACCGACCCGCAGAAGGTCAGCGACACGATCCGCAGCCGCACCCAGCATCTGCGTTTCCATCTGCTGCCGATGGACGAGCTCGAGCAGCACATCCGTTGGGTTGCCGAAGATGCAGGTCTCCAGGTCAGCGAGGCAGCGTTCATGTCGGTGCTCGAGCAGGGAGGCGGATCCGCACGCGACACGCTGAGCGCCCTCGAGCTGGTCGCCAGTACCGGCGGCGATGACGTCGAGGTCGTGCAGTACGACGAGTTCATCGAGTCGTTGGTCGACCTCGATCCGGGTCGGGCCCTCACCGCGGTCGCGTTCGCCGTGCAGCAGGGACGCGATCCTCGTTCGCTCACCGAGGACGTCATCCGTTACCTCCGCGACTGCTTCTTGTCGTTGATGGCGCCCGAACTGGTGGCGCTGCCCGACTCGCGTGCCGTGGTCGTGGCCGATCAGGCACGTCGTCTCGGCGCGGGCAAGCTGGTGAAGGCCATGGAACGCCTGGGCGAGATCCTCGTCGAGATGCGACATTCGCCCGATCCACGGTTGCTGCTCGAGGTCGCGCTCGTCCAGCTCACCCACCAGGCGGCGTCCAACGACATCGGCGCGCTGATGGACCGGATCGATCGGCTCGAACGCGCCCTCGCGGACGGCGGCGCCCGACCGGCGGCGCCGTCAGCCACCCCCGTCGACCCCGCAACCGGACGAGTGCCCCTCGGCGCCCGCGCTCGGCGCGACCCCACCGGGCCTACCCCGCGCCCTGCGCTTGCCTCGGTCCCGGCGCCCACGCCGGCCCCCGACCCGGCCCCCGACCCGTCCCACGACCTGGCCCACGACCCGTCCCACGACCTGGCCCACGACCTGGCCCACGACCCGTCCCCCGACTCGGCCTTGGTGGCGGTCCCCGACCCGTCCCCTCCCAACGCGTCGCCCGGCGACGTCCGCGCGCACCTGACCGTGGCCGACTCCACCTCCGGTCGGGCCACTTCCGGTCGGGTCACTTCCGGTCGGGTCACTTCCGGTCCGGTCACTTCCGGTCCGGCTACCGCCGGTCCGGACACCGCCGGCGACGAGCCCGGTGTTGTGCCGGCGACGATTGCTGATCCTGCGGCGAGCCGGGTCGCGCCGGGCGGTGGCGCCGAACGGGCACTCGACCGCTGGGCCGAGATCGTCTCGGCGCTCAAGCCGCTGGTGCGTGCGATCTACTCGGTGCCGAAGGTGCTCGGTGTGCGTGACGCGGCGGTCACCCTGGCCGCACCCAACGACGCTCACCGCCTGAAGTGCGAGCATCACCGCGCCGAGGTGGAACGTGTGGCCACCGAGATCGTCGGGTCGCCGGTTCGGGTCGCCGTGATCACCGATTCGCAGCGCCACGGAGATCCGGGTGATCACGACGATCACGGAGATCACGGAGATCACGGAGATCACGGAGATCGCCAGGACGCAAGCGGGCGGGGCGCGCGAGGTGGCCGAGAGGGATCGCGTGGCGGTGCGACGTCGCCGGCGACCAGCTCGACAGCGTCGGTGGTCGAGCTGCATCCCGACGGTCCGCCGCCGGCCGACGAAGACATCGACCTCGATGATCTGGTCGATGTGCCGCCTGCGTCCGTCGTCTCGCCGATCGATCGGCTGGCTCAGGCATTTCCGGGCTCCGAGCTGATGGACGAGCGCAACTGATGGCTTCGTACACCATGCCGGTGCAGGTGCTGATCGACGAGTTGGGCAGGTTGCCGGGCATCGGTCCGAAGTCGGCACAGCGGATCGCCTTCCACCTCCTCAAGGTGCCGACCGACGACGTCGCCCGATTGGCGCACGCGCTCACCGATGCGAAGGCGCGAGTGCGTTTCTGCGAGCGGTGCTGGAACATCGCCGATGCCGAGCTCTGCCCCATCTGCGCCGACGACCGTCGCGACTCGTCCACGGTCTGCGTCGTCGAAGAGGCGCGCGACATCGTCGCGATCGAACGCACCGGCGAGTTCCGCGGTCGGTACCACGTCCTCCTCGGCGCCATGAGTCCTCTCGACGGCATCGGTCCCGAGCAGCTCAAGGTCAAAGAGCTGTTCACCCGGATCGAGCCCGAAGGCATCACCGAGGTGATCCTGTGCACGAATCCGAACACCGAAGGCGAGGTGACCGCGATGTATCTCGCCCGCATGCTGCAACCGTTCGGCGTGAGGGTCACGCGCATCGCCAGCGGCCTGCCGGTGGGCGGCGATCTGGAGTATGCCGACGAACTCACGCTGGGCCGGGCGATCGAAGGTCGCCGCGACGTGTCGGCCTGATCGCTCCGCTCGGATCACCTTCAGCCGGCGCGTGACCGAGGTCGTTCGAGAGCATCGACGAGCGAGAGTGCTCGATCGAAGCTCGCGTCGTCGTCGATCCACTGTGGATCGAATGCAGCTCGGTCGAGCTGGTCGGCCAGCTGGGCTGCGACGTCGGCGTGTGGCGGCATGATGCTCGACCATCGTCGAGCCAGCTCGGGGTTGGAGCACGCATCACCGAGGCCCCGTGCTTGCGCTGCCGCGTGCCACCGGTCCTGCAGCACTCCCCATCGACCGCGGCGGCGCTGGTATCGGTGGGCAGCGAGCACGCGTGCCGCGATGCCGCCGCCGATCACCAGGAGAAGGCTGGACAGCGCGACGACCGCGACGGTCCGGCCGTGCTGTTCGATCGCACCGATCACCGAGGTGAGGATGTCACCACCGACCGAAGCGCGCACCGACTCGCCGGCCAGTGGCACCGCCGCGGTCGGGTCGAACGCCTGCCAGCCCGTTTCCGGGAACCACACCTCCACCCACGCGTGGGCATCGCGTGCCCGCACCTCCCACACGCCCGTCACGCGGTCGCGATCGCCGGGCACGTAGCCGGTGGCGAGTCGGGCGGGCACACCCTGGGTCCGCAGCATGATGGCGAGCGCGGTCGCAATCTGTTCGCAGAAGCCCAGCCTCGAGCCGAACAGGAGATCGTCGACGGCATCCACGCCGTCGGCCGGCACCGGAGCTTGCAGGTCGTACTGGACGTTGTCGCCGATCCAGGCTTCCATCCGTCGCACCACGTCGTACGTGCTCGTGGCGCCTCGCGCCAGTTCGTCGGCGAGTTGCACGGTGCGCTCCGTCGTCGAGGGAGGGGTCTCGAGGTAGAGGGCGAACGCATCGCGGCCGGCATCGGTCAGTCGCTGTGGCACCGATCCCTGGCGCGCCAAGGCCTCGGCGGTGACGAGTGGACGTTCCGACACGACGGTGTAGATCGAACCCTCGGTGAGCACCAGGTCGGTGCGCAGTGCGCCGTCCGCACGGACGAACAGGTTGCCGTCGAACAGCACTCGTTCGGGCCGATAGGCGCCGAAGAGGATGTTCGGCTGATCGACCTCCACGTAGAACGTCTGGATGAACTCGGTGCTGTCGACGAGCGTCGACCGATCGACATCTCCGAACGTGGGCTCGAGCCGGATGTCCGGGCCGTCCCGCAGGAATCCCGGGTCCTCGATCACCTTCCACCCTCGGCCGTCGAAGGTGGCGAAGGTCTGCCCGCGCCAGAAGTCGGGTTCAGGGGCTCGCACCCGCATCACCACCTCGTTGCCGAGGGTGCCGCGCATCGATGTGTCGAGTGTGTGGTCGAAGCCGGGGAAGCCTCCCACGCTGCCCGTCCTGCTGCTGGCGTCACGAGTACTGGAGGAGGCAGTGTCGGCACCGTCGGCTCCGGCGATGCCCGTCGACGTCGCCACGGGGAGGATCCTCTCGATGGACGCCGGGAGGCCGAGTCTGGCCGGGCCGTCGGGGATCGGCACCACGCTCAAGAGCGCGATGGCCGCGACCGCCCCAGCGGCGACGGCGCCCACCGAACCAGCCAGCCGACGGGGTGACGGTCGAACAGGGCTGCGGCGCGTCAGCGATGGCCCACCGGCCGGAGCGTGAGCCGCTCCGATGGCGCGCACCGCGAACAGCCACGTGATGCCCCACGCGGCGAGCCACCACGGCAACAACGGGTCGATTCGTTGACCGGCGGCGTAAGCCGCGACCACAGCGGCGAAGGCTGCGGATGCTCGAGCAGCTCGTCGGCTCGTGCACTCGAAGCCGTGGAGCACCACCAGCAGCATGAGCACCTGGGGGAGTGGTCCACGAATCACCGACAACAGGTCTTCTGCGTTCGAGACCGACACGGTGATGGCGATCAGCCCGGCGACGGTGAACGACGCGACGATCATCTGCACCAGCATCTTCAGCGATCGGCGACCGGTACCTCCGGTGGTCATCGCCGCAGTCAGCAGGCTGCCGCCGATCAACGCCGCGAACGTCACGGGCGATGACCCGAGAGCTCCCGCCAGCATCGTCAGCGCAAGCGCGGAGCTGACGGCGACGAGCCATCGGGCTCGGGTGCCGAGCTCGTCGGCAGGTTCCGCGGACGTCATCCGCGTGACGCGGATCCGCCGCCACCTGCGGACCGGGGACGGCGGAGTGTCGGGCAGACAGGTCGCCGTCCACCGCGCGATCGACGCCGTGTCGGGGAGATCGATCGGGTCGCGAGGGCCGACCGCTGCGCTCACGACGGCACCTCGCCGTCTCCCCTCGTCGAGCGCCCATCGCACGCGCCCGGCTTCCGCGTCGCTGGCCTCGCGATCTGCGTCAGGGCCGACCTCGAGGGCGCGCACGATCCAGCGGGAGTCGTTGCTGCGGCGATGATCGAACACCGAGAGCACTCCGGTCCGCAGCGATGTCGGCCAGTGCACCGCGTGGTCGGCGTCTCCATCGCGCCACCTGCGGACACCGTCGAGGTCGCCGTCGGTGGCGCGTCCGGTGGTGAGCGCATCGCCGGTGAGGCCGTTCGACCGTTGGTCGATGTCGACATGCGCGCCAGCGCCGGTGGAGCGCGGCGCCACCACGATCGGTGCGATCGACAGGCGGAACCGGCGTCGCCACCACAGGATGCCGGCCGCTCCGCCCGACGACAGTTCGACGTCGAGGGCTTCGACCAGCCCTCGGCGGTCGAGCGTTGCGATCGACTGCAGCTCACCGTCGATCAGCCATCCGTCGGCCACCGGCGCGCCCCGATCGCGAACGCTCACGTGCACGGGTCGTGGTCGGCGTTCGTTGCCGGCCCGGATGATGATCGGCGCTCGATGACCGACGTCGACCGACACGGCTGCGATCGTCGCGGTCACCGACGAGATGCGACACAATCGCCACCATCCGTCGACCACGCCGAACAGTCCGGTCACCAATCCGCCACCGAGGAGGATCACCACGGGCACGGCACCAGTGAGCCGGGCAATGCCGAGGGCGGCCACCCACGCGAAGACGAGGTACCCGGTGCCTGCGGCGGTGCCGCGGGGGGTGGGCATCGTTGCCTGGCGGCTCGGGAGCGTCGCCACAGGGTCGATGGAGGGGCGGCTCATGCCGAAGGCGGACGCACCTGGTACACGCACTCGGTCACCACGTCTCTGCCGGCGACCGTGGAGCCGTCGCCGTCGACCAACAACACGCGGTGGGCGAGCGCGGGGACCACGACCGCGGCGACGTCGTCGGGCACCACGAACCCTCGGCCGCGCATCGCCGCGATCGCTTTGGCGAGTCCAGCCACCGCGAGGCCACCGCGTGTCGATGCTCCCAGCCGGACTCGCGGGTGATGGCGAGTGGCATCGAGCAACTCGACGATCCACCGCGACACGGCAGGGGGCACCATGACGTGGTCGACCACATCTCGAGCGTGCACCAACGCCTCGATGGTCGTGACGGGCCGTACCTCGTGGAGTCGGCGGCGGCCGCGATGGCCCGAGATCACGGCCACCTCGTCGTCGAAGTCTGCTCGACCCGGCGACACGACGGCGGCGAAGCGGTCGACCGCTCCTTCTCCGAGTCGAAAGGTTCCGGCCATGTCGATCGGGTTCTGCGTTGCGACGAGCAAGAACGGATCGGGAAGCTCGTGGCTGCGGCCGTCCACGCTGACCGTGCCTTCTTCGGCCGCTTCCAGGAGTGCGGATTGGGTGCGTGGGTTGGTGCGGTTCAGTTCGTCGAACACGACGACGTTGGCGAAGATCGGACCCGGCCGGAACCGCAGCCGAAGACCGTCGCCGTCGGGCACGAGTGTGCCGGTCACGTCGCCGGGCAGGAGATCGACCGTGCCCTGGATGCGGTGGAAGCTGCCCCCGACCGCGGCCGCGATCACCTGTGCGAGCAGCGTCTTGCCGACTCCCGGGATGTCTTCGATCAACAGGTGTCCCTTGGCGAGCAGACAGGCGGCCGCGACCTCGGCCACGTCATGTCGACCCACGACCACGGTGGCGATCGAGTCGATGACCGCTCGCCCGAGCGCTCCCGCTGCCTCGATGTCGGTCGGTGAGATGCCGTGTGAGGGGCCCCGCGAGGGGCTGAAGGCGCCGGGCCGGGCTGCGGTCTGTGGAGCTGGGCCGTGACCGGGAGGGGGCAGGGCAATGCTGGGTCCGCTCGGTGCGGTACCGCGGGTGAACAACGTCATCGGTGACGTCATCGGCACAACCGCTCTCGACCTTCAGGATTCCGGACGAGAAACTCCGATGGCTCGGCCGCTCCCCGCTGGGCCGAAAAACGAAACCGGGGTACCACTCCTGGACCTGGTAGCGGGCGGACGGGCCAGCTCCAGAGGTGGTACCCCAGATCTTGGTGGCAACCGCTGCCGGCGGGTTGTTCCTGTGAGGGCTTCCCGGGGCTGCGATCGCTATGTGTCGGTTACGTTACAACGAGTCCCCGATCTTGTCAACACTTCGCAACAATCGTCATCCGATGTGACAACTTCACGCGATGCGGTCACTCGACCACTTTGCTGTGTCTGACGCACGGGACGTTGCCCGGAGCGGCGTGTTCGGGGACTCCTTCGTCGCGGATCTCGCCGGTCACGTCGATGACGAGATGCGCAGGAGCGAGGGTGAACACGCACACCTGCCCGTCGGTCCCGACCCGAGCAGGTGCGAGCGTTTGGCGGATGTCGCCGTTGTTGCAGGCGTCGGGGTCATCGGTGTCGTCGCGGCTCAGACGGTGCGGACGATCAGCGCATCGCCCTGACCGCCGCCACCGCAGAGCGCCGCTGCACCGGTTCCGCCGCCACGCCGGCGCAGCTCGTGCAGGATCGTGAGTGCGAGTCGGTTGCCGCTCATGCCGATCGGGTGCCCAAGTGCGATCGCGCCGCCGTTGACGTTCACGATCTCGTCGGTGATGCCGAGGTCGGCCATCGAGGCGATGCCGACTGCGGCGAAGGCCTCGTTGATCTCGAACAGGTCGACGTCGCTGATCGTCTTGCCGACCCTGCCGAGCGCCTTGAGGATCGCCTTGCTGGGCTGGTGCAGCAGCGACGCGCTGTCGGGCCCGGCCACCATGCCGTAGCTGACGACCTGACCGAGTGGGGTGATGCCGCGAGCATTCAGCGCTCGCTCGCTCATCAGCACCAACGCCGAACCGCCGTCGCTGATCTGCGAGGCATTGGCGGCGGTGATGGTGCCCGCTTTGTCGAACGCCGGCTTCAGCGTGGCGAGCGACTCCATCGTCGTGCCCGGGCGCACGCCCTCGTCGGTCTCGACGAGGATCGGCTCACCCTTGCGCTGAGGGATGCTCACCGGAATGATCTCGTCGGCGAACTTCCCGTCCTTGATCGCGTTGGCGGCTCGCTCGTTCGACTTCATCGCCACTTCGTCCTGCTGATCGCGGGTGATGTTGCCGGCGGCGTAGCGCTCGGTGCCGAGGCCCATCAAACAGGCGTCGAACGCGCACCACAGGCCGTCCTTGATGATCGCGTCGGCCAGTTCGGTGTTGCCGTAGCGGAAGCCACCGCGCGCACCCTGAGCGAGGTACGGCGCGTTCGTCATGCTCTCCATGCCACCGGCCACCACGATGTCGGCCTCACCGGCTGCGATCATCTGGTCGGCGAGGTAGATCGTGTTCAGACCCGACAGGCAGACCTTGTTGATGTTCACGCTGGGCACGCTCATCGGAATGCCCGCGTTCACCGCAGCCTGGCGCGACGGCACCTGGCCTTGACCGGCCATCAGGACCTGGCCCATCAGGACGTGTTCGACCTCCTCGGGTGACACGCCGGCGCGTTCGAGGGCGGCCTTGATCGCGAACCCACCCAACTCGGCCGCGCTGAACGAGGCGAGCGCGCCGCTCATCTTGCCGATCGGTGTGCGCGCTCCGGCGACGATGTACGAACCAGCCATGACGAGACCTCCTCCAGACGACGCACCTGACGTGCGCTGCTGACGGCCAGCGTATGCGCGCACGATTACCAGCGGGTAATGGAACGCTCCGAGTCCCAGCCACCCGTCCGATTCGCAATCACCCGTCCGAGTCCCAGCCGCCCGCCCGAGTCCCAGCCGCCCGCCCGAGTCCCAGGAGGTCGATCCGAGTGCGACGCGTCACCCCGGGGTGGCCGCTGGCGCTCGGATCCTCAGCCGCGATCGGCCATGTGCTCCTGGGCGTAGGGCTCGATCGCGGCCAGCTCCTCGTCGGACAGGTGCGGGTCGGCGAGGGCGGCCACGTTGTCCTCGAGCTGGCGGACGCTGCTCGCACCGATCACCAGCGAGGTCATCCGCGGGTCCCGGAGAGCCCACACGAGCGCGAGTTGGGCGAGGGTCTGGCCGCGGCGAGCGGCGATGTCGTTCAGGGCCCGCACCGTGGCCATCGTCGTGTCGGTGAGGACCCGTTCGCTCAGTGCACCACCGGTAGCCACGCGTGAGTCGCTCGGAATCCCGCCGAGATAGCGGTCGGTGAGGATGCCTTGTGCGAGCGGCGAGAACGCGATGCAGCCGGAGCCAACGTCCTGCAGGGTGTCGAGGAGGCCGTCACGCTCGATCCAGCGGTTGATCATCGAGTACGACGGCTGGTGGATGAGCAGCGGCACACGCAGTTCGGCCAACAAGCGGGCGGCCATGCGGGTGCGTTCTGAGTCGTACGACGAGATGCCCACGTAGAGGGCCTTGCCCTGCTGCACGATCGACGCGAGTGCACCCATCGTCTCCTCGATGGGCGTGTCGGGATCCATGCGGTGCGAGTAGAAGATGTCGACGTAGTCGAGACCCATGCGACGCAGGGACTGGTCGAGTGAGGCGACGAGGTACTTGCGCGACCCGAAGTTGCCGTACGGCCCGGGCCACATGTCGTAGCCGGCCTTGCTGGAGATGATC
>JANNQK010000319.1:0-22786 GCA_031400715.1 Actinomycetes bacterium | reverse complement strand
ATCCGTTCGTTGATTTGGTACCTGGCCCGGCGACCTACTCATCATCGAACAACTCATTTGGCATAGCAGGCGTGAAGCTGACGCCACGCCATTACGCCTACCTGAAAATCAGTGAAGGCTGCAACCACCGCTGCACCTTTTGCATCATCCCGTCGATGCGCGGCGACCTGGTGTCGCGGCCGATCGGTGACGTGCTGGGCGAGGCCGAGCGCCTGTTCGAGGCGGGCGTCAAGGAGCTGCTGGTGGTGAGCCATCGTTGCGACCGGCGTTGGCCGCGGGCGGGGGAGGGTTGTCCGGTCGGGGCATCCACCCCGTCGCCGTGCGCATCGTCCACGACGTCCGTGCTGCGCTTCCTGATCTTCCGATCGTCGGCGTCGGCGGCGTGAGCAGCGGATGGGACGCGATCGAACTGATGCTGGTCGGAGCGAATGCGGTCCAGGTGGGCACCGCGACCTTCGCCGATCCTCGTGCGGCCGCCAAGATCGCCGTCGAGATGACGGAATGGGCCACATCGACGGGCACGGGGCAGCTGGCCTCGATCACCGGTCGTGCATTCCATCATCCGAATGGGTGAATCATCAACGGGCGGCGTCCGCGGCCGGGAGCGGCGCGCCAAGCGGAGTTCGTGTCATGCCGGGGGTGTCCGCGACTTGGGGCGCACCCCTGACTATGGTGGGTGACATGGCAACTCCCCCGATCCTCACTCCAGAACAGCGTGCGTCCGCGCTCGCGAAGGCAGCCGAAGCTCGTACCGCACGGGCCGAGGTCAAGAACAAGCTCAAGATCGGCTCGCTCTCCCTCGCCGAGGCCCTCGCCTCCACCGAGGCGACGATCGGCAAGTTGAAGGTCGTGTCCCTGCTCGAGTCCCTGCCGGGCGTCGGCAAGGTCAAGGCTCGCAAGATCATGGACGACATCGGCATCGCCGACAACCGCCGTGTTCAGGGCCTCGGCGCGCAGCAGAAGGCCAGCCTGCTCGACCAGCTGGGCAAGTGATCTCGGAGGCCCCCAGTCGTCATGGAGGCCTCGTCCGATCCTGAGTGCACGGTGCGCGCCGACGATCTCGTCGACGTCAGCCCTGTGCGTGACGACGCCCACGGGCCCCGTCCGCTCATTTTCATCGTGTCGGGGCCCGGCGGTGTCGGCAAGGGCACGATCGTCAAGTCGTTGGTCGAGCGTGATCCGGAGGTGTGGCTCAGCCGCAGCTGGACCACGCGAGACCAGCGGCCAGGTGAACCCGATGATTCGTACGTGTTCTCCACGCGCGAGGCATTCGAAGACCGCATCCGGCGCGGCGGGTTCCTGGAATGGACCGACTTCCTGGGCAACTACTACGGCACGCCGACGCCGGAACCACTGCCGGGCCGCGACACGGTCCTCGAGATCGAGGTCGATGGTGCCCGCCAGGTGAAAGCGCTCGAGCCCGACGCAGTGCTGATCTTCGTGTTGCCGCCGTCACGCGATGAGCAGGCTCGCCGTCTGCGCGGCCGCGGAGACCCCGACCACAAGGTCGACCAACGCGTCCGCAAAGCGGAGGAAGAAGAGCCGGTCGGCCGTGCCCTCGCCGACCACATCGTCGTCAACGACGATCTCGATCGAACGGTCGACGAGATGCTGGCGATCATCGAGAGCCACCGTTCGCGACGTCGCGTCCGGTAGGATGCAGCGCCCGCTTGGGCCGGATGACGCAGGAGTATCACGAGCATGCAACGCACGCACGAGACCATGATGAACCCGCCGATCGAGGAGCTCCTCGATCGTGTCGACTCGAAGTTCAGCCTGGTGACCCTCGCCGCCCGCCGTGCCCGCCAGATCAACTCGTACTTCTCGCAGCTCGGTGACGGCCTCGGCCACATGGTGCCGCCGCAGGTCAGCTCGGTCGCCCGCAAGCCGCTCAGCATCGGTTTCGAGGAAATCGCAGCCGACAAGATCAAGCGCGTCGAGCTCCCCGACGAGGTCGACGCAGCGGCCGAGGCCGACGCGACCGCCGATGCCACGGAGTCCGGCGCCACCAGCGCCGACTGACCGCTTCGACGGCGCGGCAGAGGCACCCTTCGTGCTGTCCGGACGGCGGATCGTCCTCGGGGTCACCGGCGGTATCGCCGCCTACAAGGCCGTCGAGATCTGTCGCCGGCTCGTCGATGCCGGCGCACATGTCATCCCGGTGATGACCAAGGGGGCCGAACACTTCATCGGTCGGACCACCCTGTCGGCGCTGGCCAGCGAGCCGGTTCAGACCAGCCTGTGGGACGAGGCGAGCCCGATCCCGCACACCAAGCTCGGCCAGGGTGCCGACCTCGTCCTGGTCGTGCCTGCGACGGCCCGACTGCTCGGGGCGTATGCGGCCGGTCTGTCGACCGACTTGCTCACCAACACGCTGCTCGCCACGCGGGCTCCGGTGATCGTGTGCCCAGCGATGCACACCGAGATGTGGGAGCACCCGGCAGTGCAGGAGAACCTGGCCACGCTGCGCCGTCGAGGCGTGCACGTCGTGGAACCCGACGAAGGTCGTCTGGCCGGCGGCGATGCGGGCAAGGGTCGCCTCGCATCACCCGAACGGATCGTCGCCGAGGTCGAACGGGTGCTCGGTCCGCGCGACATGCTGGGCCTTCACGTCGTGATCAGCGCAGGAGGTACCCGCGAGCCGATCGATGCCGTTCGCGTCGTCGCCAACCGCAGCAGCGGCAAGCAGGGGTACGCACTCGCCGCCGAGGCGCTCAGCCGCGGCGCCCGGGTGAGTCTGGTGTCCACGGTCGAGCTCCCGCTGCCGAGTGGTGCAGAGCTGTTCCCGGTGGAGACCGCAGCGCAGATGGAGCGAGCGCTCGGCGGCCTGGCTCCGGTCGCGGATGTGATCGTGATGGCCGCTGCCGTGGCCGATTTCCGTCCGGTCGAAGCCGCTGCGGGCAAGATCAAGAAGGATTCCGGCGTTCCGCAGATCGTCCTCGAGCCGACGCCCGACATCTTGGCCGCTCTCGGCGCTGGCAAGCGCGATGGCCAGACCCTCGTCGGCTTCGCGGCCGAGACGAGCGACCTGATCGCGAACGCCGAGGGCAAGCTGCGGCGCAAGAACCTCGATCTGATCGTCGCCAACGACGTGAGCGCACCCGGCGTCGGGTTCCAGCACGACACCAACGCGGTCACGATGCTGCGCGCGGGTGGTGATGCGATCAGCATCTCGCTGTCCGACAAACGCGCGATCGCGAGGGCGGTGCTCGATAGCGTGTGCGAGATCCGTGCAGGTCAGGTTGCATCTGCGTCCGACACCGCCCCGTGACGGTGCGCAACCACCGCTCAAGATCCCATCACGTTCCGCTTCCTCTACATCAGCCACATCACCCCAGGAGACTCACCGTCGTGAGCACGTACACCTTCACATCCGAAAGCGTCACCGAAGGCCATCCCGACAAGATGGCCGACCAGGTGAGCGATTCCGTTCTCGACGCCATCCTGGCTCAGGATCCGAATGCCCGTGTTGCGTGTGAGACCCTGCTGACCACCGGGTTGTGTGTGGTCGCCGGCGAGATCACCACCTCGGCCTACGTCGACATCCCGAAGCTGGCTCGCGAGACGATCAACGGCATCGGATACGACAACGCGCTCTACGGATTCGATGGCAACACCTGCGGCGTGATCGTGTCGATCGACGAGCAGAGCGCCGACATCGCCCAGGGCGTCGACAAGAGCGAAGAGCTTCGCGGCGGCAAGGCCGGCGAGGACTATCTGAACAGTCAAGGCGCTGGCGACCAGGGCATGATGTTCGGCTACGCGTGTGACGGGACCCCCGACCTCATGCCCGCGCCGGTGTGGCTGGCTCATCGTCTGGCCGAGCGTCTGACCGAGGTCCGCAAGGCCGGCGCCGTGCCGTATCTCCGGCCGGACGGCAAGACCCAGGTCACCTTCGACTACGTCGACGGCAAGCCGGTCAAGCTCTCCCACGTGCTCATCAGCACCCAGCACGCCGACGGCATCGACCGCGACAGTGTGATCCGTCCCGATCTCATCGAACAGGTCATCCGACCGATCGTGCCCGAGCAGTACGCCGACGACGACTACGACGTGTACATCAACCCGACCGGCAAGTTCGTGATCGGTGGCCCACATGGCGACACGGGCCTCACCGGTCGCAAGATCATCGTCGACACCTACGGTGGCATGGGCCGTCATGGCGGTGGGGCCTTCTCGGGCAAGGATCCGAGCAAGGTCGACCGTTCGGCCGCGTACGCCGCCCGGTGGGTCGCCAAGCACGTCGTCGCCGCCGGTGCTGCCTCGCGATGCGAGGTGCAGGTGGCGTATGCGATCGGCATGGCACACCCCGTCAGCATCCTCGTCGAGACCTTCGGCACCAACACCGTCGACGAGGCTGCGATCGTGAAGGCGGTCCGCGAGGTGTTCGACCTCCGCCCGGCAGCCTTCGTGCGCGACCTCGACCTGAAGCGTCCGATCTACAAGAAGACGGCCGCCTACGGCCACTTCGGTCGCAACCTCCCCGAGTTCACCTGGGAGCACACGAGCCGCCTCGATGCCTTCAAGGCCGAGCTCGCCCTCTGACGTCGCATCCCGACCCGCTGAGCCGGACCCTCTGGTCGCGCCGCGGGTCGGGGCGTCGCCGTCCTGCGACGGTGCGTCTCCCGTGGTGATCAGCGCCACCGTCCTGCCCGATGTGACCGGACTCGACAAGACCTTCGACTACCTCGTCCCCGACGATCTGGTCGACCGCGTCCGGGTGGGTTCGCTCGTGCGCGTCGCCCTGCACGGTCGGCGGATCGGCGGCTGGGTCGTGCGCGTCGGCGTCCCCGACGCGCAGCAGTTGGCCGACGTACCGGTCGAGCGACTGGTGCCGATCGCGAAGTGGTCGGGCAACGGACCGTCGGCCGAGGTGATCGACCTCGCCCAGTGGGCAGCCCATCGCTGGGCGGCCGGCCGTCTGCGACCGATGCTGGTGTCGGCCAGCCCGCCGCGCATGGTCCATGCTCTCGCGACCGTCCCGCCACCGCGTCCGCGCACACTCGATGGGGTGAGCGACGGGGTCCGACGGCTCCTCGCCGACGGCGGTGGCGTCGTACGCATCGCTCCGACCGACGATCCTCTGCCGATCGTCCTTGCCGCCGCCGAGCGTGGACGGGTGCTGGTGATCCATCCATCGCAGGACGAGGTCGGTCTCCTCGCCGCGCGCCTTCGCCCGTCAGGCCTGGCCGTCGCGGTGCTGCCCGACGGATGGCCGGCCGCTGCGGCGGGCGCCGCGCACGTGTGCATCGGCAGCCGGAGCGCTATCTGGGCGTCCGTTCCTGAACTCGCCGCGATCGTCGTGCTCGACGAGCACGACGAGGCGTTGCAGGAGGAGCGCACGCCCACCTGGCACGCGCGTGATCTTGCGATCGAACGCGGCCGCCGATCGGCCATCCCCGTGATGCTGGTGTCGCCGTGCCCCACGGTGAGCGCTCTGGCATGGTCAGGGAGTCGCTGGATGCGACCCACGGTGGCCGACGAGCGCGAGGGATGGCCGATCGTCGAGCTGGTCGACCGGCGGGGCGAGGACCCGTGGAAGCGGTCGTTGCTCACGAGCCGTCTCATCCAGGCGCTCCGCGATCCCGACCTGCGCGTGGTGTGTGTGCACAACACTCCTGGGCGGGCCCGGCTGCTCGCGTGCCGATCGTGTCGTTCGCTGTTGCACTGCGAACGGTGCGACGCCTCGGTGCAGCAACACGACGACCGCACCCTGCACTGCCACCGGTGCGGCACCCAGCGGCCGCCGGTGTGTCAGCAGTGCGGGTCGTCGGCGCTCGCGAACGTCCGGCCCGGCGTGTCGCGCCTGCGTGAAGAGCTGGAGGCTGCCGCGGCCCGGACTGCCGTCGCCGTCACCGGCACGGACGATGAAGCCGTTCCCGAGGCAGCCGTGTACGTCGGGACCGAGGCCGTGCTGCACCGCGTTCGCGACGCCGACGTGGTCGCGTTCCTCGACATCGACGCCGAGTTGCTCGCACCGCGCTATCGCGCCGCGGAGCAGGCGATGGCACTGCTGGTGCGCGGTGCGCGTCTGGTCGGCCCGCGGCGGGACGCAGGTCGGATCCTGGTGCAGACGTTCCGTCCCGAACACGAGGTGCTACAGGCGGCGCTGTTGGCCGATCCGGGCAGGTTGGTGAAGGTGGAGGCGAAGCGCCGCCGCGAGCTCGGGCTGCCGCCGTTCGGCGCGCTGGCCCGCGTGAGCGGCGCGGGAGCCGCCGAGTTCGTCGAAGGGCTCACCGTCCCGGCCGCGAACGACGGCGACGGTTTTCTCGTCCGCGCCGCCGACTGGGAGGAACTCGGCGACCTGCTCGAGGAGGCACCGCGCCCGAAGGGCCTGCGGCTCCGCATCGAGGTCGATCCCGCACGTCGCTGATCCTGCACGCCGCTGATCGGCCGCGTCGGGCCGGGAGGCGGTCGGCCAGCCCGGAGTGAGGCCAGAATGTCCGGATGCTCGAGGTCGAGGCGGTCGAGAAGCGATTCGGTGACGTGGCAGCACTCGACCGGGTGAGCCTGCGCGTGCCCCGTGGCGCGGTCGTTGGCTTCCTCGGCCCCAACGGCGCGGGCAAGACCACCACCATGCGAGCCGTGATGGGGCTGATCGACATCGATGCCGGCCGACTGCGATGGGATGGCGCCGCCGTCGACAACACGGCACGACGGCGGTTCGGGTACATGCCGGCCGAGCGCGGCATGTACCCGAAGATGCGTGTCGGCGACCAGATCACCTATTTCGCGCGTCTCGCCGGCCTCGATGCCGAAGTTGCGGCCCGAGCCACCGCGACGTGGATGGAGCGCCTGGGCATCGAGACCCGCGCCGTCGACGAGGTGCAGGCGCTGTCGAGCGGCAACCAGCAGCGGGTCCAGCTGGCGATCTCGCTCGTGCACGACCCGGCTCTCCTCGTGCTCGACGAGCCGTTTTCCGGTCTCGACCCGGTGGCCGTGGAGACGATGAAGGCGGTCCTGCTCGAACGAGTGCACGCCGGCACGGCCGTGCTGTTCAGCAGCCACCAGCTCGATCTCGTGGCGGATCTCACCGACGAGGTGGTGATCATCGATCGTGGTCGCGTCGTCCTCGACGGCGACGTCCGCGAGCTCCGAGAGCGTTCACCGATCCGGCATGTGATCGTGGGGTTCGGCGAGGACGTGTCATGGACGCCCCCCTCCACGGCGTGGGAGGTGGTGGACGTCGCCGCGCGGACCGTGCGGCTGCGCGTCCCGGCCGCCACGACGCCCGCCGAGGTGCTCTCGGCCGCCGCTCGAGCCGGCTCCGTCGTGGACTTCGAGTTCACGCCACCGGATCTGTCGGACGTGTTCGTCGAGACGGTCGGAGGTGCGCGGTGAACTCGGTGCGCCGCGCCAGATCACGGATCCTGCTCGTGATGTGGCGCGAGATCCGCCAGCGGCTCCGGTCGCGGGCGTTCCTCGTCAGCACCGCGCTGCTCGTCGTCGTGGTGCTGGCCGGTGGGGTTGCGAACCGGTTGCTCTCCGGCGACGACGCCGAGCCGGTCGACGTCGCCGTCGTCGGTGACGCACCCACCGGTCTCGACGCGGCGATCCGCGCCACCCGGGATCTCGTCGACGTCGAGCTGCGACTGCGGGAACTGCCTGACAACGGCGAGGCAGCGCTCGAGTCGGCGCTGCGCGACGGAACGGTCGACGCCGTCGTCCGCGTCGAGGGCGTCGAGGGCGCGGAGCGCACCGGGACGATCGTCACCGTCGAAGAAGCCGACACCGAGATCGTGACAGCGCTGGACCTCGCGTGGCGCACCGCCTCGGCGGGCGAGGCAGCCGCAGCCGCCGGTCTGACCGAGGCCGAGACCCTCGCGATCCTGCAGCCGTCGCCGCTCACCACGAACACGCTCGAACCGCCCGACGACGACCGGGACGACGACCCGTTGGCGCTGCTCGTCGGGATGGTGGTCGCCGTCGTGTTGTTCCTGTCGATCAGTTTCTACGGAGCAGCGGTGCTGACCGGGGTGGTGGAGGAGAAGTCCACCGGCGTGATCGAGGTGCTGCTGGCGCACCTGCGGCCGCACCAGCTGCTGATCGGCAAGGTGCTCGGCATCGCGACGGTGGCTCTGCTGCAGTTCGCCGCCACGGTCGCGGCCGGCGTCGCGTCGCTCGCGATCTCCCGCCAACAGGTGCCGTCCGAGGTGTGGTTCGCGCTGCCGACCGCGATCGCCTGGTTCCTGGGGGGCTTCCTCTTCTACACCACCCTGTTCGCTCTGGCGGGCTCGTTCGTGTCACGTCAGGAGGACGCACAGGGCGCTTCGGCGCCGGTGACGGTGGTGATGACGTTCGCGTACCTCCTCGTGTTCACGGTCGGTTTGGACCCGTCGAGCCCGGCCACACGCGTGCTGTCGGTGCTCCCGCCGTTCTCGCCGCTGCTGATGCCGTTGCGGATCGCCACCGGATCGGCGTCGGTGCTCGAGATCGTCCTCGCCGCCGTAGCGCTCGTCTTCGGCATCTACGGCATGTTGAGGCTCACCGGTGCCGTGTACGGTCGAACGTTGTTGCACCGCGGCAGCCGCCTGTCATGGCGCACCGCCGTCTCGATGGCCCGCCGCCGCTCCTGACCCGCGTTGGTTCGCCTTCCGGTGGGACAGACGGTCAGGTCGAGGTGACGCGGAGCACGCGGAAGCCGGCGCCGGTCGCCACCTTGTCGCAAGGGTGGCCGTGAGCGGTCAACCACGTCGACAGCGAATCGGCGCCGAGGTGCTTCTGGACCACGAGGTGCGCCTCGGCCGTCGGCTCCAGTCGGTCCAGCCAGAAGAGGAGCAACTCGTGGAGTGCGGCCTTGCCGATGCGGATCGGCGGATTGCTCCAGATCGCGGCGAAGCGCAGGTCGGGCGGGACGTCGGCCGGTGCGGAGACGCGGATGTTGGTCAGCCCGATCCGCTCCGCGTTCGCGGCGCAGAGCTCGCGGGCGCGACGGTTCACATCGATCGCCCACACGGTGGCGGCAGGGGAGCGGCGGGCCATGGTGAGCGCGATGGCCCCGGTGCCACAGCCGATGTCGAGCAGGTGCCCGGTCGCCGGTGGCGCCTCCAGCGTCACCAGCAGCAACTTGGTGCCCGTGTCGACCCGCCCGTAACCGAACACGCCACGATCGGTGAGCAGGGTGAGCGGCCCGTCGGGGAGTGACCAGGTCACCTCCACCGGCGACGACGTGACCGTGGGATCGTCGTCGAAGTACTGACCCATCGGTTCATCCTCCTCACCGTGCTCGGTTGCCAGTGCCCGGTTGCCAGTGCTCGGTTGTCGGTGTTCGGTTCTCTCGCGGCTCGTCCGTGCTCGGGCGGTGCCTCGGTAGCCTTGCAGCATGGCGTACACGATCCGCACGTTCGGCGATCCGGTGCTGAAGTCCCAGGCGGCCAAGGTCACCGACATCGACGGCAAGATCGCCCGGCTCGTCGATGACATGTTCGACACGCTGTACACCAGCGATTCCGGGATCGGTCTTGCCGCCCCGCAGATCGGTGTGCAGAAGCAGATCTTCGTCTGGGACATGGACGACGAGCCGATGGTGATCCTCAACCCGGAGATCGTCGAGAGTCGGGGGGAGTGGGTCTACGACGAGGGGTGCCTCAGCATCCCCGGGTTGTACGTCGAGATGCTTCGCCCGAACGAGGTCCTGATGCGCGGCGTGGGCATCGATGGCAACACCATCGAGATCGAGGCGAGCGAGCTTGCCGGACGGTTGTTCCAACACGAAATCGACCACCTCAACGGTGTGCTGATGTTCGATCGGATGACTCCCGAGCAGCGCAAGGAGGCCCTCGCCGAGTATCGCCGCATCATGGAGGTCCCTCCGGTCGACGCCCCCAAGCGTCGCCTGCGGTTGAAGTGACCGACGGCGACACCCTGCACGACGGGGCCAAGCGACTGGTCTACTTCGGGACGCCGGAGATGGCGGTCGCCCCGCTCGAGTCGCTGGTCGCAGCCGGGTTCGACGTCGTGTGCGTGGTGACCCGCGTCGACAAACGCCGCGGGCGAGGCGGCGAGTTGGCACCGAGTGCGGTCAAGGCCGCAGCGACCCGACTCGGCATCCCCGTGGTCCACTCGGTCGACGAGGCCCTCACCTACCATGCCGACCTCGGCGTGGTGGTCGCCTTCGGGCAGCTGATCAAACCGCATGCGCTCGTGGTGCTCCCGATGGTGAACCTGCACTTCTCGTTGCTGCCGCGGTGGCGCGGCGCAGCTCCTGTGGAACGAGCTCTTCTCGCTGGCGACGACGAGACGGGCGTGTGCCTGATGCAGCTCGACGAGGGCCTCGACACCGGGCCGGTCCATGCGATGGTGAGGGTGCCGATCGGGACCGACGCGACCGGCGAGGCGCTGCGTGCCCGACTCGTGGAAGCGGGAACCCGACTGCTGATCGACCAGTTGAGCGCGGGTCCCGACGCACCCGTCGCCCAGGTCGGCGAACCCACCTACGCCGCGAAGATCGGACCCGATGATCTGCGGCTCGAGTGGAGCGCCCCGGCCGCCGTGCGCGATCGCCAGATCCGCCTCGGCGGAGCCTGGACCACGTTCCGAGGCAAGCGTCTGAAGGTGTGCGCCGCGGAACTGGTCGATGCGCGTGCAACCGGCGACGTGCTCGCCCACACGGTCGACGGGGTTGGAGTCGTCGGAGGGCTCCGACTGATCACCGTCCAGCCGGAGGGCAAGGCGCCCATGTCGTATCGCGACTTCGCCAATGGCGCTCGTTTCACCGCCACCGAGCGTTTCGGGTGAACGCTCGCGAGATCGCGCTGCGGTGCCTGCAGCGCATCGAGCAGGAGGGTGCCTACGCGAACCTGGTCGTGCCGGCGGCACTCTCCACGTCAGGGCTCGAACCGCGCGACCGGGCGTTCGTCACCGAGCTGGTGTACGGAACGACCCGCATGCGTCGAGCATGCGACTCGGTGATCGATCGCTTCGTGCTGACAGAACCCGATGCGAACACCCGTGCCGTGCTGCGCCTGGGCACCTATCAGCTGGTGTTCGCCGGCGTGCCGCCGCATGCTGCGGTGGGCGAGACCGTCGCCGTCGCCCCGAAGCGGACGCGCGGCTTCGTCAACGCCGTCTTGCGGAAGGTGTCGCGACTTCAGGTCACCTGGCCCGACGAGGCCACCCAGCTCAGCTACCCCGACTGGATCGTCGCGAGGTTGCACGCCGAGCTGGGCGGCGAAGCCGGCGCCGCGCTGGCACGCATGAACGAGCCGCCCCCGGTGTCGGTCCGCGACGACGGCTACACCCAGGATCGATCGTCGCAGTGGGTGGCCGCCGCGGTGGAGGCGCGTCCGGGGGAGATCGTCCTCGATCTGTGCGCAGCTCCTGGCGGCAAGGCGACCGCGATGGCGGCCAGATCCACGCAACGCGGGGCGTTCGTGGTCGCGGCCGACGTCTCCATGGCTCGGAGCGGTCTGATTCGCGACAACATCGCCCGCGTCGGCGCCGATGGCGTTGCCGTGTGCGCCGACGGCACCCGTCCTCCGTTCGTGGCCGCCAGCTTCGATCGGGTGCTGCTCGACGCGCCGTGCTCCGGCCTCGGAGCGATGCGCCGACGGGCCGACTCGCGCTGGCGCATCCAACCCTCGGCGATCGACGAGCTCGCCGACCTGCAACGTCGCCTGCTCACCAGCGCCGCCGTGTTGGTCGCCCCCGGGGGCACCCTCGTCTACAGCGTGTGCACGCTGACGGCTGCCGAGTCGATCGATCATCCGATCCCCGACGGGTTCGAGGTCGATGCCCGACGGCCCGAGGGAATGTGGCGACCGTATGCACACGGGTGGCGGGTGCTGCCCCACGACGACGACACCGACGGGATGGTGCTGGTTCGGTACCGTCGGGTGTCATGAGCGAACACGAACATCAGGTCCAGGCTCCGCCGAAGGCCAAGGTCCTCACCGTCAGCGACGGCGTGGTGCACGGCACGCGCGACGACGTGAGCGGCCGGGCGCTGGTCGCTCAGCTGGCCGGCGCCGGCTTCGACGTGACGGACCACCGGGTCACCGCCGACGGCGCCGAGGCCGTGGCCGAGATGCTCCGGGCCATGAGTGACGGCTTCGCCGGTGTGATCGTCAGCACCGGCGGCACCGGCTTCGCCCCTCGCGATCAGACCCCCGAAGGCACCCGGCTGGTGATCGAACGTGAGGCGCCGGGCCTCGCCGAGGCGATGCGGCTGATCAGCCCGCTCGGACGGCTGTCGCGCGGCGTGGCCGGCATCCGTGGTGACACCATCATCTGCAACACGCCCGGATCACCGAAGGGTTGTGTCGAGCAGCTCGGCGCCGTGATCGACGTGTTGCCGCACGCGCTTCGTCTGCTCCACGCCGAGCCGACGAGCCACTGACGACGTGAACCGGATCGTCGTCGGAATTGGAACGGCCGTCGCGATCGTCGACCGATAGCGTCAACTGCGTGTTGCGACTCGTCCTCCCCAAGGGCTCGCTCGAGAGGGCCACGCTCGAGCTGTTCGAAGCTGCCGATCTCCCGGTGCTGCGGTCGTCGTCGGTCGACTACAAGGCCACGATCGACGACCCGCGCATCGCCGAGGTGCGCATCCTGCGTCCTCAGGAGATCCCGACGTACGTGGCCGAAGGCTTGTTCGACATCGGCATCACCGGTCGCGACTGGGTGGAGGAGACCTCGAGCGATGTGGTCAGCCTCGGCCAATTGCAGTACTCGAAGGCGACGTCGCTGCCGATCAAGGTCGTTGTCGCCGTCGCCGGTGACTCGCCCGCACAGCGGATCGAGGACCTCCCTCACGGCTTGAGGGTCAGCACCGAGTACCCCGAGCTCACCCGGCGATTCTTCGCCGAGCGCGGCATCGAGGCCGAGATCCGTCTCTCGTACGGTGCCAGCGAGGCGAAGATCCCCGACATCGCCGACTGCATCGTCGACATCACCGAGACCGGACGCGCGCTGCGCGCCGCAGGGCTGCGGATCATCGACGAGATCCTCACCAGCTACACCGAGGTCGTGGCGAACCGAGCTGCGTACGACGATCTCGACAAGCGACACGCGATGGGGCAGTTGATGACGTTGCTCAACGGCACGCTGGATGCTCGGGGCAAGGTGCTGTTGAAGCTGAACGTCGCCGCCGAACAGCTCGACGCCGTGCTGGCGTTGGTGCCGTCGATGAAGGCACCGACCGTGAACGAGCTCGCGGCCAAGGGCGGGTTCGCCGTCGAGACCGTGGTCGCGAAGAACCAGATCAACCGGCTCATCCCGGCGTTGAAGGACGCGGGAGCGACGGGCATCCTCGAGATGCCGATCAGCAAGATCATCCCGTGACCGATGTGACCCAGCCGGACGTGACCCAGCCGGACGTGGTCCGGGGAGACGAGGCTCGCCGCACCGGCACCGTGGTGGCGTTCGATGCCCACGTGGGCCTCGGCGCCGTCGAGACCGCTGATGCGACTCGCTATCCGTTTCACTGCATCGCCATCGCCGACGGGTCGCGAACGATCGAGGTGGGTGCCAGGGTGTCGTTCGACCTGCTGGCCAAGCTCGGGCGCTGGGAAGCCAGCTCGATTCGCCCGGTCTGATCGATCGGCGAGGCGATGACTGCAGGCGAGCGCGACCGCGACCCTCGGCACGAACGCAACAGGCGGATCCTCGACGTGATCCGGTCGCTCAGCGAGGGTGAGGTGGTCACCTACGGTGACATCGCCGCCGATGCCGGCCATCCAGGGCTCAGTCGTCTCGTGGGACGTCTGTTGGCAGAATCTGGCGAGGAACCAGGCGAGGCTGCGGAGCGGAACGCAGCCGAGGGCGTGTGCCCCGCCGACATCGAACTGCCGTGGTGGCGGGTGGTGAACGCCGCCGGACGTTTGGTACCCGGGCACGAGCACGAGCAGGCCGAGGTGCTGCGGGCCGAGGGTGTGGAGGTGCGCGACGGCAAGGTGCGCCGTGCCCCGATCGGCAGGTTCAGCCGGCGTTCGCTCCCTTGATCTGGACGAACGCGAGACGGATGTTCGACAGGGCGACGGCGAGCGTGTCGGCCTCGGGACCGAGTCGCTCACCGAGCCCTTCGACGAGACAGCCCACGGCGTCGATCGCCAGTGCGGCCTGACCGAGATCCGGTGGCTGGGCGCCCAGATGGATGGCGGCGAGCTCGTACAGCCCCATCACATGGTTGGTGATCACGACCTCGGCCGGCACCTCGGCCAGGCGCCGGCGCGTGTCGTCGAGCGCATCACGAGCCTCGTCCAACCGGCTGTCGTTGACACGGGTATCGCCCGCATCGCCGCCCGTCGCCTGGTCATCGGGGGCCTGGTCATCGGGGGTGTTCGGGTGGCTCGAGGTTTCGTCGCTCACTTTTGGTACCCTATCGGCCACAACTGAGGCGAAGTGGGGCTGGTTCCCCCACCCGGCCACTCGACGGTCCTCCGGTCCGTCTCGTGCGTCCGGGTCGATGATGCGATTCGATCGATCGCCGGCTGCGTGCAGCCGGGCTCGTTCTCGTCGTGTCCGCGGCTTTTCCCTCGAGAACCGTGGACCCGACTGGGAGGACAGCCCATTGCACAGGATTGATCAGCCATAGCACCGCCGCAGACACCAGAACACCGGTACAACGAACGCATCCGGGCTCGTGAGGTTCGCCTCATCGGCTCAGACGGAGCGCAACTGGGAATCAAGGCGCTTCCCGAGGCGCTCACGTTGGCCCGTCAGCTCGATCTCGACCTCGTCGAGGTTGCGCCGATGGCCAACCCGCCCGTGTGCCGGATCATGGACTACGGCAAGTTCCGATACGAGGAAAGCCAGAAGGCCAAGGAGTCACGCAAGAAGACCATCCAGGTGTCGATCAAGGAAGTGAAGTTCCGTCCGAAGATCGGCAAGGGCGATTTCGACACCAAGGTCCGTCACATGCAGGACTTCCTGCAGGATGGTCACAAGGTGAAGGTGACCCTGCAGTTCCGAGGCCGCGAGATGGCTCACCCGGAACTGGGCTCGAAGATCCTCGACTCGGTGATCGAACAACTCGGCCCGCTCGCCAAGGTCGAGGCGTACGCCCGGCTCGAAGGGCGGAACATGACGATGGTGCTCGCTCCCGAGAAGAAGGTCGCTCCGAAGAAAGAACGAGAACACAGAGAACCCAAGACGCCGTCGGCCCCAGCAGCGGACGAGTCCGCTCCTGACACTGTCGACGAGTCCGCACCTGTCACCGTCGAACCGGCCGCTGCAGAAACGACCGATGCCGCACCCAGCATCGCCGTCGAAGCAGTCGCCGTCGAAGCAGTCGTCGGGGAAGCACTCGCCGAGGAAGCACTCGCCGAGGAAGCAGTCGTCGAGCCGGCACCCGTCGACGAGGCGGCACCGGTCGCCGACTGAACCAGCTCGGAACCGGCGCAGACGTTCGCACCACTCCAACCAATCGGGCAGGTTTCCCTGCTCATCTCCCAACGCGATCGCCGATCGATCGCGCCACGTGAAGGACATCACCATGCCCAAGATGAAGACCAGCAAGACCGCAGCCAAGCGGTTCAGCAAGACCGGCACTGGCAAGCTGCGCCGTCTGCAGCAGAACCGTCAGCACCTGTTCGAGAAGAAGCCGTCCACCCGCACCCGTCGCCTCGATGGCATGGTCGCGGTTCACCCCGGCGATGCCAAGAAGATCAAGCGCCTCCTCGGCGAGCGCTGAGCACTCGCTCAGCTTCCAGCCGCCGCCATGGCGTGACGGCACACGAACACCAATGACGAATCACGGGCTCGAATCACGAGTTCGAAGAAGACGAGAAAGAAGAGAGAGATGGCACGAGTCAAGCGATCGGTGAACGCGAAGAAGAGTCGCCGGCAGACGCTGGAGCGAGCGAAGGGCTACTACGGCAACAAGAGCCGTTCAGTCCGCGCCGCCAACGAACAGGTGATGCGCAGTGGGCAGTACGCCTTCCGCGACCGACGCGCGAAGAAGGGCGAGTTCCGTCGTCTGTGGATCCAGCGCATCAACGCCGGTTGCCGCATCTACGACATGAGCTACAGCCGCTTCATCGCCGGTCTGAATGCCGCCGAGATCGAAGTCGATCGCAAGATCCTCGCCGATCTGGCCGTGCACGACATCGACGCGTTCGGCAAGCTGGTCGCGGCCGCGAAGGCGGCCCTGGTCTGAGCGATCAGCTCACGTTCACGAACCCCAAGGTTCAACGACTGCGGCGCCTCGTGGGGCGCCGCAGTGCGCGTCTGGAGGAAGGTGCGTTCGTGGTGGAGGGCCCAGGTCTCATCACCACGGCACACGTCGCCGGGTGGGAGCTCGAGGCCGTCTTCGTGGCTGCGGGAGCGTGGTCGTACCAGCCCCCCGACGGGGTGCCGGTGTACGAGCTCGCACCGAACGTCATGGAGAAGGTCGCCAGCACCGAGACCCCCCAGGTCGCTCTCGGCGTGGCACGGCGGCGGGTCACCAGCCTTGACGCGCTCGCCGTTGCGGACTTCGTGGTCATCGGCGATCGCATCTCCGATCCCGGCAACGCCGGCACGATGTTGCGTTCGGCCGAGGCGGCTGGAGTCGATGCCCTGGTGTTCACCAGCGGGTCGGTCGACGTGTTCAATCCGAAGGTGGTCAGGTCCTCAGCCGGTGCCTTGTTCCACGTGCCGGTCGTGACCGAGGTGACCCTCGGTGAGGCGCTGTCGACGGGCACACGTCGCAGTTGGGGAGCATCGTCGCACCGCGGGGTCAGCTACACCCAGGCCGACTTCACCGGTCCGACATCCATCGTGGTCGGCAACGAGGCCCATGGTCTCGACGAGGAGGCCCCGGTCGACGACTGGCTGACGATCCCTCACATGGGTCGGGCCGAGAGCCTGAACGTCGCCATGGCGACCACCGTGCTGGTATTCGACGTGGCCCGGCAACGAGGCCTGCGATAGCCTGTGATCCATGGCGACGCAGCGATTTCGATGCCCCCGGGACACGCCCGGGGTCGAGCGCGTCGCATCCTGACGCCCGCGACCCGGCGGCCCGGGGGAACCCCGTTGGCCACAGAGATCGTCGTCGGTCCGCTCGAATCGAATCAGCGGACCGCAAGGTGTGAAAGGAACGTCCATGTCGGACACTGATCAGACATCGTCTGCGCCCATGCTCGAAGCCGTGGCTTCAGCACGCGATGCCGGACTCGAGCGCATCAGAACCGCCGGTTCGGTCGACGAGATCGCGGCGATCGACGCCGACCTGCTCGGCAAGAAGGGTTCGCTCGCGTTGTTGAAGGCCCGCCTGGGGTCGCTCGCGTCCGTCGACGACAAGAAGGTCGTCGGGCAGTCGCTGAACCGGGCGTCGAACGAGGTGACCGAAGCGCTCGGCGCACGACGTGCGGAGCTGGCGCGTGCTGAGCGACAGGTGCAGCTCGGGCTCGAGCGGATCGATCTCACCGAGGAGCTCACCGAACCGCGCCGAGGGCACGCTCACCTGGTGACGCAGGCGTGGCAACGACTCGAGGACGTGTTCATCGGACTCGGCTTCCAGGTGGCCGAGGGCCCGGAGGTGGAGACCGATTTCTACAACTTCGAGGCGCTGAACATGCCTCGCAGCCACCCGGCGCGCAGTGGGTTCGACACGCTCTTCACCGACTACAGCGGACCGCTCGCCGACGAGGGCACGGTGCTGCTGCGCACGCACACGTCGCCCGTCCAGATCCGGGTGATGCAGACGATCGAACCGCCGATCTACATGGTGATGCCCGGCCGGGTGTTCCGTCGCGACACGCCCGATGCCACGCACATGCCGGTGTTCCACCAGATCGAGGGTCTGGTGATCGACCGCGGCATCACGATGGCTCATCTCGCCGGCACGATCGATGCGTTCACGAAGGCGTTCTTCGGAGGTGCCTTCACGAGTCGGCTGCGGCCGAACTACTTCCCGTTCACCGAGCCGTCGGCCGAGTTCGACATCCAGCGTCCCGATGGAACGTGGATCGAACTCGGCGGCTGTGGCATGGTGCATCCGAACGTGCTTCTGGCGTGCGGGCTCGATCCAGAGCAGTGGAGCGGGTTCGCGTTCGGGTTCGGGATCGATCGGATGGCTCGCGAGCGCCACGGCATCGACGACATCCGCGACATGTACAGCAACGACATCCGCTTCATCGAGCAGTTCTGATCATGGACATCGAAGGAAACCCGTCATGAAGTACGTCCTCTCGTGGCTCGACGACCTCGCGCCCGGCCTCGCACCGACCGGCGCCGATCCGACCCCGCTCGCGGCACGCATGACGGCCCTCGGTCTGCAGGTTGAAGAGGTGCTCACTGAGGGGACGACCGTCGCGGGCGTCATCACCGCTCGTGTCGTGAAGACCGAACGCCATCCTGATGCGGCCAAGGTGCACCGTGTGTGGGTCGATGCCGGTGACGGTGTCGAACGTCATGTGTGGTGCGGAGCGTTCAACATGGCACCCGGCGACGTGATCCCCCTCGCGACCCCTGGCACCGTCATGCCCGATGGCCGGGCGATCGAGCCGCGGCCGATCCTCGGCATCGACAGCCAGGGCATGTTGTGCTCGGCCAGCGAACTCGGGCTCGGCAGCGACCATTCCGGCATCTTCATCCTGCCCGCCGGTACAGCCCTGGGTGTGCCGTACGGCGAGGCGCTCGGGCTCGAGTCCGAGGTCGTCTTCGATGTCGACCTCACCCGCAATCGCCCCGACTGTTGGGGTCATCTCGGCGCAGCGCGCGACGTCGCCGCGCAACTCGGTCTGACGCTCGCTCCGGCGCCCTCTGCCGTCGCGGCAACCGGTCCCGTTCGTTCTGCCTCGGTCGACCTCGTGGCCGGTGATCGATGCCATCGCTTCACCACCCTGGTGCTGTCGGGCGTGCGCGTCGGCGCGTCGCCCGACTGGATCGCACGTCGGCTGGGTGCAGCGGGCATGCGCTCGATCAACAACGTCGTCGACGTCAGCAACTACGTGATGATCGAGCTGAACCAGCCGAACCACGCCTACGACCTCGACGCTCTCGGTGGGCACGGGTTCCGGGTTCGGCTGGCTGCCGACGGTGAGGCGCTGACCACCCTCGACGGGGTCGTGCGCACGTGCACTCCGGACGATCTGCTGATCTGCGATGCGAACGACGTGCCGATCGGGCTCGCCGGCGTGATGGGCGGACTCGACAGCGAGATCACCGCTGACACCACGACGGTCGCACTCGAGATCGCCGCGTTCGAACAGACAGGGATCACGCGCAGCATGAACCGCATGGGAGTGCGCTCCGAGGCGTCTGGGCGGTTCGAGCGCGGCGTCGATCCGTATGGCCCCGAGCGCGCACAGGCTCGCTTCGTCGAACTGCTGCAGCTCACCTGCCCCGACCTCGTCGTGCACGCTGGCGCGGTCGACGCACGGAGCGACTCCATCGCTCCTGCCGAGCGAACCACAGCGGTTCGGGTCGGTCAGGTCAATCGGATCCTGGGCACCTCGCTCGACGCTGCCGCCATCGGTTCACTGATCGCACCGATCGGCTATCACACGACCGATGTCACGGTGAGCGAGACCGGCGAGGTGCTGACCGTCACGCTGCCGACGTGGCGCACCGACAGCAGCGACGAGATCGACGTGGTCGAAGAGGTGGCCAGGCACTACGGCTACGACACGATCGGGATGGCAGTGCCGAACTCGACCATGCACGGCCGTCTCAGCCCGGTGCAGGCGCGCCGCCGTCAGATCCGCGAGGTGCTGTTGGGCATCGGCCTGAGCGAGGCCATCACCGCGACGTTCCTCCGCGACGACGACCTCGCGCTGGCGCAGCTGCCGGCGGATGCGATCCGCATCACCAATCCGCTCCAGGCCGACGAGGACGTCCTCCGGCCCACCATGCGGGTCGGCATGCTGCATGCGGTCGGATTCAACGAGTCGCACCGTCGGCCAGGCGTGCGCTTGTTCGAGATCGGCCATGTGTACCCGGCCGGCGATCGCAGCACCGAACTCCCGCCGGAGTACGAAGGACTCGCGATCGCGCTTGCCGGCGGCGATGCACGCGAGGCGATGGCGATCTGGCGAGAGCTGGCCAAGACGATGGGCATCGGTGCCCGCGTCGATCAGGCGACGGTTCCCGCAGGCATGCACCCGACACGCTCCGCGACGCTGTCGGTCGGCAAGGACGTGGTGGGTGTCGTGGGTGAGATCCATCCCGACGTCTGCGAGGCGTTCGGCGTCGACGAGCGGATCGGCTGGCTGGAGCTCGACCTGTCGCGGGTGCTCGCAACGGAACCGAAGATCATCCAGTGGAAGGCAACCAGCAGGTTCCCGAGCACCGACCTCGACCTGGCCTTCATCGTGGCCGATACCGTCGCGGCCGAGAAGCTCGACAAGGGGATTCGTCAGGCCAGCGCCGGGTTGCTCGTCGGTCTCACGTTGTTCGACGTGTTCCGAGGCACGGGCATCCAGGCAGGATCGCGGAGTTTGGCCTACCGACTGCGGCTGCAGGCTCCGGATCGCACTCTCACCGAGGGCGATGTCGCCGCGGTTCGGGACAAGGTGGTCACAACGGTGTCGAAGATGGGCGCCGTGCTACGCGGCTGATCGGCATCGGCCGATGCCTTCGGTGCACCCCCACGGAACGCCGAACTGACCTCAGTTGGCGGAGATGTCGTCGGGAGCATCGGCGATCCAGGTCAACGGACCACCCTGTCGGCGGACGACGATTCGCCACAGATCGTCCGGACGGTCGGTGAAGAGATCGTCGTCACGAGCATCGAACACCATCCAGGCTCCGGCACGCAGCTCGCCTTCGAGCTGGCCTGGTGCCCAGCCGGCATATCCACGGAAGATCCGCACTCGATCGATGCGGTCGGCGACGTCGGCTGGGGCGAGAGAGAGGTCGACCGTGCCGAGCGAGCCGCTGATCTCACCCCATGCGTCGCTGTTCCGACCCGTTCCCTCGGCGACAGCGATCAGAGCGTCCTCGCCCACAGGACCTCCCGAGAAGATGCGGGCGGGCGGCGCCAGTCGATCCTGCCAGGCGTCGAGATCGGAGAGGTCGAACGCGTCGGCGAGCAGCGCCGCATCCTCGGGGGCGCGATTCAGAACGACGCCGACCGCGCCCGACTCGGTGTGCTCGAGCATGTACACCACGGTGCGATCGAAGTTCGGGTCCTCGAGCGGTGGTGTGGCAACGAGCAGGCGCCCCCGTGTCGACGAACCCGGCAACGGCCAGCCGGCGGCATCTGGTGGTGGAGATCCGGGAAGAACCACGCGACCATTCTGCCTCGTCGCACGTCAGTCCTTGGTTTCGCCACGGAACCATCGGCTGTGCAGGACGTCTCTGACCCGCCGATCCACCTACGAAACATCCAGACGGTGCCGGCACCGCCGGTTGGTTCCAGGAGGACCGCTCACATGTTGATGAAGAACCCCCGCCCCACGCCTGTCCGCTCGGCGTTCGGCACAGGCCTCGCTGCCGTTGTCGGCCTTGTCGTGGTGGTCGCCGCGGTGGCCGTCGCCGTCGTCGTCAGCTACAGGCTGCTCGACAATCCGTTCTCGACCACCGAAGTCGACCGGACGCCGCCGCCGGTGTTGCTCGAGTTGCGCGACCTCGCCGAGTTCCACGCCGCGCAAGGCCAGTTCGAGGTGACCGTCGACGTCGAGCAGGACGTGAAGTGGGTGCCGTCGTTCCTTGCCGGCGAACGCGTTCAGTTCGTGGCGGTGGGCACCGTCGACGCGATCGTCGACTTCGGCTCCCTGACGGAGCAGTCGTTCCTGGTCGACGAGGTGACCAACTCGGTGCGGGTCACGCTCGGACCGATCCGGCTGTCGGACCCGTCGATCGATCTGGAAGCGAGCCATGTCATGAACCGAGACCGGGGCCTGCTCGATCGGTTGGGTGGCGTGTTCAGCGACTCGCCGACGTCGGAGGCAGAGCTCTACGGACTCGCGACCGAGAAGATTTCAGCAGCCGCGGCGGCGACGCATCTCGAGATCCGTGCCCGCGAGAACGTCACGTCCACCGTCACCGCGATGCTCCAGGCGGTGGGGTTCGACCAGGTGGTCGTGCGGTTCCAAGTGGCGTCGGCTGCTGGGTCGGTGGATCCTTCGTCCCACCGTCCGGCGGCGTCCGAATCGGCGGCTCCCGGTGCGGGATCGTCGCTGTGAGCCCTGGCTGTGATCCCGAGCTGACAACGGCAATCCGATCTCGACCGAGCTCGCCGAGGTTGGCTGCATCACCGCATGGTTCATCTCCATGGATTGATCCCCACGTTGCGCCGTGATCGCACGCTGACGGTGACCACGGCGGATGGTCGTGCGATCGATCGGCCGATCCCGATCACCGACTTCACCGTCGACGCACCTGAAGATCCGAATCGCCTCGGCGGCTGGTCGGGCCAACAGATGGACCTCCCGTACGTGGTGGCCACCGTCCTGGGCGGCTGAACGAGTCACCATTTCCCGCGGGAAACCGCCACGACTCCATTGGTCCTCCGACAACCACGCGGATCACCCTCGTAACCGGCGATACGGGGCACCCTCGGTGGCTGCCGGATTGAGCGGTGTGGGGCGCTCGACTGGGGCCGTCATGCCGTGGTCGGCGCGGTGGCGCCGTCGAGATATCGAGCGGCGATACCGGGTGGATCTCCGATCCTTGCCGCAGTCGCACGGGGGAATGAAGATTGCCGGATATCGGACGGATCGATTCGTGACGCTTCTCAGTCACCGATTCGACGGGTTCCGCGGCCCGAATCGAGGAATAGGATCTAGTTGTTCGGGAACGGCCGGGAGAGGTTGAAGCCAATGTCTGACGAAGTTGAAGTGGGGCCGGCGTCTGAATTCACCCCCGGCACCGTGAAGGGTGCCGGCCGGTACGCCGTCGGTAACGCCGACGGCGAGTT
>JANNQK010000318.1:0-2553 GCA_031400715.1 Actinomycetes bacterium | reverse complement strand
CGACGCCTGTTCCTCGCATTTCAAGTGCCAGTGGCGGGCGTCGGTGCCACTGGCCTCGTGCTCGCCGACACCACCTTCACCGCGATGCTGGCGGTCGTGGTGATCTTCTCGCTGTTCTTCTCGTTCGGGTTGTACGACCAGTCGAACAACGCCGCCGTCTCCGCGGTGCGGCTCGCGCACCGGAACTCGGCCCTTCTCGTCGAGCTCCGTGCCGAACGAGCGCGGATCGAGGAGGGCAATGCCGAGCTGCGCGACGCAAACACACAGCTGGAACACCAGGCAGCACACGACTCGTTGACCGATCTCGCGAACAGACACCGGTTCCGTGCCGAGCTGCAAGCCGCCCTCGTCGACGCCCGCAGCTCCGACTCATGGGTCGGTGTGGCCTTCTTCGACCTCGACCGATTCAAGCTGGTGAACGACTCCCTCGGGCACCTGGTCGGCGACGAGCTCTTGGTGGCGGTCGCCGAACGAGTGGGCTCGGTCCTCAGACGCGGCGATCTCCTCGGACGGCTCGGCGGTGACGAGTTCACGGTGCTCATGCCACATCTCCGCGACGACGCCGAGGCGCTCGCCTTCGCAGAGCGGATTCGCCTTGCGTTCCGTCGGCCGTTCACAGTGGGCACCAGGGAGATGACGATCACCACGAGTGTCGGCGTCACGCTGAACACCGACCCTGGCGACACCGCCGACGACCTGCTCCGCCACGCCGACATCGCGATGTACCGCGCCAAGGCCATCGGGCGTGACTGCGTCGCGATGTTCGACGATTCGATGCGCGAGGACATCGCGCGGCGGGTCGGCGACGAAGCCGAGATTCGCGGCGCGTTCGCGAAGGGCGAGATCATTTCCTGGTTCCAACCCGAAGTCGACCTGATCACCGGTCGCATCATCGGGGCGGAGAGCCTTGCCCGGTGGAAGCACCCCACGCGAGGTGTGCTGTCGGCGGGTCACTTCGTCCCGCTGGTCGAGGACTGCGGGCTGCTCGCCGATCTGTCGGAGATGACGGCTCGATCCGCCACCGCGGCGCGGGCGCTCCTGCGCGACGTGGTCGACCCCTCGTTCCGCATTCGACTCAACGTGTCGGCGTCACAGATCATGGACCTGGCGTTGTTGGACAGCTTCCTGGAGCAGCTCGCCGAGCACGACCTCGACCCCAGATCGATCTCGGTCGAGGTGACCGAGACAGCGCTCATCCACGACCTCGCACCCGCGCGCGTGTGGCTGGAGACGGCTCGAGCACTTGGCATCACCGTGGCGCTCGATGACTTCGGCACCGGCTACTCGTCGCTCGCCATGCTGTCTCAGCTGCCGCTCGACGGGGTGAAGATCGACCTGGGGTTCGTCCGCGAGATGACGACGAGCGCTCGTGCGCGTGCCGTAGTGGCAGCGACGATCGAGCTCGCCGCCGGGCTCGGGCTGCAGGTCGTCGCCGAAGGAGTGGAGAACGGCGAGCAGGCCGAGGCGCTCCGGGTGGCAGGGGTGCGTCGGGCGCAGGGTTTCTACTACGCGCCCGCCGTGCCGATCGAGACGTTGCACGGCTGGCTGGCCGACGGTCCACCGTGGATGTCGCGTCACTCCTCCACCAGCACTGATCACGCGGTACTCAGCGGGTTGCCCGCTGGCTGAACCACCGGTCAGAGGGCGTCGGCGAAGCTCTTGATGTCGCGGATCGTTGCGTAGAACACATCGGGCATCGCCGCCTCGAAGAGGCAGTCGCCCGCGTGGCAGGTGCCGTTGACCGTGCGCGCCATGACGCGCACGCCAGCGGCTGCCAGCTTGCGGTAGTACGCGAGGCCTTCGTCTCGCAGCGGGTCGAGCTCGTTCACCGAGATGACGTGCGGAGGCAGGCCGGCGAGCTCTTCGACGCTCGCGTGGTAGGGCCAGGCGAGCGGGTCGGTGGCGCTCTCGCGGCTGGGGTCGTACAGCATCGCCATCACGCCCATCTGCTCACAGCTCAGGAAGTACCCGTCGTTCTCGTACAGCGACGTCAGCTCGGGCACCGGCGACTCGTACGCGTTGGAGATGTAGGGGCACTGCGCGTACACGCCTGCGATGAGGCCCAGGTGACCGTCGCGCTTGGCCTTCAACGTGGTCGCCAGGGTGAGGTTGCCGCCGCCCGATTCGCCCGAGACGACGATCTTCGACACGCCGAGGCGGTCGCGTTGCTCGGAGAACCACTGCAGCGCGGACGTGCAGTCGTTGAGCCCTGCGGGGAACGGGTACGGGCCGAGCTTGCCGCTGGCGTTGCGGAACTCGACGCCGCACACCACCAGACCGGTCGCAGCGAGCTGATCGCGCCAGCGTTGATATCCCGAACCCGAAGCTTCGAGGATGGTCATCCCGCCACCGTGCAGATGCAGGACACCAGGGATCGAGCCGACGTGACCGGTCGGTCGATGGATGTACAACGTGACGTCGTTGCCGTCGATGCCGCGGATGACCTCGATGCTGCGCTCGACCCCCGCCACGGGCGCGAGGTCGGCGGTGAACATCGAGAACATCATGTCGAAGCCGGCTTCCGACGTCGCGTTGAACTCGTGGAGAGCTTCG
>JANNQK010000317.1:0-4666 GCA_031400715.1 Actinomycetes bacterium | reverse complement strand
GAATGCACCGTCAGCTTCGGCGAGCTGTCGCGGATGACCCAGTTCAAGGACAAGACGGCAAAGCGCGAGCACCAGTTCATCTCGGCCGGATTGTTCACCTACCCGGCGCTGCAAGCCGCCGACATCGTGCTGTACGACGCCGACGAGGTACCCGTGGGCGAGGACCAACGCCAGCACATCGAGATCACCCGCGACATCGCGATGCGGTTCAACAGCCGCTTCGGCGACACCTTCGTCGTGCCCAAGGCCGTCACGCCCAAGGCCGGAGCGCGGGTGATGGACCTCCAGGACCCGACGTCGAAGATGAGCAAGTCGGCCGGCAGCGACACCGGTCTCGTGTACCTGCTGGAAGAGCCCGCAGCGATCATGAAGAAGTTCAAGCGCGCCGTCACCGACAGCGACACCGAGGTGCGCTACGACCGGGCCGAGAAGCCTGGCATCTCGAACCTGCTCGACATCCTGTCCGCGTGTTCGGGCGAAACCGCCGAATCACTGGCCGAGGGCTACACGCAGTACGGCACGCTCAAGACCGACACCGGCGACGCCGTGGTCGAGATGCTTCGGCCGATCCAGGCCCGCTACCAGGAGCTGATGGCCGATCGCGGCGAACTCGCCCGGCTGCTCCATGTCGGAGCCGAGCGCGCCGGCGCCGTCGCCAAGGCAACCCTCGCCCGGGCGTACGACCACATCGGCCTCCTCCCGCGCTGACCCGACCAGGTCAGGGCTGGGTCGCCCCGGTCATCTGGCGGAAGTACTCCCACTCCTCCACCCGGGTGCCGGCCGTAGCAATGGTCCTTCGTCCCATCTGGTCGCGTGACCACTCGAACACCGTCGTGATTCGCGACCAGAACGCGGTGGATGTGCGACCGGACGAGTCGGGCCTCCGGTGGTCACACGTCGTCGGCCCATTCGAGGGCGGCCGCGGCGGGCCCCTCACGACGTACCAGCTCGATGGTCGCAGGCGCAGAGCCTCGCTCGGCGAGCCAACGGGCGCCGATCGCCTCGTGGTCGTGGTAGGTCCGGAACCGCGAGGTGCGCGGCCCGACGAGCGTGGCCAGCACCCGACCGACCGTTCCGAGGCCGGCTTCGAGCTTGCCGATGTCGTGCAGCAGCGCCGCCGCCATCTCCTCGCGCCTCGCCTCCGGACGGGCACCCATGAATCGACGGGCGACCAGGATCGCATGCCGCCGGTCGGCGTTCGACAGTCGACGCCACAGTTCGCCCTCGGCATCGATCATGAACGACACCGCCCACGCGTCGTCTTCCGCGAGCGGTGATGCCGACGACAGCGAGCCGGCGAACCGACGCACGAGATGGCCGACGCGCGCGAACGCACTCATCGCTTGGTCGCCCGCGGGTGCGCGGTGCGATACACCTGCATCAGGCGCTCCGTGCTGACCTTGGTGTACACCTGGGTGGTCGACACCGATGCGTGGCCCAGCAGCTCCTGCACCACGCGGAGGTCCGCTCCATGGTCGAGCAGGTGGGTCGCACACGAGTGCCTCAATACATGCGGCGACAGGTGTGCCTCGTCGATCCCGGCTCGCCGGCCGTACGTCTTCACCACCGACCACGCGAGCTGGCGGGTCATCCGGCCGCCCCGCTGGTTCAGGAACACCGCTTCGGCATCACCTCTGCGGGCGAACCGCGCCGGCACGAGGTGCTTGCGACCCGACTCGCCCTGCCACGCGCGCAGCGCCTCGATCGCGACGCGGCCCACGGGAACCAGCCGTTCCTTCGAGCCCTTGCCGTACAGGCGCGCGGTACGACGCTCGAGATCGACATCGCCGATCGACAGACCGCACACCTCGCTGATCCGGGCGCCGGTGGCATACAGCAACTCGAGCATGGCCCGGTCACGCAGTGACACCGGGTCGGTACCCACGACCGCATCGAGCAGGCTCGTCACCTCGGCCTCGCTCAACGGTTTCGGCAGCCCTGCCGGCACACGCACGCCTTCGAGATCGCCGGTCGGGTCGTCGCTGCGCAACCCTTCTTCCACGAGGAACCGATGCAGCATCCGGATCGCTGCCAATTGGCGTGCGACGGAGGCGGGAGCACCCACGGTTCGACGCTGCGAGACGAAGGACTCGATGTCGGTTCCTGCGACCGACACCAGGTCGAGGCCGCGCTCGTGGACCCATGACCAATAGCCCTTCAGATCACGCCGGTACGCCGCCAGTGTGTTCACCGCACGACCGCGCTCTGCCGCCATCCACGAGAGGAACTCCTCGGCCTGCATCGGCAACAGGTCGTCGGCGCCAGCAAGGTCGCCAGCACGGTCGTCGAGGCGCGACGTTCGAGCCACGACCGATCACACCCGATCGCCGGCGGCGCGCAGCTCGCGCTCCACCAACAACAGGCCGATGATCGTCTTGCCGTCACGGATCTCACCGCTGGCGATCATCCCGAGCGCGGTCGCGAGCGGCAGGTGCACCACATCGGAGTGGGCTTCCTCCGGTCCGTGGGTCTGCCGCTCGACGGGCCGCAGGTCGGTGGCCAGATACAGGTACAGCACCGAGTCCGTCATGCCCGCAGACGGGTAGAAGTCGACGAGGTGCCGCATCGAACCCGCTTCGAGGCCGACCTCTTCGACCAGCTCGCGTGCTGCGGTGACGACGGTCGGTTCGTCGGGCACGTCGCGCATCCCGGCAGGGATCTCCAAGACCAGGTCGTCGAACGGTGCCCGGTACTGGCGAACGAGCACGACCGAGGGTGTTCCCTCGGCATCGAACATCAGCGGCACCGCCGCGACCGCTCCCGGCGATCGCACCACGTCGCGGTGGAACACCTCACCGTCGGGCGATTCGAACCGGGCGACCGCGACATGCCACACGTGCCCCTCGTGGACGCGCCGGTCGTCGAGGTGCCGGAACCCAGAGGGAGACGACCGACCGGCGCCCCCATCGACCTCATGGGCGGATTCAGGGACAGCGTGAGGGGCGGCCTCAGGGGTGGTCATGCCACCGACGGCTTGGCCACCGGCTCGTCGACGACGAACAGATGAGGCGCGCGGGCCTCACGGCGGGCGAGCGCTGCGTTCACCAGATCACGGAACAACGGGTGCGGGCGATCGGGCCGGCTCTTGAACTCCGGATGCGCTTGCGTTCCCACCCAGAACGGGTGATCGTCGAGCTCGATGAACTCGACCAGCCGTCGGTCGGGTGACAGACCGCTGCACCGCAGCCCGGCTGCCTCGAGCCTGGGCTTCAGATGGGCATTCAGCTCGTACCGATGACGGTGCCGCTCGCTCACGACAGGCTCGCCGTAGGCGGCATAGACGCGGGTGTTCGGCTCGAGGATCGCGTAGAACGCACCGAGGCGCTGCGTGCCGCCCTTGTCGGTCACGTCGCGTTGGTCGTGCATGATGTCGATCACCGGGTGTGGTGTCTCCGGATCCATCTCGGTGGAGTTCGCGCCCACCAGACCCATCACGTTCCGTGCGAAGTCGATCGTCATCGCCTGCAGGCCGAGACACAGGCCGAGACACGGGATGTCGTGCTCGCTGGCGAAGCCGGCTGCGGCGATCTTGCCCTCGAAGCCGCGCTCACCGAATCCGCCGGGGATCACGATGCCGTCGAGGTCGGCCAACCGCCCGGCTGCGAGCAAGCCCTCCACGTCCTCGGCCTGGATCCAGTCGATCTCCACCTTGGCCCCATGGTGGAACCCCGCATGCCTGAGGCTCTCGGCCACCGACAGATATGCGTCCTGCAGGTCGATGTACTTGCCGATCAGTCCGACCTTCACCGGCTTGGTGGCGGCCTCGACCTTGTCGACGACGTCCTGCCACGGTCGCAGGTCGATCGGGGCGTCGATGCGCAGCACCTCGCACACCGTGGTGTCGAACCCCTCGTCGTGCAGGATCAGCGGCAACTCGTAGATGTTGCGAGCGTCGGCCGCGTTCACCACGGCTCCCTCGTCGACGTTGCACAGGTTCGAGATCTTGCGCTTCAGGTTGTCGCTGAGCGGCGCCTCGCTGCGGCACACGATGATGTCGGGCTGGATGCCACGGCTGCGCAGCTCGGTCACGGAGTGCTGCGTCGGCTTGGTCTTCTGCTCACCGGATGGCCCGATGAACGGCACGAGCGTCACGTGGATGTAGCAGATGTTGTCGCGACCGGCGTCCTTGCGGTACTGCCGAATCGCCTCGAGGAACGGAAGGATCTCGATGTCGCCGACCGTTCCACCGACCTCGGTGATCACCACGTCGACGTCTTCGGTGGCGAGCCGCTTGATGCGTTTCTTGATCTCGTCGGTGATGTGCGGGATCACCTGCACCGTCTTGCCGAGGTAGTCGCCGCGCCGTTCGGCAGCCAGCACGGCCTGGTAGATGCTGCCCGTGGTGGCGTTGGAGTTCCGGCTCAGGTTCTCGTCGATGAAGCGCTCGTAGTGGCCGAGGTCGAGGTCGGTCTCGGCACCATCCTCGGTGACGAACACCTCGCCGTGCTGGAAAGGGCTCATCGTGCCCGGATCGACATTGAGGTACGGATCGAACTTCTGCGCCTGAACGCGCAGGCCGCGCGACTTCAGGAGACGCCCGAGCGACGCGGCCACGATGCCCTTGCCGAGCGCAGAAACGACGCCTCCGGTGACGAAGACGAACTTGGTCTGGGGTTCGCTCATCCTGTCCTCCCGAGGCGGTCGACATCACGCAGAACAGGCGTCG
>JANNQK010000316.1:0-8937 GCA_031400715.1 Actinomycetes bacterium | reverse complement strand
TGGCACTCGGGCTGGGGTGTGGCACTCGGGCTGGGGTGTGGCACTCGGGCTGGGGTGTGGCACTCGGGCTGGGGTGTGGGACTCGGGTTGGGGTGGCTACGTTGGCGGGATGCGAACACTGCCGACCCACCTGGCTGGGGAACTGGCTGGGGAACTGGCTGGGGATGACGAAGGATGCGTCCCCGGATGAGTGCATCGATAGACCTTGCGACACACGTCGATCGGGTGTGGGGCGACGAGATCGTGCCGGCACTCTGCGACTACATCGCGATCCCGAACGTGTCGAAGGCGTTCGACCCGGCGTGGAGCGAGCACGGCCACATGCGACGGGCCGTCACGCTGATCCACGACTGGTGCGCGGCTCGCGCCGTCGCCGGCATGACGATCGAGGTGCGGGAACTGCCGGGTCTCACGCCTCTCATCCTGATGGAGATCCCGGCGTTCGGCACCGGAAGCAACGACGACACCGTGCTGCTGTACGGGCACCTCGACAAGCAGCCCGAGATGACCGGGTGGCGCGAGGGACTCAGCCCGTGGTCTCCGGTGCTCGAAGGAGACCGGCTCTACGGACGCGGTGGGGCTGACGATGGCTACTCCGCGTTCGCCTCGGTGCTTGCCATCGAAGCTGCGCAGGCGGCAGGCTTCAGCCACCACCGCTGCGTCGTCGTGATCGAGGCGAGCGAGGAGAGCGGCAGCCCTGACTTGCCGGCCCACATCACCGCACTCCGGGACCACATCGGCACGCCGAGTCTGGTGTTGTGCCTCGATTCGGGCTGCCTCGACTACGAACGGCTGTGGGTCACCACCTCGCTGCGGGGGCTGGCTGCTGGCGAGCTTCGGGTCGACATCTTGACCGAGGGCGTGCACTCGGGTGGCGCGAGCGGCGTCGTGCCGTCGTCGTTTCGCATCGTGCGTCAACTGCTCGACCGCATCGAGGACAGCGCGACCGGCCGCCTCCGGCTGCCCGAGTAGCATGTGGCCATCCCCGCTGACCGGCGACGCGAGGCCGAGGCGACCGCCGCGGCGTTCCCCAATGCCGGCAACACGCACCCGTTCGTCGACGGCGCCAGGCCGATGACCGACGACCCCCCGGACCAGTTGCTCGCCCTCACGTGGCGGCCATCGCTCAGCGTCACCGGCGTGTCGGGAATCCCACCGGTCGAGATCGCGGGCAACGTGCTGCGCCCCTACACCTCGTTCCAGCTCAGCATCCGCCTGCCACCGACGTGCGACCACGTGGCGGCCCTGGACGCGGTGTCGGCGACGCTCATCGCCGATCCGCCCTATGGCGCGCAGGTGCAGTTCGCACACGCCCACTCAGGTCCCGGTTGGAATGCACCGAGCTTTGCTCCCTGGCTGCAGACGGCTCTCGACGAGGCGTCGGAAGCTGCGTTCGGGCAGCCTTCGAGAGCGTTCGGCGAAGGCGGCAGCATCCCGTTCATGGGCATGCTCGGCGACATGTTCCCCGAGGCCCAGTTCGTGATCACCGGAGTCCTCGGTCCCGACTCCAACGCCCACGGCCCCAACGAATACCTGCACGTGCCGACGGCGAGGAAGCTCACGGAGGTGCTCGCCCATGTGCTGCACGCTCATGCATCGCGCTGACCGCCACCTGATCCGCCGGAAGAGGGTTCGATGACTCACCCCTCCGTTCGCCCGTCGGACCCCGACCTCACCGAACGAGTCCGGCGTGTCTGCTCGGCGCTGCCCGAGGTGGAAGAGCGGTTGAGTCACGGCGAGTGCACCTGGTTCGTGCGTGGCAAGAAGGTCTTCGTGCAGATGAGCGATCACCATCACGACGATCGCCTCGGCATGTGGTGCGCCGCTCCCCCGGGAGTGATGACGGAACTCGTGGAGCAAGAGCCCGAACGCTTCTTCCGACCGCCCTACGTCGGCGCGCGGGGCTGGCTCGGCGTGTATCTCGATGTCGCCGACCTCGACTGGGGCGAGATCGAGGCGATCGTCAGCGATGCCTACCGCGTCGTGGCCCCGGCGAAGCTGGCGGCCCTGCTCGACGACTGATCGATGCGCGGTACGGGAGTTCCGAGTGCCAGCCACCACCCCGAGGTGCCCGCTGGCCCTCGGGTCGAGTCTGTGGGACTCGGGTGGGTCAAGCGGACCAGCGGACCGGCATGGAGTGGACGCCGGCGATGAAGTTGCTCGCCATCGGCACGGGAGCGCCGGCCGACGCCAGGCCTGGCAGGCGGGTGAGCACCTCGCGCAGCATCGCCTGGAGCTCGATGCGAGCCACGTGCATGCCCAGGCACAGGTGCGGCCCTCCCCCACCGAAGGCCATGTGCGGGTTCGGCGTGCGACCCACATCGAACCGGTCGGGTCGCTCGAACACGTCGTCGTCGCGGTTGGCGGAGCCGTAGAACACCATCACCTTGTCGCCGGCAGTCAGCGGTTGGCCACGCAGCACGGTGTCGTGCATCACCGTGCGACGGAAGTGCACCACCGGCGTGGTCCAGCGCAGCATCTCTTCCACAGCCGCCGGCACGAGCGACAGATCGGCCGACAGGCGTGCGTACTGACCAGGATGATCGAACAGTGCCTGCAATCCCGCTGCCAACAGGTTGCGGGTGGTGTCGCCGCCGGCGTTCACCAGCAACAGGAAGAACCACTGCAGTTCGCCGTCGGTCAGCCGGTCGCCGTCGACCTCGGCCTGCACGAGTGCTGATGCGATGTCGTCGCCGGGGTTGGCACGCTTGTGCTCGGCCACCGACTGGGCGTAGGAGAGCATCTCGAAGATCGCCATCGCCTTCTTCTCCGGCGGCGCGACGGCGTCGTCGGTGGTGTGCATGATCTCGGTCAATTCGTACAGCCGCTCGCCATCGGCCCGCGGGATTCCCATCAGTTCTGCGATCAACGCCGAGGGCAGCCGTCCCGCGATGTCGGCGACGAAGTCGCACTCGCCACGACCGACGACGTCGTCGATGATCTCCGTCGCCATCTCGGAGATGCGGTCAGTGAGCAGCAGCGAGTTCTTCGGCGTGAACCCACGACTGACGAGCAGCTTGAACCGATCGTGCTGTGGGGGGTCCATGTTGAGCATCATCTGCCGTCCGGCGGCGAGGCCCATCTCGTCGGGCTCGGCCAGCATCGTGCCGCGCTCGTACGAACTGAACGTGCCTGGCTGGCGGCTGACCGTGCGGATGTCGTCGTACTTGGTGATCGCCCAGAAGCCGGGCCCGTCGGTCTCGGTGTGCCAGAACACCGGTGCGTGCTCGCGCAACCAGGCGTACTGCTCCCACGGATGCGTCAGCTCGAAGTTCGACGTGGAGACGAGATCGATGTCCACGGAACCGCTGCTCACATGCCGTCGATGATGGTGGTCGCCGCGTCCACCAGGTGCTGAGCGCGCGCATCGTTGGCCAGGTTCGATGCCGGCTTGTTCATCACGTAGGCGAAGGCGAGCTCTCGCTCCGGCTGGGCGAAGGCCACGGAGCCTCCCGCTCCCGGGTGTCCGTACGACCCGGGGCCGGCGTACGGCGTGAACGGCCCATGGGTCATGAATCCCATGCCGAACGTGGTGGGCATGATCAGACACGAATCGGGTTCGTTGTCGGGCGTGACCGTGATGCGCACACGGTCGCGCACGGCGTCGTCGAGCAGCTGCACGCCATCCACGCGAGCCATGGTCGAGGCGTACACCTTGGCCAGCGAGATCGAGTTCGTGATGCCGTTGGCTGCCGGGATCTCCGCAGCATGTACATCACGACGGTTGAACGTGTCGTCACCGGAGAACGCGCCGTTCAGCGACAGGGCGCGGCCGCCGTTGGTGTTGGGGCCCATGAACATCTCGATCATCGCCTTGACGGCCGGATCCATCTCGGCGTCGCCGCTGCCTCCGAGCGCCGAACCCACGATCGGCGCCACCCTCGGCTCGAGCGCTTCGGGAAGCCCGATGTACACCTCGGTAGCGGTGGGTCCGGCGATCTCCTCGGCGACGAAACGACCGATGTTGCGGTGTTGCGGATCGACCCGGCGGACCAACTCGCCGGCAAGCCATCCGTAGGTGAGCGCGTGGTAGCCGTGGGTCGATCCGATCGGCCACTCGGGCTCGGTGTCTGCCAACCGGGCGGTGATCGTGGGCCAGTCGAGCGCCTCGGCCAACGAGATCTCACCTTGCACGCTGAACAGGCCGCACTGGTGGCTGAGCAGCTGGGAAACGGTCGCCTCGCCCTTCCCCTTCGCGGCGAACTCCGGCCAGTACGTCGACACGGGTGCGGCGTAGTCGATCAGGCCGCGCTGGGCGCAGATCGCGACGGCGATCGCAGCGATGCCCTTGGTGGTCGAGAACACCAGCTGCAACGTGCTGTCGTCGTAGGGCCGTGCTCCCCCGTCGAACGAACCACCCCACAGGTGCACGACCGGCCGACCGCGATGGTAGATCGCGACCGAGGCGCCGATCTCCTCGCCGAGCTCGAAGTTCCTGCGGAAGGCCGTCTCGACGGCTTCCCACCCTCGCTCGACCGTTCCCCCGAATGAACCCTGATCAGTCATGCTGTGAACGTAGCGGGACCGACCTGCGGGTGGACCCAGCGGAGGTCACTCGTGCCAGTTCAGGACCGCTCGCATGGTCGTGTCGAACTCCTCGAAGCTCATCGAGCTCTTGGTCGCGACGATCAACTCGGCGTCGGCTCCCACCGGATGGCGCAGCACGGGCGGGTCCTGCGTCGCCGCAGCGTAGATGGCGTCGGCGACGATCTGCGCAGGCGCCGGTTGGCCGTTCACCAACGACCGTTGCGCTGCCCGGAACCGAGTGAACCGCTCGCGCTCTTCGCCGCCGGGCACCATGGCCGCGGCGTGGGACGCGTTCGATCCGAGCGCCGTCGCGAACTGGCCGGGTTCGATCACGTGCACACGGATGCCCCGGTGGGCGAGCTCGAAGTGCATCGCCTCGCTGAGGGCTTCGACCGCGTGTTTGCTTGCCGCGTAGATCCCGCTGTACGGCGCGCCCACCAGACCCGCGATCGAGCCGACGTTCACGATCACGCCACCGCCCCGGGCCAGCATGTGCGGCACGACGGCGCGAGCAACGCGCACCACCCCGGTGACGTTGGTGTCGAGTTGGCGGGTCACCTCGTCGTCGCTGAGCTGGTGCACCGGCCCGAACACCTCGATGCCGGCGTTGTTGACGACGATGTCGATCGAACCCATCGTCGAGACCGCTCCGGCGACACCACGGTCGACGCTGTCCGTCGATGTCACATCGAGCGCGATCTGATGGATGTCCGTGCGCGCGTTCAGCGCATCGGACTTGCCGGGCGAGCGCATCGTCGCGACCACGGTGTGGCCGCGGTCGGCGAAGGTGAGGGCGGCGAGCTCGCCGAAGCCGGTGCTGCACCCGGTGATGAGGACGTTGGCCACGTCGAAGCTCCTGGGAGTGAGGAAGAGCCGACCGGCCGGCAGGCCGAGCAGCGGACGAGCGATCAGCCGAACAGCGGACCGCTGGACGAGATCTCGTACTTGGTGATCGTGCCGCGACCGACGATGAACGCACCGCTCTGCGCACGGAACTCGGCCATGTGCGGAGCAGCGAAGTGGGCTTCGAGTGCGGCTTGGTCGTCCCACTCCTCGAAGATGCACACCTTGGACGGGTCGTCGATCGCGAAGGAGAACTGATAGGCGCGACACCCAGGTTCCTGGAGCGTCGCCGCCATCATCTCGGTGCCGGCGGCGACTGCGGCGTCACGCATTCCGGGGTCGATGGTGAACGAACCTGCGATGGCGATCATCAGGTCACGGTACCAGAGAGATGACGCAGCGTCAGCTATCGAGGGCCGGTGCTACGTTCGGGCACCGTGATGCACGTCGACGAGTCCCGCTGGATCGAACGCCAGTTGCTCGACCCGCGCGCAGAGAGCGCATCCGAACGTCGGCAACTCCTCGCGTGGATGACCGAGCAGGGCATCTCGATCGACGAGATGACCGCCGCACACGCACGGGGCCAACTCACCGCCCTGGCAGGAGATCGCGCCCTCCGGCCCGGCGTTCGCATGACACCCAACCAGCTCGCCGTCCAGTTGCGCGTCGACCTCGAACTGATCCGCGACGTGCGCCGAGCGTCAGGCTTCCCGCCGCTGGGAGACGACGAGCCAGGGCTGACCGACGACGACGTGCGCATGTTCGCGCTGTTCGAACTCGCCAGCGGATTCTTCGATCGTGACGCGGTGCTGCGTCTCGCGACGGTGATGGGTTCGTCGATCCGCCGCATCGCGGACGCGGCGGGAGAGATGTTCCTCCGCGACGTGGAGGCCCCGATGAAGGCCGACTCGCCGGTCGGAGAGATCGAGATGGCCTCGCGCATCGCCGACATCGCCATCCCGGGCGAGGTATTGGTGAACGACGCGATGGTCGAACGGGTGTCGACGGCCTCGTTCGAACCCGCCGGGCGCCGAAGCCTGAAAGGCTTCAGCGACCCGGTGCGGGTGTGGGCGTTGGTCGGCTGACGCCGATCACGCCCCGATCAGGTCCCGATCAGGTCCCGATCAGATCCGGCACAGGGAATCAGACGCCGTCGACGATCTCGCGCAACGTCTCGATCTGCCGGACAGCGTCGGGGCCGACCGGGTTCACCGACAACACGGTCACGCCGGCCTCCTTGAACGCGCCCACCCGCTCTTTGACGTAGCTCTTGGGCCCGACGAGGTTCGCCAGCTCCAACCACTCTCCCGGCAACGCGGCGGCAGCCTCTTCCTTCTTGCCTTCCAGGTACAGGTCCTGCACATCGACGGCTTCCTTCTCGTAGCCGTAGGCGCGAGCGATGTCGTTGTAGAAGTTCTTGCCGCGTGCGCCCATGCCGCCCACGTACAGCGCCATGTTCGGGCGGCCGTAGTCGAGGATCTTGGTGCGTGCGTCTCCCACCAGGTCCTCGCCGATCGCGAGCATGCCGCCGGCAGAGATGTCGAGCTGCTTGCGGCTCGGGTCGCGCTTGGCGAGACCGGCCTTCAGCTGCGGGCCCCACACGTTGTGGTACTTCTCCGGGATGAACATGATCGGCAACCAGCCGTCGGCCAGCTCGGCGGTGGCCTCGACGCTGCGATCCTTGAGGCTGGCCCACCAGATCGGGATGTCGCTGCGCAGCGGGTGGTTGATGATCTTCAGCGGCTTGCCGAGCCCGGTGCCCTGCCCCTCGGGCAGCGGTGCCTGGAACGTCTTGCCCTGGTAGTCGAACTTCTGCTCGCGCTTCCAGATCATGCGGCAGGCCTCGATGTACTCCTTGGTGCGCTGCATGGGCTTGTCGTACGGCATGCCGTGGAAGCCCTCGATCACCTGCGGGCCACTGGCGCCGAGGCCCAGGATGAAGCGGCCGTCGCTCACGTAGTCGCAGCCCGCGGCCGTCATCGCCATCAGCGCGGCGGTGCGGCTGTAGACGTTGACGATGCCCGTGCCGATCTCGACCCGCTCGGTCTTGGCGGCGAGATACCCCACCTGGCTGATCGCATCGAAGCTGTACGCCTCGGCGATCCACACCTGATCGAGACCGGCCTTCTCCAGTTCGACAACGCGCTGCACGGCCTCCTTGAACCCGCCGGCATAGTTGATCATCATCGAGAGCTTCATGCGTCGTCCCCTTGGTGCACATCTGAGCGCCCGACGTGGGATCGGCGCTGTTGCGATGGAGACGATACGCGACCGAGGTCGAGGTTTCCGGATCGAACGCTCCGTGGATCGACCGGCCTGGAAGCGCCTCGGTGTTCATGGTGGTTGCGTCGCGGTCACTTCATCGCAGCTTGATCCGGGGCTGAACGCCGTCACCCGGCTGCGCCTACGCTGTCAGGGTGACCACCGAAGAAGCGCCCTACGCGCAGAACGCTCCGTCTGACGAGTCGCTGAAGCGCGTGCGCATCCGCCACTTCTTGCGAGCGAAGCAGCAAGGCATCAAGATCACCGGTCTCACGAGCTACGACTACCTGTCGGCGTCGATCTTCGATCGTGCCGGCATCGATTTCCTGCTCGTCGGCGACAGCGCCGGCAATGCGGTCTTCGGTTACGACACCACGCTGCCGGTCACCAACGACGAGCTGATCCCGCTCTGCCGCGCCGTGGTGCGCGCCGTGAAGCGCGCCCTGGTGGTGGCGGACATGCCGTTCGGTTCGTACGAGGTGGGCCCCGACGAGGCGCTGCACACGGCGATCAGGTTCATGAAGGAGACCGGAGCCCACGCGGTGAAGCTGGAGGGTGGGGTGCGCAGCGCCAAGCAGATCGAGGCGATCGTGCGCGCCGGCATTCCGGTGATGGCCCACATCGGGTTCACACCGCAGAGCGAACACGGCTTGGGCGGCCACCTCATCCAAGGTCGCGGCGAGGGTGCGTCGGCGCTCCTCGAGGACGCCCGCGCGGTCGAGGAAGCCGGGGCCTTCGCCGTCGTGCTCGAGATGGTGCCGTCGGCGACGGCGGCGCAGGTCACCGCGGCACTCAGCATCCCCACCATCAGCGTGGGCGCCGGGCCCCACTGCGACGGTCAGCTGATGGTGTGGACCGATTGGGCCGGGTTCACCACCGGCCGCATCCCTCGTTTCGTCAAGCAGTACGCCAAGATCGCCGACGTCCTCTTCGAGGCCGCCGTTGCGTACCGCGAGGACGTGGAATCGTCGGTGTACCCGGCGCCCGAGCACGAATACGAGTGACGCTCCTGCGCCGGTGGTCAGCGTTGCGATGCCCCGGGAAACGGGAGGTCACACACCGTGGCCCGCCGCATGTCGTCGCCGACCCGGACCGACACGACGGTGTCGGTCGCTCCGTGCGAGACAGCGAGCATGCCGGTCACCGACGCCGAGGGATCCCGCATCGGTCAGGTGACATCTGCGGTCTGGTCTCCTCGGCTGCACACCAACGTGCCGATCGGCATGCTCGCTGTCTCGCACGGAGCGACCGACACCGTCGTGTCGGTCCGGGACGGCGACGACATCCGGCGGGCCACGGTGTGTG
>JANNQK010000315.1:0-5763 GCA_031400715.1 Actinomycetes bacterium | reverse complement strand
ACGTCGTCGAGCCGTTCCACAACAGTCCGGAGACGTTCGACCCCCAGCAGGAGACGCCGCCCGTCGTGGCCTTCGCACACACCGATTGGTTGCCGGACCGGACCTGGTCGATCGCCGTCACGCCGATCACCCCGACCGCTGCGACGGAGAAGCCGGACGCGCCGGTACCCAATTGGCCGCTGCTGTTCGACCCCCAACACGAGAGGGCTCCGGTGGCCCGGATCGCACACGTGTGCCGCTCCCCGGACGTGAGCGCGACAGCGTCCGTCAGATTGCTCACCGTCGTCGGCGGGCGGAGCGACCCGCTCGAGCTCGTCCCCGAGCCGTTCCCGAGCGAACCCAGGGTGCCCGAACCCCAGCAGCGAACGCTGCCGTTCTGCAACAGCGCACACGTCGTGTCAAGGCCGGCGGTGATCGTGGACGCGCCGGCGACACCGGCCACGGGCACCGGCGTCGAGCTCCAATCTCCGGTGGTGCCGAGCTGCCGGCTCGAGTTGCTCCCCCAGCAGACCACGGAGCCATCGGCGACGACGGCGCACGTGTGGAACTTGCCGGCTGCCACGGCCAGCGCCGTGCTGCCGAGCAGCGGCTCCGCAGGCGCACTGGTCGTGCTTGTGGTGCCGATCCCGATTCCACCTGCAGTGTTGGAACCCCAGCACCGGAGCGACCCGGACACGAGGAGGGCGCAGGTGTGATGAGCACCGGCGGTCACGGCACGGGCGCCGGTCACACCCGGGACGGCCAGCGGCGTCGACGAAGAGGACGGAGAGGTCGAGCCCGTGAGTTGGGCCGACGTGTTGCGGCCCCAGCAGCGCATCGTCCCATCGGCGAGGACCGCGCACGTGTGCTGTTCGCCAGTCGCGATCGCGATGGCGGTCGTGATCCCGAAGACCGGCTGAGGTGTTGGCTGAGTCGAGACGTTCGATCCGTTGCCGATCTGACCTTGGAACCCTGCGCCCCAACAGCTCACAGTGCCATTCGATCGGAGCGCACACGTGTGCTCGTCGCCGGCGGCGACGGCGATGACGTCGGTGAGGCCTGGCACGGCGATCGGGGTGGGCGAGGCCACGGTGGTGCCATCACCCAACTGACCGGACTGGTTGCCGCCCCAGCACCGCAACGTGCGGTCTGGCTGCACCATGCAGGTGTGCTCGTCGCCGGCCGAGATCTCGCGCTGGCGTGCGTCGTTCCGGAAGATCGACTCGCCGTCGTCGCCCCGCACCTGGCTGGCCTGCCCCACCCCGACGATCCCGAGAAGAACGATCACCACCATCGCAAGGGCCAGCCGCGCTCCGGCGTCCCGACGAGGAATCGCTCTCGATCCATCCCACATGTCGGTCGAGCATGACACCGGTGGCAGACCTTCACAAGATGCGCAATGCGAACAACAGCGGAACGTCCGATGACCGGGCGGTGTTTCCAGTCGTGAGTCCGCCGATCGGAGTCGGCCGATCGGGCGCCGGCTCGCCTCGGCGCGATCCCGGGTCAGCAGTATTCCCTGGGCCACGCGCGAGGCCGCCGGTAGCATTGCCAACCGTGCCAGAGTTCCAGACCAGCCCCGGGATGCGCGACATCCTGCCGCCCGAATCGGCCCGTTGGCGCCGGTTCGTGCACGTCTTCGCCGACGTGGCGGATCGGGCCGGATACGGACAGGTGATCTCGCCGCTCCTCGAAGATCTCGGCGTCTTCCAGCGGATCGGCGATGCCACCGACGTGGTGACCAAGGAGATGTACGACTTCGTCGACAAGGGCGGGCGTCACATCGCGCTGCGCCCCGAGCTGACTGCGTCGGTGTGCCGGGCCTTCGTGCAGCATCGGCCGGCCACGCCCTGGAAGGTGTGGTACACCGGATCGCAGTTCCGGTACGAGAAGCCCCAACGTGGCAGGTATCGCCAGTTCGATCAGGTCGGCATCGAAGTGCTGGGCGCCAGCGACCCGTTGCTCGATGTGGAAGTGATCGCTCTCGGTTGGGAGTTCTACAGGGCACTCGGTCTGCAACAGGTGCGCCTGCTGCTGAACAGCCTGGGCGAGCCCGACGACCGCGCCCGGTACGTCGCTGCGCTCGACGCCCACTTCCGAGCGAACCTCGATGCGCTCAGCCCGGAGAGCCAGGTCACCCTCGACAAGAACCCGCTGCGGGTGCTCGACTCGAAGCGGGCGTCCGATGTCGACATCGTCGCTGGCGCGCCGCGCATCGCCCAGTTCTACAGCGACGAGGCTGCCGCGCACTTCGACGCCGTGCAGGCGGGGCTCGCAGCACTCGGCATCCCCTACACGATCGACACCAAGCTCGTTCGTGGCCTCGACTACTACCGCTACACCACGTTCGAGTTCCAGGGCGGCACCCTCGACTCGGCACAGAACGCCCTCGGCGGAGGCGGTCGATATGACGGCCTGATCGAGTCGTTGGGCGGCCCGGCCACCCCGGGCGTGGGTTTCGCGCTCGGGCTCGACCGAACCCTGCTCGCCTGTGACGACGAAGGCGTCTTCGGTGCTCCGTCCACTGCGGTCGACGTGTTCGTCGTCGATACCACCGGCGGGTTCGAGGCGCTGGCCATCACGGCCGAACTGCGCGCCGCAGGCCTGTCAGCCGACCGGGCGTTCGACAACCGCAGCATGAAGAGCCAGATGAAGACTGCCGATCGCAGCGGCGCGCCGTATGCCGTGATCATCGGAACCAACGAACTCGAAGCGGGCACTGTCGTGGTTCGGCCCATGCGGGCCGACTACGACCCCGATACCGGTGAGGGTGGCCAGCTGGTCATCGCCCGGAACGATCTCCTCCCACACCTGCAGAAAGCACTCTCATGAGCAGCACATCTTCTTCGCCGGTCGCTGGCGCATCGACCGCCATGCGATCCCACCAGTGCGGCGAGCTCCGCACCGAGCACATCGGCCACACCGTCAGCCTGTGCGGCTGGGTCGCCACCAGGCGCGAGCACGGCGAGAAGCTCGCCTTCATCGACCTGCGCGACCACACGGGTATCACCCAGTGCGTCGTCGACAACGCCGTCGACGTGCGCGCCGAGTACGTGGTGCGCATCACGGGCACGGTGAACGCCCGTCCCGCCGAGAGCCTGAACGACAAGCTGCCGACCGGAGCGATCGAGCTGCAGGACTGCGTGGTCGAGATCCTCAACGCGGCCGAGCCGCCTCCGTTCCCGATCAGCGAGCGCGCCGACACCGTCGCCGAGACGACGCGCCTGCAGTTCCGCTACCTCGACATCCGTCGCGAGCGCATGCAACGCAACCTCCGGATTCGAGCCGCCGTGAACTCGGCGATCCGCCGGTCGATGGAGGATCAGGGTTTCATCGAGGTCGAGACGCCGATGCTCGTGCCGTCCACTCCCGAGGGCGCCCGCGAGTTCATCGTGCCCAGCCGCCAGCAGCCGGGTTCGTTCTACGCCCTCCCGCAGAGCCCCCAGCTGTTCAAGCAGCTGCTGATGGTGGCCGGGATCGACCGCTACTACCAGATCGCCCGGTGCCTGCGCGACGAGGACCTGCGCGCCGACCGCCAGTACGAGTTCATGCAGCTCGACGCCGAGATCAGCTTCGGCGACCAGGCCGACGTTCATGCGGCCATCGGCGCCGCGGTGGTGGCCGCAGCTCGTGCGGCGGGTCAGGAGACGGGTGACATCGTCACGATGACGTGGCACGAAGCGATGAACCGCTTCGGCATCGACAAGCCAGACCTGCGGTTCGGCATGGAGCTCACCGAGCTCACCGACGTGTTCGCTGCCACCGAGTTCAAGGCGTTCGCCGGCGCAGCCGCGATCAAGGGCATCAACGCATCCGGCAAAGCCGACGAGTACGGCCGGAACAAGCTCGATGCGATGACCGACAAGGCGAAGAAGATCGGTGCGAAGGGCCTGGTGTGGTTGAAGGTCGCAGCCGATGGCGCGCTCGAATCGCCGGTGGCGAAGTTCCTCAGCGACAGCGAGCAGGCCGAGTTGAAGTCCCAGCTCGATGCTGCGCCAGGCGACCTGCTGTTGATCGTCGCCGACGAATGGTCGATGGCGTGTGAGGTGCTCGGAACGCTGCGCAACGATCTCGGTCGACCGCCGGTGCACGAGGGACCGTTCCGCTTCCTGTGGGTCGTCGATTTCCCGCTGTTCGTTGGCGTCGATGCGACGACCGGCCGTCCCAAGCCTGGTCACCACCCCTTCACCCAGCCCCATCCCGACGACGTGCACCTCCTCGAAACCGATCCACTGAGCGTGCGCAGCCAGGCCTACGACCTGGTGTTCAACGGGTGGGAGTTGGGCTCGGGATCGATCCGTATCCACCAGCCCGAGCTGCAGGCGCGGGTGTTCGGCCTGCTCGGCATATCGCCCGAAGAGGCCGATCGCCGATTCGGGTTCTTCCTCAACCCGTTCAAGTACGGAGCGCCGCCGCACGGCGGGTTCGGTCTGGGCATCGATCGCCTGGTGGCGATCCTGGCCGGCGAGGAGAACATCCGCGAGGTGATCGCCTTCCCGAAGACCCAGAGCGGCATGGACCCGATGACCAACGCCCCCACGCCCGTCGACGGCAAGCAACTCGACGATCTCGGCATCCGCGTCCTGCCTCCCAAAGCCTGACACCCCCCAGCGTTCCCCCGAACCACGTTCGCGTTTGTTCGCTCCGACACCGATGAGGTGCGCTTGTGCGCACACGCACCCGACCTCCGTCGGCGTGTGGTCGCCTCTGCACCGCGGAGGTTGTCTGGTGCGCAAACGCGTGGCATGCAGGAGGTCGCGATGGAGCGATTCAGGTGGGCGGAACACAACGACGGGTTGATGACGAGCGCAGTGATGCGAGCGGATGGACGAAGCCCGCGTGGGCAACAGGTCGATCGACTCGCGGGCCGTCATCGGCCGATGCGGCGAGGCGTCGTCGCGATCAATGGCACCCCTCCCACCTGGCGGCAAGCTGTTCGAGCCGTGCTCCTCGCGGCGGGCAAGACGGTGTCGGCGTCGAACGAGACCGCGCTGCGCTTGCTGGGCGGGGGGCGTGTGGAGACAGACACGATCCATGTGATCGCCCCGATCGGGCGCCAGGTACGGATGCCGGGAGTCACCTCGCATCGCAGCGGCCAACTGGAGCCAGGCGACGTGACGGCGGTTGCCGGGATTCGGTGCACCGCTGCGCTCCGCACCGTGATCGATCTCAGCGGTTCACTGGCGGATGACGATCTCGGCTCGATCACCGACGACTTCATCAGGCGCAAGCTCCTCGACCTCGGGGCGCTTCGATCGAGGGTCAACCGCCTCCGACCGGCACCGGGCCGGTCCGTCCGACGGCTGAGGCGCGTTCTCGCAGCGCGCGTTCCGGGATACGACCCAGGTGAGAGCGAGCTCGAGGGGCGGATTGCTCGGGTGCTGATCGCCGGTCAGCTGCCGCTGCCTGCCCAACAGCATCGGGTGCGGTATGGCGCGCGGAAGTATCGGATCGACTTCGCGTGGCCGGACCGAAAGCTGTACCTCGAGGGCAACGGTTTCGGGTGCCACTCGCTCGCCAGCGATCTCGACCGCGATGCTCGCCGTCAGAATGAGCTGGTCCTGGACGGTTGGTGCCCGATCGAGATCACCTGGCGCATGAGCGATGACGAGATCCGACGCACGCTCGTCCGCTTTCTCACGCTGAGACCCCGTTTGGCCTGACATCGGACCGGCAGCCGGGGGTGTCGAGTTTGCGCAGAAACCCACCTCGGACGTTGCCTTGTGCGCACTCGCGGTGCCGCGAGTGCTGTGTGTGCGCACAAGTGCACCGTAGAGGTGTTGG
>JANNQK010000314.1:0-8485 GCA_031400715.1 Actinomycetes bacterium | reverse complement strand
GCTTGCCGGGCTTGGCCGGCGAGCGGGCGCCGGCACTCGACTTCTTTCCTCCTGCGAACTGAGGGATGAAGCCCATTGTCTCGCGCAGCTCGCCGAACTGGCGCATCACCACGAGGGCCAGCGCGCAGGTGAGCAACAGCTGCATGAGGACACCCCACCAGCGATTGCCCAGGTACTGGAGCACGTCGAGAGCGACGAAGATGACCGCGATCACCCACGCAGGGATGCCGAAGAAGAACGGTGCGTTCGGCTGGTCGGCGGCGAAGATCACCAGCATCGCCGTGCCGAGCAGGCCGATGCCAACGGCGCCGCCGCGGCTGATACCGAGCACCGTGACCACGACGGCCGGGAACACGACGAGGATCACGATCAGGCGGGTGAAGCGCGTCCGGCCGAGCATCTCCTCGATGCGGTGACCGAAGATCCAGAAGAAGACGAGCGAGATGAGGGCCCAGATCGATGGATCGGTGGCGATCGGCCAGGTGACGAGTCGCCACAGCTCGCCATCTCGAACGAGCTCGGGGACGAAGCCCAGCTTGCTGAGCGAGCTGGGGCTGATCGCGTAGGCGAACATCGACAGCACACCCAGGCCGACGAGCAGTGCCGTCGTGGTGATGTCGAATCCTCCGAGTTTGAACCACCCGTCACGAGGGCGCGGCTCTGGGAAGTTCAGCTGAAATCGACCGGTCACGCCTCGAACCCTACCGGGCCTAGCCTGAGCGTCGATGGTCACTCGTCCTCCCACCGGCACCATCCCGGAGACACCCGGTTCATATCAGTTCAAGGACGTGCACGGCCGCGTGATCTACGTGGGCAAGGCATCGAGCCTTCGCCAACGGCTGTCGAACTACTTCCAGGACCCGCGGAACATGCACCCGCGCACGGCGCAGATGGTCGCCACCGCTGCGACCGTCGAGTGGATCGAGGTGCGCAACGAGGTCGAGGCGCTCATGCTCGAGTACAGCCTCATCAAGCAGCATCGGCCGCGGTTCAACATCCGGCTGCGCGACGACAAGAGCTACCCGTTCCTGGCCGTCACCCTCGACGAGCAGTTCCCGCGGGCGCTGGTGATGCGCGGCCGCAAGCGAAAGGGCACCCGCTACTTCGGTCCGTACGCGCACGCGTACGCGATCCGCGACACGCTCGATCTCCTGGTGCGCAGCTTCCCGATCCGTACGTGCAGCCCCGGCAAGTTCAACGAACATCAGCGACTCGGTCGCCCGTGTCTGCTGTTCCACATCGAGAAGTGCAGTGGCCCGTGCGTCGGTGAGATCGAGGAGATGCCGTACCGCCAGCTCGTGACCGAGCTGTGCGAGTTCCTCGATGGAGACACCGACGACATCCTGCAGCGGCTCGAAGCCGAGATGAAGCAGGCCGCGTCCGAGCTCGAGTACGAGCGTGCGGCGCGGCTGCGTGATCGGTTGGTGTCGGTGCAGCGCGCCGTCGAGAAGCAGCAGATGGTGGCCGACCGCAACGAGGACATCGATGTGATCGGGCTGGCCGACGACGAGCTCGAAGCTGCGGTGCAGGTGTTCTTCGTCCGCAAGGGCCGCGTGGTCGGGCGCAAGGGCTTCATCCTCGACAAGGTGGAAGACCTCTCGCCCGGCGCGCTGATCGACCGGATCATGGAGGAGATGTACGGCGACGACCCTCCCGCTGGAGTGCCCAAGCAGGTGCTCGTGCCGGTCGACAGCGACGACCTCGCCACCTACGAGGAGTGGCTCACGCACCTGCGCGGTTCGAAGGTGCAGATCCGGGTGCCGCTGCGCGGCGACAAGCGCGAGCTGCACGAGACGGTCACGCGCAACGCACGTGAGGAGTTCGTACGCCACCGGCTTCGGCGTGCGGGCGACCACAATGCCCGCAGCCGGGCTCTCACCGAGCTGCAGGACATGCTCTCGTTGCCTGAGGCGCCGTTGCGGATCGAGTGCTACGACATGGCGCACCTGCAAGGCACCGACTACGTGGGATCGATGGTCGTGCTCGAAGACGGCCTCCCGAACAAGCGCGAGTACCGGCGCTTCAAGGTGAAAGACGTGCCGGGCAACGACGACTACGCGGCGATGGAGGAGGTCCTGACCCGCCGCCTCAAGGCGTATCTGGACGAGCGCGACCTGCCGATCGGCGAGCGCGGGTCGAAGCCGGGCAAGTTCGCCTATCCGCCACAGCTGCTGCTGGTCGACGGGGGCAAGGGTCAGCTCGGCGTCGCCGAGCGAGTCGTCGCCTCGCTGGGCCTCACCGACGAGATCCCGATCGCCTCGCTCGCGAAGCGCTTCGAGGAGGTGTACCTGCCGGGCCGCAGCGAGCCGGTCGAGGTGCCCCGGGGCAGCGACGCCCTGTTCATGCTGCAGCGCATCCGCGACGAAGCCCACCGCTTCGCCAACGGATTCCATCGCGAGCTGCGCGGCAAGCGGATGACGGCCAGTTCGCTCGACGGGATCGCCGGCCTCGGCGAGGCACGCAAGAAGAAGTTGGTCCAGACGCTCGGGGGCGTGACGCCGGTGAAGCAGGCGTCTCTCGACGCGCTCAAGTCGCTGTCGTTCCTGCCGGACGCGGTCGCGGAGGCGATCTACGCGAAGTTCCACCCCGGCGAGTCCGTCACGCCGGTGCGCATACGTGACGACGCTCCGGCAGCCACCCCCGTATCGACTTCCGTCTCCGCCGCCGTCTCGACGAGGGACACGCCGTCAGACGAAGGCGCTCAGCACCTCGTCGCGCAGTCGCTGGTAGGTGTCGAGCCGCCGCTCGGCAGTGGCGCCGAGGGTGAAGTCGGGCACGGCCAGCTCGTCGACCCCGGCGTCGACGTAGGTGCCCACGAGGTCGATCAACTCGGCGGCGTTGCCGACGAGTGAGCGATCCTGGGGGGCAAGCTCCTTCAGCCGGTCGCGACTCGCGTCGTCGTCGGTCAGGAAGAACAGCGCCTGGCTCGACCTGCGTACCGTGGCCGGGTCGCGGCCGACCGTCTCGCATGCTTGCCCGAAGACCTCTGTGCGTCGTTCGCGCTCTTCCGGGTTGCCCCAGGTGTTCCACACGTCTGCCCAGCGAGCGGTGATCCGCATCATCCGCGGGCTGCCCGTGCCCACCAGGAGCTCCATCGAGTTCGGGCGCGGATCGAACGGCACGGCGTCATCGCGCAGGAGTTCGTGGATCGCTCGGATCGCGTCTTCGAAGCGGCTCACCCGTTCTCCGGCTGGTGGGAGCTCGAAGCCGTACTCGCGATGTTCGTTCACCTGCCATCCGGCGCCGAGGCCCAGCACCGCCCGCCCGCCCGTGATGTGATCGACCGTGGCTGCTCGCTTGGCCAACACCACGGGGTGGTGGATCGTCACCGGCGAAACCATCGACGTGAGGGTCAGTCGGGGCACCGTGGCGCCGATCGCGGCGAGCATCGTCCAACACTCGTAGGCAGGACCTTCACCGACGCTGTCGTCGTCGGTCTGTGGCATGAAGTGATCGGCGTACCAGCAGCCGTCCCATCCTGTTCGCTCCGCCCACGTGGCGAGGGCGAGTACCTCGCTCCACGAGCGTTCGTACGACGGCCAGACGGAGAAGCGCATGTCAGGACGATAGACCGCGATGAGGGATGAGTGGCTGTGGCGCGCTCATCTCTCATCACGCGGCAAGGTCGACGTGCCGACGGCGCACCGCCCGGCAGATCATGTCGATCTGGTGATCGAAGTCGGTGCGGAGCGCCAGGGACGTGACGCGGCTGATCGCCCAGCCGATGGCATCGCAGGCGAGGTCGCGGCCAGCGTCCCTGGTGGAACCGCCCTCGGTGAAGTGCTCGGGGTGACCGTCGATCTCGAGGCCCCATCGCAACGGCAGGATCGCTGCATCGAGTCGAATCCGCCCCCACATCGGCACGTCGAGCCAGTGCTGGAGTGTGAGATCGAGCCCCCGGGCCCGGAGCGCTGTTGCCACCCGAGACTCCCAGTGCGACTCGGCAGCGGCGCCGTCACCGCGCAACGCGAGCAGATCGAGGAACCGCTTCGCCCATGGGCGTCCCGGCGTCGCGAGCGGCTCGGCAACAGCGCGCATGTCGTCGATGGTGGCGCGGTGCTCGTGCACCAACTGATCCACGACCGATCGCACGTCTGCCGCGGGCAGATGCCGCATCAGATCGACCGCCGTGCGTGCCGGGATGGTGATGCGGATGCCGTCCGGCCGCAGGATCACGTGCTCAGGGTCGATCGCCGCAGTCCGGTACGCGACGAGCCATGGTTCGAGTGACGGATGACTCGCCGGTGGCGCGATGACGTGGGTCTTCCCGTCGTCGGGCATGCGGCGCAACCCACAGAGACGACCGGCGGTCGGGCCGGCGATGATCAGTCCACCGGGTCGGGCGCTCGCCGCCACGCAGCGCGCTCGCTCGTCGAAGGCAACACCAGCGAATCGATAGCTGCCGTCGAGCAGTCGCTCCAGAACGCCGTCGCGCACCAGCCGCTTGCGCTGATCGACGGTGACTCCGAGGGTGCGAAGGACCGTGTCGGTCACGACGGCGTGGTGTGCCGCCGTCCACGCGAGGAGTTGTGAGATGGCCAGATCCATGGAAGCTCCCGTCGTCGATGAGGGAGGGGAAGCGGCCGCACCATATCGATCGACCAACGGATACCACCTCCGATGAGAGATGAGTGCGGCACAGCCACTCATCCCTCATCACGAACGGGGTGGGATGGGGCGGACATGAGAGATGGGGGCGGCAGGGGCACTCATCTCTCATCGCGGGTTTGGGTTTAGTGTCGCCGGGATGAGCGATGACCTGTGGGAGACGCACGCGGAGTGGTGGATCGACGGGTTCACCGACGGCGCCGATCCCGAGTACGAAGAGCAGATCCTGCCGTTGGCCGCCGCCGAGCTCGCCGGCGCACGGCGTGTGCTCGACGTCGGGTGCGGCGATGGCCAGGTGAGTCGGCTCGCGGTGAAGCTCGGCGCGGAGCTCGTGATCGGGCTCGACCCCACCTGGAACCAGGTGCGCGTGGCCAGCGAACGCGGCGGGGGAGCGATGTTCCTGAAGGCGGGCGCCGGCAAGCTGCCCTTCGCCGATGCCTCGTTCGATGCCGTCGTCGCATGCCTGGTGTTCGAACACATCCGCGACGTCGACGACGCGATCGGCGAGGTCGCCCGAGTGCTCGCGCCCGGCGGGCGGTTCTGCTTCTTCTTGAACCACCCGTTGTTGCAGACGCCCAACAGCGGGTGGATCGACGACCAGTTCCTCGACCCACCCGAGCAGTACTGGCGCATCGGGCCGTACCTGATCGAGGACGAGACGATCGAAGAAGTGGAGAAGGGTGTGTTCATCCCGTTCATCCATCGACCGCTCAGCCGATACGTCAACGCGCTCGCCGACAACGGCTTGCTGCTCGAACGGATGGTGGAACCCGCCCCGCCGCCGGGGTTCATCGCGAGAGCCGAGGAGTACGCCGCAGCGAGCACGATCCCGCGGCTTCTGTACCTGCGCACGCGACGCATCTCGGGACACAGCGGGTGAAGCACGTACGATCACACGCGTGACCGATGTCCTCGTCATCACCGGGCTCTCCGGAGCCGGCAGGTCTCAGGCCGCGGACGACCTGGAAGATCTCGGCTGGTTCGTCGTCGACAACCTGCCCATCGAGCTGCTCGACAAGATCGTCGAACTGGGCAGCGGGCCTGGCGGGTTCACCAAGCTCGGGCTCGTGGTCGGGCCCACCGCGGCTCCGACGGAGGTGCTCGACGCGATCCGGCGGTTGCGACACGCGCATCGCGTGAGGGTGCTGTTCCTCGACGCGTCGACGCCGGAGCTGGTGAAGCGATACGGCAGCAGCCGGCGCAAACATCCGCTCGACGACGGGAACTCCGGCGTGTCCGAGTCGATCGAGCGAGAGCGCGATCTGCTCGAGTCGGTGAAGGCCGAGGCCGACCTCGTGGTCGACACGAGCGATCTCAACGTCCATCAGCTGAAATCGCTGATCTACGCGACCTTCGGCGACGAGCACATCCGTTCGACCATGCAGATAGCGGTCACCTCGTTCGGGTACAAGCACGGACTGCCGCTCGACGTCGACCTGGTGATGGACGTCCGCTTCCTCCCGAATCCTCACTGGATCGAGGAACTGCGCCCCCAGACCGGCCTCGACGCGCCAGTGCGCGACTACGTGCTCGGCCAGCCGGCCACCGAGGAGTTCCTCCACCGCTTCGAGCACTTGCTCGAGTTGTTGCTGCCCGCCTACGCGGATGAAGGCAAGAGCTACTTGTCGGTCGCGATCGGCTGCACGGGCGGCCGCCATCGGTCGGTCGCGCTCACCGAAGAGCTCGCGTCGTGGTTGCGCTCGAAGGGGCACCGGCCGCGAGTCACCCACCGCGATCTGCTGCACTGATCGTCCATCGCCGCCCGAGCTCGTTCGGTCGTCGCCCGCCGATCTCCGTTGCCGATCTCCGTTGCCGATCGCACCGATCTGCACATGTCGTGGTGGGTTGCCGCGGTCGGGACCTTGTTCCCTGCGGAAACACCTGGCGGTGCACGACCATTGGGTACAGTCGCAACGGCTCTCAGACCCCACAACGTGGCCGCCCAGCTCGGCGGTGAACTCAGGAACGAAAGGACGGCCGTCATGACGGTTCGTGTAGGCATCAATGGTTTCGGGCGCATCGGGCGCAACTTCTTCCGGGCAGCAAAGGAGCGCGGCGTCGACATCGACATCGTCGCCGTGAACGACTTGGGCTCGCTCGAGACGATGGCGCATCTGCTGAAGTACGACTCGGTGATGGGTTCGCTCAAGCAGACCATCAAGCCCACCAAGGGCGGCATCTCCGTCGACGGAGACGAGTTGCTCGTGCTCAGCGAGCGCGATCCGAAGCAGCTGCCCTGGGGCGATCTCGGCGTCGATGTGGTCATCGAGTCGACCGGTTTCTTCACCAAGCGCGACACGGCTGCGTACCACCTCGAGGGCGGCGCCCCGCTCGTCATCGTGTCGGCACCGTGCGACGGCGCGGATGCGACGTTCGTGTACGGCGTGAACCACAAGGACTTCGATTTCGCGACCCAGAAGGTGATCTCCAACGCCAGCTGCACCACCAACTGCTTCGTGCCGTTGGTGAAGGTGCTCGACGACGCGTTCGGCGTCGAGCAGGGCCTGATGCAGACCGTGCACGCCTACACGGGCGATCAGCAGCTCGTCGATGGTCCGCACAAGGACCTTCGTCGCGCTCGTGGTGCGGCGATCAACATCGTTCCCACCAGCACCGGCGCGGCGCGGGCCACCAGCCTGGTCCTGGCATCGATGAAGGGCAAGCTCGACGGCACGTCGTTGCGTGTGCCCGTGCCCACCGGGTCGATCGTCGACTTCACCGCCAACCTGAAGACGGCTGCCACCGTCGAGCAGATCAATGCCGCCTACAAGAAGGCCGCCGCCAGCGGCCCGCTGAAGGGGATCCTGCGGTACACCGAGGACCCCATCGTGTCGAGCGACATCCAGGGCGATCCGCACTCGAGCATCTTCGATGCCGGTCTCACGATGAGCATGGGCAAGATGGTGAAGGTGCTGTCGTGGTACGACAACGAGTGGGGCTATTCGAACCGCTTGGTCGACACCGCCCTGTTCGCCGGCGCCAAGGCCGCCAAGCGCAAGAAGCGGTGACACCGACCATGCCCGATCTCCCGTCCGGTATCCCCACCCTCGACGATCTCGGTGACGTCGCCGGCAAGCGTGTGCTGGTTCGCACCGACTTCAACGTGCCGATGGAGAACGGCGTCATCACCGACGACTTCCGGATCCGCGCCGCGCTCCCGACCATCACCTGGCTCACCGAGCGCGGGGCGACGGTCGTGACCGCATCGCACCTCGGTCGCCCGAAGGGGCAGCCGAACCCGAAGTATTCGATCGAACCGGTGCGAGCTCGCCTCGCGGAGCTCGCACCGGGTGTCGAGTTGCTCGAGAACCTTCGCTTCGATCCGGGCGAGGAGGGCAACGATCCAACGTTCGTCGCGCACCTGATCGACGGCATCGACGCCTACGTCGACGATGCGTTCGGTGCATGTCATCGCGCCCACGCGTCGATCGTCGGGCCGCCGAAGACGCTGCCGTCGGCAATGGGTCTGCTGCTCGCGAAGGAGGTCGAGGTGTTGCTCGGCCTGCGCAACAACCCCAAGCACCCGTTCGTCGCCGTGCTCGGTGGATCGAAGATCTCCGACAAGCTCGGGGTCGTCGAGGCGCTGTTGAACGCGGTCGACTCGCTGGTGATCGGTGGGGCGATGTGCTTCACGTTCCTGGCGGCCCAGGGCAATCCCATCGGAGCGTCGCTGTGGGAGCCCGATCAGGTCGACACCAGCAAGCGCTTGCTCGACTCGGCAGGCGAGCGAGGCAAGTCGATCCACCTCCCCGAAGACCTCGTCGGCCTCGACGCCGGCGGCAACTTCGCCACCTACGGCGTGCGGTTGCCCGACGGCGCCAAGGGCTTCGACATCGGCCCCGGCACGGCGGGGGCGTTCAGCGACATCATCATGGAC
>JANNQK010000313.1:0-31847 GCA_031400715.1 Actinomycetes bacterium | reverse complement strand
CCCGAATCGATCGACCACGGTCTGCAGGCGGGCGATCTCCTTGCTCTGCAGGGATGCCTTGCGAGCCAGCCGCTCCTCGTCGGCGGCGCGGCTGGTGCGGTACTGGCTGTACGTGCCCTTGTACTCCACCACGGTGCCAGTCGCATCTTCGGCGGGCCGGTCGAGGTGCAGCACTCGTGTGATCGCCTCGTCGAGCAGGTCGAGGTCGTGGCTGATCACCAGCAGCGCGCCGCGATACGACCGCATGTACGCGAGCAGCCACTCCTTCGCGTCGATGTCGAGGTGGTTGGTTGGTTCGTCGAGCAGCAACACATCGCTGCCGGCGAAGAGGATGCGCGACAACTCCACGCGGCGACGTTCGCCGCCGGAGAGCACGCCGATCGGCAGCTCGAGGCGGTCGGCTTTCAGCCCGAGGCCGGCGGCGATGCTGCGCGCCTCGCTCTCGGCCGAGTAGCCGCCTGACGATGCGAACTCGTCCTGGGCCTTGGAGTAGCGCGCGACGTTGCGATCGCTGGTCTCTTCCTCCATCGCGATGCGAAGCTTCTCGATCCGCTCCATCGCCTCGTCGATGCCGCGACCGGACAGGATGTGCACGACGGCATTGCGACCCTCGAGATGCCCTGCGATGCGGGGTTCTTGCGGCAGGTACCCGAATCCGCCCTTGCGCAGCACCCTGCCGAGCGTGGGGTCGACCTCGCCACCCAGCACCTTGAAGAAGCTGGTCTTGCCTGCCCCGTTGCGGCCCACCAGGCCCACCTTGTCGCGGGGCATGACCGTGAAGCTGGCGTGTTCGACGACGAACTTGCCACCCACCTCCACCGAAACGTCCTGCACCTGCAACATGGCCCTCCATGGTGTCAAGGGAAACCACCCGACACAACGCACTAGCCTCGAAGCTCGTGACCGACGGTGTGACACCAGCTGCCACGGCAGCGCTGCCTGACGCCGCACATCAGCCGGTTCGGTCCTCACCTTGGTCGAAGATCGGCCCTGTGGCCTGCGGGTGCGCGCTCGCCGGCGCTGGCGCGTTGGTGGCCGTGCTCGATCCGTCGGCCGAGGGCAGCCGCTTCCCCGCATGCGGCTTCCACGCCGCCACCGGTTGGTGGTGCCCCGGCTGCGGGCTCACCCGGGCGACGCATCACCTCCTGCGGGGAGATGCCGCCGCAGCGTTGTCGTCGAACGTGTTCACCCCGCTGGTGCTGTTCGCCATCGTGGCCACCTGGTGCACGTGGACGCTCGGTGCGTTCGGCCGCGATGTTCGCAACCCGTTGGCGCGCCTGCCGATGTGGGCAGGACCCTGCCTGTTGGCGGTCGCGGTCGCCTACGGCGTGCTGCGCAACCTGCCCGGCCACCCATGGCAGGCGCTCGCGCCCTGACCCCAGTTCAGGCCCCCAGTTCAGGCCCCCAGTTCAGGTCGATGGGGGCTGTGAAGGTGAGGTCGGTGGCGAGGTCGTGGCAGTCGTCGTCGGCGTCGACGCGATCGTGGACGAAGGTTGCGTGGTCGTCGGCGTGGTCGTCGGCACCGTCGACGGCGAGGTGATCGCAATGGTCGTGGTGACCGAACCGCCGCCGGAACCGGGCTTGGTCGTCGTGGTGGTCGATGTACCGGCCTGGCCGGCCTTCACGGTGGTGGTGGTCGCACCGCCGCCACTCGGCCGGCCGTCGATCGTGCCGGCACTGTCGTCGGTGAACACCGAATCGAGGCATCTGCCGGGCGTGATGGGCGCCTGACCGAGATGGTCGGCCACCGCGGCGGCCAGCACTTCGCGACCCTTGGGGGTGGGGTGGATGCCGTCCTCGTTCAGCAGACTCGGCATGGCTTCGGTGATCGCGTGCCAGTCGACGATCGACAGGTTGCCGTACACGTCGAGCATCGCCTCGATCACGTCGTTGACCTCGCGCATCTGATCGCGGTGCTCGCTGACGGTCACCAGCACCACCGGCACGCCATCGAAGTCGTTGACGATCCGGTTGAGCCACTTGAGGTACTGATTCGCATCGTTGCCGTAGTTGGTGCCGAGGAACACCAGGCCGGCGTCCCAGTCGGCGTCGCCTCGCGCCTGCATCACATCGACGCCGAAGTCGATGCCTCGGCTCACCTCGGCCTCGATCTCCACCTGCCAACCGAGCGGCACGAGGGCTGCGCACATGGTGTTGCTGTACCGCTTCGAGGTGGAGGCCAGGATGGAATCGCCGATCATCAGGATCCGGTTGCCAGGCGCGACGAACGCCGTGGTGGTCGGGGCAGGCTCCTCCGTCGTGTCCGGCACCGTGCTCTCGACGACGTCGCTCGTCTGCACGGCGGGCAGAGGTGCAGGCAGTGCTCCGATCTCGACCGTCGCGACCGTTGGCGGCGCTGTCGTGTCGGTCCCCTCGGCCGTGGCCCCGCAGCCCGTCAGACCCGCCATCACACCTGCGCCGAGACAGAGCGCGGCCGAGGCTCTCAGGGCGCGGGACGCGCGAACGTGGCCATGGCGGGGGGACATGAACTGACCATTGCAGTCGCGGAGCGCGGGCAACGCAAGTCACCCGCGCTCTTCGACAACGACTTCGACCACTCGAGACAGCCGGCTGACGGCCGGTTGACGTCAACGTCAGACTCAGGCGAGCCTCACGTTTCTTGCGTGTCAGCGAGCCTTGAGGGCGTCGCGGATCTCGGTGAGCAGGTCGACCTCGCTCGGGCCGGCCGGCGCGGCCTCGGCCGACTTCTTCATCTTGTTGTAGGCCTTGATGATCGCGAACAGCACCAGACCGGTGAGCACGAGGGCGATGAACGCGGTGATGACCTTGCCGATCTCGAGGTAGGTGCCATCCGTCAGTGGCGTCTTGCCATCGACGTCGTACTGGATCTTGTCGGAGATCTTGATCCGAACGTCGTCGAAGCTCGGCTTGCCGAAGATCGCGGCGACGAGGTTCATCATGATCCCGTCGGTGAACGCTGCGATCACTCGACCGATCGCGCCCGCCAGGATGACGGCGACAGCCAGTTCGATCATGTTGCCGCCGGCGATGAAGTCCTTGAACTCCTTGGCGAGATTCTTCATGTGTTGCTCCTTGCGATGAGGGCGATCGACGTCTGCGGTCGGTCGCCGGATGATGGCTCTCGTCCTCTCCCGGCCGAGATTCAAGCAGGTCTGAGAGAGCACCCTGTTCGACGTTCGAGCGGCCCGATCCGTCGCGCCGATCTCGGCGACGGTGGCGACCCTCACCGAGCACGGAGCAGTAACGTCGTCCAGCGATGGCTCCCGATCAGTACGACCTCGTGATCGTCGGGATGGGATCAGCCGGGAAGGCCGCTGCAGAGTTCGCCACGACGCTCGAACTCCGAGTCGCCGTCGTCGAACGAGTTCAGGTGGGCGGCGAGTGCCTGTGGACCGGAGGTGTCCCGTCGAAGGCGCTGCTGGCCGCAGCAAAGGTCGCCCATGCCATCCGTCATGCCGACCGGTTCGGCATCGCCGCATCCGAACCGTTGATCGATCTGGCCCTGGTGTGGCATCGGGTGCGCGAGGTGCAGACATCGATTGCGGCCACCGACGATCACCCCGATCGATACGAGGCCATGGGGCTCGAGATCGTGTACGGCGACGCGAGGCTCACCGGCCCGAACGAGGTCACCGTCACCCCTCCAGCTGTCGCGTCCTCCACCTCGGCGCTGGCTGCGACCGAACGCGTGCTGCAGACACGGTTCGTGCTGCTGTGCACCGGCAGTCGGCCCGCGTTCCCCGACCTGCCGGGTCTCGACGATGCCGAACCGCTCACCGACGAGACCCTGTTCGCGCTGCAGCGACCGCCATCGAACGCGATCGTGCTGGGCGGCGGACCGATGGGGGTCGAGCTCGCCCAGGCGTTCGCCCGCCTCGGCATCCAGGTCTCGCTCGTGCACGACGGTCCACGGCTGCTCCCTCGCGACGAGCAGAGCCTGGTGTCGTTGCTCACCACGGTGCTGCGCGACGAAGGCGTCGAGGTGTTGGTCGACGCCCGCGCCGTGGCGGTGCAGCGGGCACCCGGTGGTGGCGTGGTGCTCACCGTGCACGACCCGGCCGGTGTGCGTGAACTGCACGCAGAAGCGTTGGTCGTGGCAACGGGCCGACGACCCGATGTCGAAGGCCTCGGACTCGACGAGCTCGGCATCGAGGTCCGCTCGGGCACCGGCGGTGGCGTGGTGGTCGACGATCGGGCACGCACCACCTTCCGCACCGTGTACGCCGTCGGAGACGTCACCGACGGCGACCGATTCACGCACGCCGCAGGTCATGCCGCCGTGGCGGCGGTTCGCGACATGTTCTTCCCTGGTCGCGCTCCGGGCTCCGACCTCGTTCCGTGGTGCACCTTCACCGATCCGGAGCTTGCCCATGCCGGCCTCACCGCCGACGAGGCAGAGGCACGCTTCGGCGAGGACGTCGATGTCTGGCGGGTCGACCTTCAGCACAACGATCGCGCTCGCACCGATCACGCGACGGCCGGCGCAATCATCGTCGTGACCGCAAAGGAACGCATCGTGGGCGCCCACGTCCTCGCACCCGCGGCGGGCGAGCTGATCCACGAGCTGTCGCTCGCGATCCGGCAGGGGCTCAAGCTGAACGAGATCGCGTCGATGGTGCACGTCTACCCCACGATGGCAACGAGCGTCGGCATGCTCGCCGCCGAGTCGGCCTCCGAGAAGGCGCAGCGGTACCGCTGGTTGGTGAAGCGCCGATGACGACGACATCCACGGGTGTGTGCTCGGCGTTGCGTCGAACGATCTCCGTCGTCGGTCTGCTCACGTGCATCGCGCTCGTCGGGTCGGCCGGGTGCACCACCACGAGCACTCCGCCCACCGCATCCCTCGTGCCGCTGGTGCCCCCGGAGATCCTGCCGGTGTCGACACCGGCACCCACCACCACCGTTGCCTCGAGCAGCGACCCCAACGACCCCTTGCTCGTCACCTTGCCCGAGACCGAGTGCGGCTACGCGGATCCGATTCCGGGAGGAGAGGTCACGTTCGCGGTAGGCGATCGGCTGTACGGGACGTCGCTCGACGCATCGATCGTGCGCTGCCTCGCCACACTTCGGCCAGATCAGCGCGGGGCGGTGGAGTGGTCGCCGGACTCGACCAGGGCACTGATCGCATCATCCACCATCTTCGATGTGCAGGGCATGCGCAACAGTGGCTTCGACCCGACGAACACGCGAGTGTCGTGGGAGTTCCCGTCGGGCGCGGGCATCTTCGGCCCCACGTCATCGGACCGCACCCTCGTACGTCGCGATGCAGCCGATCCGAACCAGCGTGCGGATGTCACGTTCCTCGGTCGTACCACCGCAGCCATCGCCCATCCGGGCGGCGGCGTGCGCATTGCCGCCGGTGATGCCAATGACGGCACGAGAGGCGTGTATGCAGCGACCGACGCAGGCGACGGCGTCAGAGCGCTCGCGCTGATCGCCGATCCGGCGGTCGACGTGCTCGAACTCGCGGCTGATCCCGCCGGCGACGCCGTGTGGGTCCTGACGGACAACGGCGCCCAGTTCCGGATCCAGCAGATCCTCCTCGGCGACCTGAGTCTGCTCGAGCTGACCAGCGAACAGGCGCCCATCTCGCAGCTCACCCCGGGAGCGGCCACGCGTTCGTTGTCGTGGAAGGTCGGCCTCTGCAACAGCGTGACCAGCGCGAAGGTGCTCGATGAACGAACAGGCGGTGCCCGCACCGTCGGCGACGGCACGCCGCTCGCGGGTCAGTCCTTGTCGCCGCTCGGCTGGCTCGATGCTGCCCGACTGGTGGTCGCCGCTCGCCCACTCGGATGCGACGGCCCGGCCGACGTGTGGATCTGGAACCTGCTCGACGGCTCGGCCACCTTGCTCGCGAAGAACGCCGAACGTCCCGCAGTCCGCTTCGCCGCTCCGGTCTCGAACTCGTTCGGGGTGGCGGCTGCTGCGCAGCCAGGCATGCTCTGAGCAGACCGGCCGCCCCGTCGGTCACACCGGGGTTCGTTCGGTCTCGACGTCTTCGAATCGATCGATCCGCCGGAGTGATGGAAAGGCGAGCGCCCAGACGCCGACCACGACGAGGGTGCCGATGCCCCCGCCGATCACGGTTGCCGGCGTTCCGAAGGCCTGCGCAGCCACCCCACTCTCGAACGCACCGAGCTCGTTCGACGCGCCGATGAAGACGTTCTCGACCGCGAGCACACGACCACGCTTGTCATCGGGGGTCACCAGCGGCACCAGAGAGCTCCGGATGAACACGCTCACCATGTCGGCCGCAGCCAGCACGATCAGTGCGGCGAACGCCACTGCGTACGTGCGCGTGGTGCCCAGCACGAGCGTGGCGAGGCCGAACACCCCGACCGCCATGAACAGCGTCGGACCGATGCGACGCGTGACCGGCCGGGCCGCGATGACGATCGCCATGGCGGCAGCGCCGATGCCGGGTGCCGCGCGAAGCCATCCGTACGCCACGTCACCGACGCCGAGACGCTCTTCGGCGATCACGGGCAACAAGGCCACCGCTCCTCCGAACAGGACCGCGAAGAGATCGAGAGAGATCGCCGCGAACAGCACCGGCGTGCGGCGAACGAATCGCAGCCCTTCCATTGCCGAGTGCAGCGTCGGTCGCTCATCGGGGTCGCGCGGTTCTGGTTGGCGGACGAACCTCAGCGTCATCAGACCCAACCACCCGAGCAGGATGAGCAGCGACGAGATGGCATACGCCAGCCACGGATCGACGGCGTACAGGAAACCCGACGCGGCCGGGCCGACGATGATGGCTGTGGTCCAGGTTGCGGAGAACAGCGCGATGGTCCGCGGCAGTGCCCCTTCGGGCGCGACCATCGGAGGCATCGAGCGAATGGCCGGGGCCTGGAACGCACGAGCGACCCCGTACACGAAGGCGATGACGAACAGCGGACCCACCGATGTCGGTTCGCTGAGCGCGTACACGCCGAGTGCGACCGAACACAGCAGTTCTCCGCCCACCGCGATCACCGCGACCACCTTGCGCGGGAACCGGTCGGCAACGCTGCCGGTGACGAGCACCAGCAACATGGCGGGAAGGAACTCGGCCAAGCCGATGAAGCCGATGTCGCTCTCGTTGCCGGTGAGATCGAAAGCCTGCTTCAGCAGCGCTGTGGCCTGCAACGCCACGCCGGCGTAGATGGCGAAGTTGCTCAGCAGCAGCCGTCGGACCGGCGTGAATCGCCACAGTTCACGCGAGGTGTACTCGTGGGCGGGCGCGCGAGGTGGCGATGGGAGCGGGTCGGGCACAGCAAGCGCGGACGCTATCGCGGCAGCTGGTTCCACCGGGCGAGCCGCCCGAATGTGTCCGGATGTGTATCGTCACCGTCCAGCCGGGGCGACGTCTGAGAGGGGGCATTCGTGACCGAGTCGATCGACAGTGAGGTCCGCGTCGATCTCGGCGTCGTGCGAGCCCTGTCGACCAATCGTGGCCTCGGCGGGTCGTACTGGCGGGTGTGGACCGCGAGCCTGATCTCGAACGTCGGCGACGGTGTGCTGTTGGCCAGCATGCCGATCCTTGCGTCGCGGGCGACCACCAACCCTGCGCTGGTCGGCCTCGTCGCCACGTGTGCCACGCTGCCCTGGATCCTCGTGTCGCTGCCCGCAGGGGCGATCGTCGACCGGCTCGATCGACGGATGGTGTTGGTGGTGGCCGACGTCTTCCGTGCGCTGTTGGTCGGACTGCTCGCCCTGGCCATCGCCGGCACCGACATCCCGATCTGGTTGCTGTGGATGCTGGCACTCGGACTGGGTACCGGCGAGGTGTTCTTCGACCTCGCCTCGCAGGCGATCCTGCCCACGATCGTGTCGACGAAACGCCTCGACCGGGCGAATGGACTGCGGTTCGCGGCGGAGACCACCGGGAACACCTTCGTCGGCCCACCGCTCGGAGCGATGCTGTTCGCTGTTGCGGCGTGGATCCCCTTCGCGGTCGACTCGCTGACGTTCCTCGTCGCCGCGGCCCTGGCCACCACCTTGCGCGGGCGATTCCGACCGTTCGAATCGCACACATCTCCCGTCGATCTGACCACCCCGATCGACCGCCCCTCGTGGCGCGACGACATCCGGTCGGGATTCGCCTTCCTGGGCGGGAGCCCGATCCTGAAGACGCTCATCGCCGCCGGCGTGCTCGGGAACATGTCGTTCATGGTCTACGAGTCGACCTTCGTGCTGTTCGCACGAGAGGAGCTGGGCATCACCGAGCGCGGTTTCGGATGGTTGCTCGCGACGATCGGCATCGGTGCGGTCCTGGGGGCGGCGATCGCTGATCGCGTCGTCGCCCACCTCGGTCGGCGGACCACGATGCTCCTCGGAGCTGGAGTCCCTGTCGCCGCGACTGCCCTGATCGCCGCGACGTCGAGCGCGTGGATCGTGACGATCATGCTGACCGTGCAGGTGGTGCTCGGCACGATGTGGAGCATCACGGCGATCTCACTCCGTCAGCAGCTCACGCCGAACCACCTGTACGGACGTGTCAACAGCGTGTTCCGCTTCTTTGCGTGGGGATCGCTGCCGATCGGCGCCTTTGCCGGCGGACTGATCGCCACCGTCGCGGGGCTACGCGCGACGTACCTCGCATCGGCCGGGCTGATGGCCTGTGCGTTCACGCTCATCGTGTTCCGCCTCCGAACCGCGACGATCGAGTCCGCGCTCGCGCACACACGGGCACCGGACTGACACCCCCCTCCTCGGTCGAGTCGAGTCTCGGCTCGACCGAGGTCGCGGTAGGGTTCGAACGTGTTCGAACGTCCGACGTTGCCGGCGCCCGTCGTCGAGTTCTACTGCATGTACGACGACATGACCCCGCCCAAGCCGGCATCGGACACCGTCGGCGGCTTCCTGCCCGGCCGGGCGAAGGCGTACTGCCCACCGGTCACCGCTGGGTCGGGGTTCGGATGGTGGTTGTACCCACCGGCCGACTTCGCGCTGAAGTGGGACGGCACGCGCACCGAGTGGTCGTTCATCGACGACATGGGCGAGCCGACCTCGAACTGGCGAAGCTTGTCGGGCGGCGTCGACATCGTGTCCGAGCGTCAGCGTTCGTGGGTGGCACGGCTGGCGACCATTCGCGGCGACGACGCGGCCACAGCCGCCTATCCGGTCGGATGGCCCTGGCTGAACGCCGACCCGCGGTCGGAGAACACGATCGAACTCGATCTCGGGGTGATCGCCCGCACGTCTCCCGGATGGGCACTTCTGGTTCGAGGTGTGCCGAACTGGCCATCGCGTGGGGTGCAGATGATGGACGGCATCATCGAGACCGACTGGTACCGCAGCGCGCTCGGCAACATCCTGCGGATCATGGAGCCCGGCGTGCATCGCTTCTTCCGACACATCCCCTGCGCGTGCGTACAACCCATCCCCAACGTCGCTTTTGCATCGACCACCATGACGTCGGCCACCATCGTGACGGACCCCGAGGTGCTGCTGCGCGACGACGAGTTGTTCGGCCAACTGATGGGCACCCGGGTCGGTCGGGCCGCGGCCGCTGGTCTCACGGGGAACTACCGCACGATGATGCGACACGCGGCGGCGGAACGCTGCCCATGGGCCGGCCACCCCGACCTTGCCGGCGTCGATCCCGGGGCGTCGCCCGACCCCGACGCCGGATCCGACGACTGAAGCGAATCGCCACGTCACGCCGCCGGAGCACCTGCACGCTGCGTCGAGCCGAACCTGCTACAACCCCCCTATGAGTTCACTTGCCGATGACACCCGCTGGCTCGATGCCACCGATCAAGCCGCGCTGGTCGCCAACGGCGACGTGCAGCCCCTCGAGCTGCTCGAGGCCGCGATCGAGCGCATCGAGCGCATCGACCCCGCGCTGAACTCCGTGGTCATCCGCTGGTTCGACCATGCGCGACACGTGGCCGCGCAGCCGTTGCCCGAGGGTCCGTTCCGAGGCGTGCCGTTCCTGCTGAAGGACCTCTGGGCGGCGTACGAGGGCCAGGTCCTCTCGAACGGCAACAAGGCACTCCGGGCAGCTTCGATTCCTTCTCCCGCCGACACGACGTTGGTCAGCCGCTTCCGCGCCGCCGGACTGGTCACCGCCGGACGCACCAACAGCCCCGAGTTCGGCAGTCTGCCGACGACGGAGCCCGAAGCGTGGGGCCCCACGCGCAACCCGTGGAACACCGCGCACTCGCCCGGCGGGTCGAGTGGCGGTTCTGCGGCAGCCGTCGCCGCAGGCCTGGTGCCGGTCGCCCACGCTTCCGACGGTGGAGGCTCGATCCGAATTCCCGCGTCGTGCTGTGGTCTGGTGGGGCTGAAGCCATCACAGGGTCGCATCACGCTCGGCCCGTTCCGCGACGAGAGCAACCTCAGCGTCGAACTGTGCGTCAGCCGCAGCGTGCGCGACACGGTGCGCTTGCTCGATGCTGTGCGCGGGCCCGGGGTGGGCGACACCGTGATCGCGCCACCGCCGTCCCGGCCGTACACCGACGAACTGGGCGCGGACCCAGGTCGGCTCCGCATCGGAGTGCTCGACCACCACCCCTTCGGCGCAGCGATCCACCCCGAGTGCGCCACCGCGGCCAACGACACTGCGACCCTGCTCGAGTCGCTGGGCCACCACGTCGAGCGGTCCTACCCGGACGCGATGAAGAACCCTGACTTCGCGACGAGGTTCGGCGCGCTGTGGAGCACCAACATGGGCATGGGCCTCGTGAGGATCGCCGAGGCGATCGGACGAGAGCTCACGATCGACGATGTCGAACTGCACAACTGGGCCCAGAGCGAGTTCGCAAAGCGCTTTACGGCCGTCGACTATGCCCAGGCGCTCGCCGCGAACGTGACCTTCCGACGGGCGGTGCAGCAGTGGTGGGTGGGCACCGATGATCAACCTGGATTCGATCTGCTGGTGACGCCCACGCTGGCAGAACCACCCACGCTCATCGGCGAGTTCGCCAACGATCCCGACTCACCGATGGCGCCGATGGTGCGTTCGGCTCGCTATGTGGCGTTCACTCCCGCATTCAACTCGAGCGGCCAGCCGGCGATCAGCCTGCCGATGCACTGGACACCCGACGGGCTTCCGGTCGGGGTACAGCTCGTCGCCGCCTACGGGCGTGAGGACGTGTTGGTACGGGTGGCGAGCCAGCTCGAGCAAGCTCGCCCCTGGAGTCATCGCCGACCTCCGATCTGACCCCGGCCGTCAACCGCGAGAGATGAGAGATGAGCGCCGGTGGCGCCCTCACCTCTCATCGCGTCGTCAGCGGGCGGTCCAGCCGCCGTCGACGATGAGGCTCTGACCGGTCAGGAAGGTGCTGGCCTTCGTCGCGAGCAGCAGCAGTGCACCGTCGAGTTCGTGCGCATCGCCCATGCGCGGGATCGGCGACATCTGTTGGATGAACGCCTGGCTGCCTTCGTCGCTGTCCATGCCGGCGGTCATCTCGCTCGGGAACCACCCCGGGCACAGCGCATTCACCCTGATGCCCTTGCGAGCCCATTGCAGTGCGAGCTCGCGGGTCAGGTTCACCACCGCACCCTTCGATGCGCAGTAGTGCGCCTGCTTCACGGGCGTGGCGCCGACGTGGCCGAGCATCGACGCGATGTTCACGATGCTGCCGCCACCACGTTCGATCATCGACGGAGCGCACAGCTTCGACAGGTGCCACACGGCGGTCACGTTGAGCTCCATGGCCTGTCGAAACGTGTCGAGGTCTTCGCGCTCGACCGACACCTTGTGCCCGATGCCGGCATTGTTCACCAGCACATCGACATGCCCGAAACGCTCGATCGTCTGGGCGACCACCCGCTCGCGATCGGCGGCGACCGACAGATCGGCGGCGATCGGCACCGAACCCGCCAACTCGTTCGCGAGGGCCGACAGCCGGTCGGCTCGCCGGGCGACCACGACGACCGTCGCCCCCACCGCATGCAGCACCCGAGCGAATCTGTCGCCGAGACCGGAGGAGGCGCCGGTGACGACGGCCACCCGATCGTCGAGGCGGAACAGGTCGAGCGGTTGCAGCGTCATGGGAGAGAGCCTGCCAGTGTGCCGATTCCATGACAAATGCTCCAGGTGCACGACAAATCCGTCGAAGAAGGAACCGTCGGGGGAGCCGTGACGTCAGAGAAGTGACGGCACAGAACCGCCGGCAGAGAAGTGACGGCACAGAGCCGACGTCACAGGTGTGGGCGTCGGATGGACATGAGGGGCACGGGGTGCGCGATGGGGATCGACGAGTTCAGCGAGACGCAACAGGCGACCGATCGACGCAACCGGTTCGACGCGGACGCTGAGCTGCGTGTCGACTGGGCCGCGAGCTGCCGCCTTGCGCTCGTGGTCAGCATCCTCGCCGCCGCCGCTGCACTCGCGCTGGCGACCGTCGTGGGCGAGACCGCACTCGTCGTGATGGTGATCGTCGCGGCGTCGATCGTCAGCTGGTTCCATCTCGAGAGTGGCCAGCTCACGCGTCCGATACCTGCCCATCGCGACTGACCGGGAACACGGTCACCGCGGTCCGATCGCGGCTCCGATCGGTCAGGGATTCGCCGCAGTCACGAGTTCGAGCGCGCACGAGGCGCCGCCCGTGAGGATGGCGCCTCGAACGTTTCGGCGTATGGCGACCTCATCAACGACGAACTCGCCACATTTTCATGACCAGCGGGCGCCTTTCATGGGTCCGTCCTTTCTCTGGATTCCTCTGTCTCTCGTCAAGAGAGAGTATGTGTCCTATCAAGAAGACCCACTCTGCGTCAAGACCTGGATCGGCGCTGGCTGATCGACGGCGTGCTCTGTGCAACGATTCCCCCATGTCCGCAGACACCCCGTCCCCGCCGCAGCCCCCTCTGGTCGTCCTCGTTCACGGTGCGTGGCACGGTGCGTGGTGTTGGGCTGCGCTGCAGGCTCGGCTCGATGTCCGGGGGATCGCGTCGATGGCGCTCGACCTGCCCGGCCACGGCGCGTCGACACTGCCGTTGGGGGATCTGTACGGCGATGCCCAGCACGTCGTCGACGTGTTGGGCATCTTGGCCAGGCCCGTGGTGCTGGTCGGGCACAGCTACGGCGGCGCGGTGATCACCGAGGCCGCGGTGAACAGCCCACACGTCCAGCACCTCGTGTACCTCACCGCGTTCGCGCTCGACGAAGGCGAGAGTGTCATGGGCGCGTTGGGCGCCATGCCTCGCCACGAGGTGGAGCTGGGTGCGGCGATGCGGATGCGCGACGACGGCACCAGCGTGCTCGATCCCGACCTCGCTGCCGGAGCGCTGTACGGCTCGTGCTCGTCGGAGGTGGCCACGGCGGCGCTGGCTCGCTTGTCTCCGCAGCCGATCGCCACATTTGGCCAACCCGTCACCGGCACACCGCGGACCTCCATCCCGTCCACCTACGTGCTGTGCACGCTCGACCGGGCGATCCACCCCGAGCACCAGCGGATCATGTCCACCCGCTGCACCAACGTCGTGACGCTCGAGACCGATCACTCGCCGTTCGCCTCGGCGCCCGACGAGACGGCCGACGTCATCGCATCCACACTCCCATCCACACTCGCATCCACACTCGCATCCACACTCGCATCGAACGGGCCTGTCGAGTGAAGGTCCGCATCGGGTTCGGGCTCGGCGTGCGCACGCAGCTCAACGATGGCGGCTTTGCCACCGTCGTCGATGCGCTCGAGCGGCTCCGATTCGACAGCCTGTGGCTGAGCGAGCGGCTGAGCGGCGAGTCACCCGACCCACTCGTCGCGATGTCGTTCGCTGCGGGTCGCACCACGAAGCTGAAGTTCGGCATGAGCGTGATGGTGCTGCCGGGCCGCAATCCGGTGGTCCTCGCGAAGGAACTGGCCACGCTCGACCGCTTGTCGGACGGGCGGCTCCTGCCGGCATTCGGGCTCGGCGTCGCCGACCCCCGCGAGCAGCAGGCCTTCGGCGTGGATCGCACGGAGCGAGCCGCATGGTTCGACGAGTCGATGCAGGTGCTACGCAAGGCCTGGACCGGCGAGCCGTTCACCCATCACGGTGAGCGCTACCAGTACGAGAACCTCCGGGTGCTCCCAGCTCCTCGCCAGCAACGCCTCGAGGTGTGGCTCGGCGGTATCGCCCCCTCGGAGCTGCGGCGCGTGGGCCGACTCGCCGACGGCTGGTTACCGAGCTTCGTCACGCCCGACGATGCGGCACGTGGCCGGGAAACGATCGAGGCCACGCTGCGCGATCACGATCGGACGATCGACGACGACCACTACGGAGCGCTCATTCCCTACGCTCACGGACCCGTGCCCGAACCGGTGCTGGCGGGCCTGGCCAAGCGTCGGCCCGACCTCTCCGATCCGAACGAACTGGTGCCCAACGGGTGGGACCAGCTGATCGCGATGATCGATCGGTTCGTCGCGGTGGGAACCACGAAGTTCGTCGTGCTGCCGATCGTGGAACCGACGAATGCCGAGGCCTGGGTGGCGCACCTCGACGAGGCGGCACCCGTGCTGCTCGCTCGCCAGACCTGAGCAGACCTGAGCAGACCTGAGCAGACCTGAGCAGACCTGAGCAGACCTGAGCAGACCTGAGCAGACCTGAGCAGACCTGAGCAGACCTGAGCAGGTCGAGTCACTCGGCGACGAGCAGGCTCGCCAGCGCATCGAGGTACGGGGCGGGGTCGATCGCCATGCCCTCGCCGTACAGCTTCACCTTCGGCTCGGTGCCGCTCGGTCGCACCTGCAACCGGAGGTCGCCGCCGCACTGCAGACGCAGCAGCGTCGCCTCGGGGTACCAGGTGACCTCGGTGACGGATCGCCCGGCGACGGCTGCCGGTGGTCGCTCGCGCATTCGCATCACGGCGGCAGATCCCAGCACCGGGTCGAGCTTCACGGACAGATCGGCGATCGCGTGTTCTCCGTACTCGGCCACGATCTGAGCGAGCAGGTCGTACACCTGCTTTCCCTCGTGTTCGGCAAGTGCGACCACCTCGGCGAGCAGCACCGCAGCGGTGATGCCGTCCTTGTCGAGGGGACGGCTCGTCACGAGGTAGCCGAGCGCTTGCTCGTAGCCGAAGACGAACCGCTGGTCCGGTCGTTCGAGCACGGTGTGGCCGATCCACTTGAAGCCGGTGAACGTCTCCGCAGCGTGCACGCCGTGGCGGGCGGCCATCCGCCCCAGCAACGACGACGACACGAGCGTGGTGATCAGGAGCCGGTCGGCGCCTTCGGTGTGGCGCAGGATGTGATCCGCCAACAACCAGCCGAGCTCGTCGCCGCCGAGCTTGCGCCAGTCGTCGGGCGACGGGGCGGGCCATCGCGTGGGGATCGCTGCACCGAGGCGGTCTGCGTCCGGGTCGTTGGCGATGGCCACGCGTGCACCGCTGACGGCTGCCAGGGCGATCACCCGGTCCATCGCACCCGGCTCCTCCGGATTCGGGAAGCCGACCGTGGGGAACGTGCCGTCGGGAACGTGCTGCTCGGCGACCACCACCGGAGGCGTGTGACCGGCTCGCTCGAACGCAGCGACGAGCGTCGCACCTCCCACGCCGTGCAGCGCGGTGTAGGCGACCGGTGTGCCCGACACATCGGGGCGGAAGCGCACGCCGCGCACCGACGCCAAGTAGGCCTCTTCCAGGCGGCGATCGAGTACCTCGATCAGCTCGTGATCCTCGGACGACAACTCGACGGTGGATGGGTCGACCACATCGATCCTCGCTGCGATCTGCTCATCGGCCGGCGGAACGATCTGCGCGCCGGTACCGAGGTACACCTTGTAGCCGTTGTCGCCAGGGGGGTTGTGACTCGCGGTCACCATCACGCCGGCGACCGCGTTCGTGCCGACGATGTTCCAGGCGAGCACCGGCGTGGGTACGACGTGCGGGAACAGCATCGCCTTCACACCGCGCGCGGCACAGACCCGTGCCGTGTCGAGAGCGAACACCTCGCTCTTGCGCCGGGCGTCGTAACCGATGATCACCCCGCTCCCGGCAGCGTCGGGATGGGTGGCCAGCAGGTGATCGACCAGACCAGCGGCGGCCTGTCGCACCACCAGTCGGTTCATCCGCAGCGGTCCCGCGCCGATGGCACCGCGCAGCCCGGCGGTACCGAACTGCAGCCGACCGGAGAAGCGGCTTTCGAGCTCGTCGAGGGGACCGTCGATCAGGGCGCGCAACTCATCGCGCATGTCGGCATCGGGCTCGGCGGCGAGCCAGCGGGCCGCAGTCGCTGCAGCGGTACGAGATTCGGGCACGGGAAGACCTCCAACCAAAGCAAACCAAAGCAAACCAAAGCAAACCACAGCATACCACAGCAACCTGGGAGCCGAGGGGACAGCGTAGACCGGTGGTGCGGTCGAGCTCAGGAGATGAGCGTGGCCAGCTCGACCAGCGGTCGAGGACCGACGTGAGAGATCACCTCTGCGGCTGCGATCGATCCGATGCGGGCACACTCGGCCAATGGCATCGACCGCGTGTAGCCGTACAGGAAGCCGGCCGCGAACAGATCGCCCGCGCCGGTGGTGTCGAGCACGCGATCGACCGGCTCGGCGGGGGCGTGCAGCACGCCATCGGGGGTGACGACCAACGACCCTCTGTCGCCGACGGTGATCACGGCCAGCTGGCAGTCGAGTTGAACCCGAGCGATCGCATCGTCGAGCGTTGGGACTTCATAGAGCGACACCAGCTCGTGCTCGTTGCCGAACAGCAGGTCGACCTCGTCGGACACCAGTGCGCGGAAGTCGTCGCGGTGCCGGTCGACGCAGAACGAATCGCTGAGGGTGAGCGACACGAGACGACCATGACGATGGGCGACGCGAGCAGCGTGCCGGAATGCTTCCTTGGCCTCGTCGCGGTCGTACAGATAGCCCTCCATGTACAGCACCGCGCCCGCCGCGATCGACGCTTCGTCGATGTCGGGAACGCACAGCAACGACGACACGCCGAGGTACGTGTTCATGGTGCGCTCGGCGTCGGGTGTGACGACGATGATGCAGCGACCGGTGGGCGTCTCGCCATCGGGCCGGCCAGGGCGGAACTGCACCCCGACGGCACGGAGATCGTGGCCGAACACCTCGCCCAGATCGTCATCGCTGACCTTGCCGATGTACGCGGCGCTGCCGCCGAGGCTGGCGATGCCACACATCGTGTTGGCTGCCGACCCTCCGCTCATCTCGACCGCGCTGCCGAGGGCCCGGTAGATCTGCAGCGCACGGTCGGTGTCGACGAGGGTCATCGAACCCTTCACCAGATCGTGGGTGGCGATGAACGTGTCGTCGGCATGGGAGATGACGTCCACCAGCGCGTTGCCGACGCCGACCACGTCGAAACGAATCGCAACATCAGCTGCAACATCAGCTGCAACATCGACTGGGGAGTGCGCGTCGGACTGGCTGTGGATGCGACCGTCGATCGGCGTCGCAGACGGTTGCTCGGGCACGTCGGACAAGGCTATCGGGTCGGGCGTTACGCTGGCCTCGATGACCGCGAACCCTTACCGCCTTGCGCGGTCCGTGCTGCCCGACCGCTACCGACTCGTCCTCGAGCCCGACCTCGACGCGGCCACGTTCACCGGCTCGGCGACGATCGAAGCAACGGTGGTCGAGGCCGCCGATGAGGTCGTGTTGAACGCGCTCGAGCTCGACATCGCCTCGGTCACGATCGATGGCGCCCCGGTCGAGTTCACACTCGACGACGTAACGGAGCGGGTGGTGCTCCATCGCGCCGTACTCCCCGGTCGGGTGGTGCTGCACTTCGAGTTCGTCGGCACCCTCAACGACAAGCTGCGCGGCTGGTATCGAAGCACCTATCGATCGGCCGACGGAACCGAGCAGGTGATCGCGACGACACAGATGCAGTCCACCGATTGCAGGCGAGCGTTCCCATGCTTCGACGAGCCCGACCTCAAGGCCACGTTCGATGTCACCCTGGTCATCGAGCCCCATCTGCTCGCCGTGTCGAACGGTGCCGAAACGGAGCGAACGGTGCGAGCCGACGGCAAGCACGTCATCCGCTTCGCCGAGACGATGGTGATGAGCACCTACCTCGTGGCGTTCGTCGTCGGACCGCTCGAGGCCACCGAGCCGGTCATGGTGCCCCGGCTGGGTGGCGGCCACATCCCGATGCGCATCGTCCACGTGCCGGGCAAAGCGCACCTCACCGGGTTCGGCCTCGACGTCGGCGCGTTCGCGATCGGCTGGTACCAGGACTACTACGGCATCCCGTACCCCACCGACAAGTGCGACATGCTGGCTCTCCCCGACTTCGCCGCCGGCGCGATGGAGAACCTCGGCTGCATCACCTACCGCGAGAACCTGTTGTTGATCGACACGGCGACGAGCACGCAGGCGGAACAGCAGGTGCTCGCCGACGTGGTCACCCACGAACTCGCCCACATGTGGTTCGGCGATCTTGTGACGATGCGGTGGTGGAACGGCATCTGGCTGATCGAAGCCTTCGCGACCTTCATGGAGGTCGCCTGTTGTGACGCGTATCGGCCCGACTGGAAGCGTTGGGCCGCGTTCAGTCTCGAGCGAACGATCGCGTTCGAGACCGATTCGCTGGCGGCCACCCGTTCGGTGGAGTTCCCCGTCGAGGCACCCTCGGACTGCAGCGGCATGTTCGACGTGCTCACGTATCAGAAGGGCGGTGCCCTGCTGCGCATGCTCGAGCAGTACCTCGGCGAGTCCGAGTTCCGCCGCGGCGTGCAGCGCTACCTGGCCACGCATGCCTATGGCAACACCGACACCAGCGATCTGTGGGATGCGATCGAGGACGTCAACCCTGACACCCCCGTGCGTCGGATGATGGACAGTTGGATCTGGCAGCCCGGCTACCCGCTCGTCAGCGCCCGCATGGACGGCGAGCACCTCGTGCTCTCCCAACAACGCTTCTCGTTCGATCACGATGCCCTCGGCGAGGCAGCTGCGAGCTTGTTCGTCGTGCCGCTGCACGTGCGCAATGGCGTGGGCGACGCTGACGGGATGACGCACGAACTGAAGGTGTTGCTCGACGGCGACGAGGTGCGCGTCCACCTTCCCCGGCCCGACGCTCCCACGGTCGTCAACGCCGGCGGACACGGCTTCGTGCGAGTCGCCTACGACAGCATGCTTCTGGCACGTCTCGTCGGCGAAGCGGCCGCGTCGATGTCGGTGGTCGAGCGGTACAACCTCGTCGACGACGCGTGGAACGCGGTCGTCGCGGGTCGCCTCGGCGCCGCCGAGATGATGACCCTGCTCGACGGCCTGTCGGGCGAGAGCGAGCTCGCGGTGTGGCAGTCGATGACCATCGCTCTCCGTGGGTTGGGACGACTCGTCGAAGGTGATGCTCGCAAGGCATTCCGAGCACGCGTTCGCGCGCTCGCGCAACCCGAGCTCGGTCGCCTCGGATGGCAACCTCTCGACGGCGAGAGCGACCTCGCCGGCAAGCTCCGCGGCCTGCTGGTGAACGTCGTCGCGGTGCTGGGTGCAGACCCCGACGCACAGCAGCGATGCCGCTCCATCTGGGAGTTGCCGACCGGCGTGCACCCCGAGCTGGTCGCCGCTGCGACCAACGTGGTGGCAGCGACTGGCGACGCCGCGGACTACGAGCGTTTCCTGGCTGCGTTCCGAAACGCCCCGACCCCCCAGGAACAACTCCGCAACCTCTATGCGATGGGCGACTTCCCCACCGCCGAGCTGGTCCAACGCACGTGCGAGCTGGCGATGAGCGGCGAGGTGCGCACCCAGAACGCACCGTTCCTCCTGAGTCGATGCATCGCCAATCGAGATCACGGAGAGCTGGCATGGGCATTCGTCCGTCGCCACTGGGATGCCACGAACGAACGGTTTCCCGAGAACACGATGATCTTCATGGTCGACTCGGTGAAGCTGCTCACGGGCGATGCGGTGAGCGCCGACGTGCAGAGCTTCTTCGCCGAGCACGAGATCGCCCAGTCGGCCAAGACCTTGGAACAGGTGCTCGAGCGACAACGGGTGAACCGGGCACTCCGGCATCGGGAAGCCGAGCACTTCGAGATGGCGCTGGTGTCGAACCCCTGAGCCGGGCCGAACCCTGGGTCAGGCCACGATCTCCACATCGAGTTCGCCGGCGTGATGCCTGGCCCGAAGCACCTTCTTGTCGAACTTGCCGACGCTGGTCTTGGGCACTTCGGTGATGAAGCTCCATCGCTCGGGGAGCCAGAACTTGGCGGTCCGCTCGCTCAGCCACGCCCGAAGCTCCTCCGCGGTCACGGTCGCATCGGCCTTCAACACCACGCACGCCATCGGGCGCTCGTCCCACCGAGGGTCGGGAACCCCGATCACGGCCGCCTCCACCACATCGGGATGGCCCATCAAGGTGTTCTCGAGGTCGACCGACGACACCCACTCGCCTCCGCTCTTGATCACGTCCTTGGCCCGATCGCTGATCATCACGTACCCGTTCGGCAGGACCGACGCGACGTCGCCGGTGCGCAACCACCCGTCGTGGAACTTCTCGGGATCGTCGACGTTGTAGTACTCGCCGGTGATCCACGAGCCGCGCACCTCGATCTCCCCCAACGACTCTCCGTCCCAGGCGACGACGTCGCCGTTGTCGTCGGTGATCCGCAACTCGACCCCGGGGATGATCCGGCCGGTCTTGACACGCCAGTCGGTCTCGGACAGCCCTGCCATGTCCTTCGGCGGATGGCCGATCGCGCACACCGGGCTCGTCTCGGTCATGCCCCAACCCTGCACGATCGGCACGCCGAACGTCTGCTGAAAGCCGTCGATCAGACTGCGGGGAACGGCCGAGCCACCGCACATCACCAGGCGGAACGAGCTCATGTCGGTGTCTGCCGCGTTGGTCAGGAGATCGTTGAGCACCGTGGGAACAGCACCGGTGAGCGTCGGCCTGGTCTCGGCGATCACCTTCGACAGTGGACCTGCTTGCAGGAACTGCTGCGGGAACACGAGGTCGGCGCCGATCATCCAGGCCGCGTACGGCACACCCCACGCATTGGCATGGAACATCGGCACGATCACCAGCATCTTGTCGTGCTCGCTGAGGGCGATGTTGGCGGTGCTCGTCACCATCACCGAGTGCATGTACGTGCTGCGGTGGGAGTACATGACCCCCTTCGGGTTGCCGGTGGTGCCGCTCGTGTAGCACATGGCCATACCGGAGCGTTCGTCCACATCCGGGTACTCGAAGCCCGTCGGCGCAGCGTCGATGAGCGTGTCGTAGTCGAGCAGGTCATCGCCGAGGCCCGAGGTGTCGCCGACGCCTTTCACGATGATGTGCTCGACGGTGGTGAGCTGGTCGCGCACTCTGGCGAGCAGCGGCGCGATCGACGCGTCGACGATGATCACCTTGTCCTCGGCATGGTTGATCACGTACGCGAGCTGCTCGGGGAACAGGCGGATGTTCAGCGTGTGCAACACCGCGCCCATGCAGGGGATCGCCAGATACGCCTCGAGATGGGTCTGGTTGTTCCACATGAACGTGCCGACGCGATCGCCCTGCTGCACGCCGAGGTCGGCCAGCGCAGCGGCCAACCGGTCGGCCCGCTCGGCTACATGGGCGAAGGTCGACTCGACGTAGCCATCACCGGTGTAGGTGACGACCTTGCTGTTGGCGTGCACCTGGCGGCCGTGCTTGAAGAGCGATCCGACGACGAGCGGGAAGTCGTCCATCATCGTGGATGGCCGCGCGGTCTGCTGGTGGCTCTGTGACATCGGTTCTCCCTTGGTGTGCCCTGACGGGTCAACAGTACCGAGCCGTGAACGCACCAGGGCCAGTCCGGAGCCTTCGTCGAGGGTGCTGGTTCGGAGCGTCGGGTTTCCGGTCGCCGGGCCGATCGGGAATGATGTGAGCGTGAGTACGCCAGATCCCCGCGTCGACGCGACGCCCCAGCAGACGCTCGTGACCCTCGATCTGGAAGGGGTGTTGGTGCCCGAGATCTGGATCGCTGTCGCCGAGCGAACGGGCATCGACATGCTGCGGCGCACCACCCGTGACGAGCCCGACTACGACGTGTTGATGAAGTACCGCCTGGCGATCCTGGCCGAGCACGGCCTCACGATGAGCACCATCGCGGACGTGATCGACGGCCTCGGCCCGATGGAGGGTGCGAGGGACTTCCTCGACCGACTCCGCTCGCGCACCCAGGTGGTCATCCTGTCGGACACGTTCGAGCAGTTCGGGGCGCCGCTCATGCGGCACCTCGGGATGCCGACGCTGCTGTGTCACCAACTGGTCGTGCGCGACGACCGCATCGTCGACTACCGCCTGCGCATGCCCGATCAGAAGCGCCACGCGGTGAACGCCTTCCGCAGCCTCAACTACCGGGTGGTGTCGGCAGGCGACTCCTACAACGACGCGGCGATGCTCGATGCCGCGCACGCCGGCTTCTGGTTCCACGCACCCGGCTCCATCAAGGCGCAGTTCCCGCAGTTCCCTGCGACCGACACGTACGACGAGTTGTTCGACGGGATCATGGGCGCTCTGTGAACCACACCCCGTTCGAGCTCGCCCCCGAGCTCGTCGAGGCCGCGACCGAGCTCGTCGGACAGTTCGCGACGGAGCACCACTGCCCATCGATCAGCTGGGGCCTGGTCAGCCAGGGCCAGGTCTCGACCACGGGGGCCTCGTGGGACGACGAGCACATGCCCATGCCGACGGCCGACACCGTGTACCGCATCGCGTCGATGACGAAGTCGTTCACCGCCGCTGTGGTTCTGTCGCTGCGCGACGAAGGCGCGCTGTCGCTCGACGACCCGATCGGCCACCACGCGCCCGAGCTCGCCGCGTTGCGCTCCCCGACCGAGGATGCCGCGCCGATCCGAGTCCGCCATCTCCTGACGATGACGGCAGGCTTCGTCACCGACAATCCCTGGGGTGACCGCCACCTCGACATCGACGACGAGGGCATGGACGCCGTGGTTCGCGACGGCGTCGTGTTCTCGGGCCCCACCGGCAGCGCGTTCGACTACTCGAACCTCGGCTTCGGTCTGCTCGGACGAGTGGTGAAGCGCGCCACCGGGCGACGCGTGCAGGACCTGATCACCGAGCGGCTCATCGAACCGCTCGGCCTGACCCGCACGACGTGGCTGCGACCCGAGCACGACGACTGGGCGCGCCCGTACCGATGGCGCGACGAGGCGTTCGTCCCCGAGGGATCGGACCCTCTCGGCGATGGCGAGATCGCTCCGATGGGCGGACTGTGGAGCACGCCGAACGACGTGATGCGGTGGATCACGTTCCTGGCCGACGCCTTCCCCGCGCGCGATGGCGCCGACGACAGTGCGCCGTCGCGGGCGTCACGACGCGAGATGCAGGAGATGCACCGCTTCACGAGCACGATGCCCTTGCCCGGTCGCACCGCCGTGAACGGCTACGGGTACGGGCTGCGCATCAGGAACTGCCACCGGATGGGTCGCGTCGTGGCGCACTCCGGCGGGCTGCCCGGCTATGGGTCGCACATGCGGTGGGCGGTCGAGCGAGGCATCGGCATGGTGGCGGTGTCGAACGTGACCTATGCGCCGATGGCACGGCTCACCCAGGACGTGTTCGAGCTGATCCTCGAACGCGGTGCGTTCCCGACACAGCCGCCGCTCGACGCGCCGCTGGTGCACGAGTTCGCCGAGCGGCTGGTCGCACTCCTCGGATCATGGGACGACGCCGCAGCCGACGATCTGTTCGCCGACAACGTCGCGCCCGACGAACACTACGAGCGCCGCCGGGCACAAGCGGCTCGGTGGTGTGCCGAGTGTGGGGGTGCGTTCGAGATCGAGCGCGTGATCCCGACCACCGCGGCAGCCGGCCGCATCCTGTTGCGACGCCCCGGGGGCGAGCCGTTCGAGCTGCAGTTCAAGCTGTCTCCGGCGGGCCCCGCCCGCATCCAGAAGTACGCCGAGATCGACGACGACTGACTCGCCCGCCGAACCCCCGCGGGTCAGGCATAGCTGCGATCCGCGAGCGACATGCCCTCGCGGAGCGAGGCGAGGGCGAAGCCGGCTGTGCGGCGATAGCCCTCGGTCACCTCTGCGATCTCCTCGGGGGTGATCACATCGTCGATGCTGACGAAACCGTCGGGGGCGCGGGTTTCGACGAGCTGCATCGGCAACTCCGGGCCGAGGCCGCGATTGGCGAGCACGATGGCCGACGTGGCGGGACGCCGCTCCGCGTCGTACCGGTCGAGAGCGGCGACGGGGTCGACGATGTCGCGAAGGCAGCCGGTGAGCACACGTGCGTCGAGAATCGCCTGCGACGCTCCGTTCGAACCGATCGGGTACATCGGGTGAGCGGCGTCGCCGAGCAGCGTGGTGCGTCCGAACGACCACCGTGCCAATGGGTCGCGATCCACCATCGGGAATCGGAACGTTCCCGGAGCAGAACGGATCAGCGCAGGCACGTCGAGCCAGTCGAACCGCCAATTCTCGAACGGTGCGATGAACTCCTCCAGCACGCCTGGCCGGTTCCAATCCTCCCGTTCGGCAAGCTCCGTGTCGCCGGTGCGCAACTCGGCGATGAAGTTGAACAGCTGGTGCCCGTCGGCGAGATCGGCCACCGGGTAGCCGACGAACTTCTGCTCGGGGTGCCCGGCCCAGATCATCGTTCGACCGTCGAGCACCGGTAGCACCCTGGCGAGGCCGCGCCACAGCAGTGCACCGTTCCACCGCGGCATGCCTTCGCCGGGGTACCGCCTCGAGCGAGCCGCCGAATGAATGCCATCGGCAGCAACGAGGATGCAGCCACGCACGCTGCGTTCGATGGTCCCGTCGCGCCGCGCCGCGAAATGGGCGACGACATGGTCGTCGTCAGCGTCGTGGTCGACGAGATGATGGCCCGTGTGAAGATGAGCCGCTCCGACGCGTTCGAGGAAGGTCTCGAGCAGAATCCGCTGCAGTTCGCCCCGATGGATCGACACCTGTGGCCACCGGTACCCGGCGGCTACACCGCGAGGCTCGTCCCAGATCGCCTCGCCGCGCTTGGTGAAGTAGGCCAGCGTCGCCGGCTGGACCGAGGCACGCTCGATCTGGCCGAGCAACCCGAGTGCGTCGAGCTCTCGCACGGCGTGAGGAAGCAGGTTGATGCCCACGCCGAGGGCACGCACCTCCGTCACCGATTCGAACACCTCGACCGCATGGCCCTCGCCGTGAAGGCTCAGAGCGGTCACGAGGCCACCGATGCCCGCACCGACGACCACGATCGGATCGTCGTGCTGAGCCATCCGAATCATGCCGACGTGCGGCGAGAACTGCCCGCAGCGATCATCTACAGCAGCAGCATGTTCGGTTCGGCGTTCGCATTCAGCCCGGTGCCCCGAGTGCACGTGCCACCCCGAGGTGAGCCGTTGTTGTAGGCCTGGCGCACGCAGTTGCGGAGAGCCTTTTCGCCCCACCAGTTCGGGTGGACCGACTCCTGCACGTAGTACGGACCGAACACCGTGCTCAGTGTGCGGATCTGGGCGATCCATTCGGTGCTGTCGGATGCACCCGCAACGGTCCAGTTGGCCCTGCCCGAGTTCTCCATCAGGTTCACGCCGGTCTCGCACAACCGACGACCGTTGAACGACGCGGCGATGTCCATCACCTTGACGTTTCCACTCACGGCATTGGCAGCCGCGGCAGCGTTCTTGACCGAGTTGTTGATGGTGACCAGCGCCGTGTCGTTGGCCCAGTCGGCGTCCCGATTCCAGAAGCCGCAACCACCGGTGCTCTGCCGGGTGAAGCCCGACTGCGAGTATCGGAACCCCGACCCTCGCGGGATGGGCGATGGATAGGTCTGCGTCATGATCGTGTACTGCGCCGGCGTGTATCCGGCGTTCGCCATCGCCGTGCGGATGTTCGTGATCGCTCCGATGATCGCGTTCGTCTGAGCCGTGACGTTCGCAGCAGTGAAGTTCGAGGTGACGGCACCGTCGTCGTAGCAGTAGTTCGGCCACCACGACGGCGACGTGAGAAAGTTCGTGACACATCGCTGCACGATGTCGGCGAACCCGAAGTTGTTGCCGCCGATCGACAGCTGGATCATCGTCACGTTGTGCGTCGTGGCGAACTCCTGCAGCATCAACGCCTGACCCTTGTTGGCTCCGCTCGCGTAGAAGTCGATGCCCGGCTTGAAGTATCCGTCGGAGCTCGTGAACGTCGCGGTGCGAGCGCCGGAGCATGCGAGGTTGATGCTCGAGATGCCACCACCGATGTGTACCTCCGCAGCTGTACTGCGATGGCATCTCGCGATCTGCTCGGCGGTGGCAGTCGCATTGTCGTTGTAGGCGGCGGCTCTACCGGCGTCGACGCTCGACGAGCTGTTGTTGCTGTTGCCCGCCCATCGTCCGGCCTCGCCGGAGATGTACGAATCACCCAGGCTCACCACCCACGGCGAACCCACGCCGGCGCCATCTGCATGAACGATCGGCGGTGCAGGCGCGCCGAGCGTCACGGCCGCAGCCATGACGGTCGAGGTCGCGCAGACGGCAACGAATGCTGACGTGATCTTCCCCACGGTCGCCTCCCACGCTCGCCCCCACGGCGAACACGTCGAACGGTAGCCATGCCGACCGACGGCGGTCAACGAGTCACGCGGCTCCGGATGGCGAGTCGATCGATCCCAACTCACCCGGGAACCGGGACTTTGGTCCTGCGCCCCGGTGACCTGCGCCCCTGCCCGGCCTCCCGACCCCGTCGGTACGGTCGACTCCGTGCCTCACAACCCTGTTTCACGTCGGCGACGCGTCATCTCGACGTTGGCGCTGACCATGGTCGTCGCCGTCGTCGCCGTGTCGTGCTCGGATGACCCGGCGGACGTCGCTCCCCCCACCACCACGCCGGGGTCCACGGTCGCGCCCACGACCACGCTGATGCCCGACAAGGAGTACGACATCGTCGGAACCGCCTTGCAGGCGACCTTCTTCACCCAGCTCGCCGCGTACGCGGTCAACGCCGGCCTGGTCGACACGTTGCGCGGCGGCCCGTTCACCGTGTTCGCGCCGACCGACGAGGCGTTCGCCAAGATCCCACCCGACATCCTGCGCGCCGTCGAGGACAACGACCTGCTCGCGACGGTACTGACGTACCACGTGGTTGCAGGCGAGGTCGCCTTGGCCGACTTGAAGGACGGCGAGTTGCAGACGGTCGCCGGGATTCCGTTGACGATCAGCCACGTCGGTGATCAGGTGTACGTGAACGGCAACGCCGTGGCCGCCGGCGACGTCGCCGCGACCAACGGCGTGATCCACGTGATGGGCGACGTGCTGGTGCCGCCGCTCGGTGACATCATCGACGTCGCAACCACCCTGCCCGGATTCGAGACACTGGCCACCTTGGTCACCCAGGCCGACCTCATCGACACGCTGAAGGGTGACGGTCCGTTCACCGTGTTCGCACCACTCGACGCTGCGTTCGAGGCGTTGCCGCAGGCGACGGTCGATGCGGTGACATCCGATCAGGAGCTGCTCGCCACCGTGCTCACCTATCACGTGGTGCCCGGCAAGATCTCGCTGTCGGACATGAGCGACGGTGACACGCTGGAAACCGTCGCCGGGATCGAACTGAAGATCACCAAGGACGAGGCAGGCACCACGTTCGTCAACGGCATCCCGGTGGCGGTGGGCAACGTACAGGCCACCAACGGAGTGATCCACGTGCTGGCCGAGGTGCTCATCCCCCCGAGCTGAGCCCTCAAGGCCACGAGGGCCAGCGCCCCACAGCTGGCCACTCGTGGCACGGCGGGAGCACCGCACGCCGCACGAGTCGCCACCACACTTCCCCCGTGGTTCGATGCGTCGGCGTGCGGCTCATCCGTCGGCCGACCCGTTCGGTCCGATGGCCGAATCACACGACGCCATCCCGTCAAGGTCCGAGTACCGTCGAGTCGGTCATGACAGACGACGCGCCGCAGACGGTCGGGCAACCAGGCCGCCCAGATCACACCGCTCCACCCGGCCGAGGCGCCCAGCCCGCCCGCAACGGGGCGCGTCGCCGTCGCGCCCGTACCGAGGTGCCCGACCCGTCGCCCGATCGCGACGACCCGCGGGCCGCCCTGCGAGGCGCGACGCTCGACATGCTGCGCACCGGTGGCCTTCTGGTGCCTGCCGACGGCCTGCCCATCGGCGAACGCTGGGATGACCTCGCGGCCGCGCTCGAACAGCACCAAGTGGTCGTGGTCGCAGGCGAGACAGGCTCGGGCAAGAGCACCCAGCTGCCCAAGCTCTGCCTCCAGCTCGGTCGAGGCGTCGCCGGCATGATCGGCCACACCCAACCCCGCCGCGTCGCCGCACGAACGATCGCTGAGCGCATCGCCGAAGAACTGGGAGTCGAGCTCGGCTCGGCCGTCGGATACACGGTTCGCTTCACCGATCGCGTGGCCGACGGCACCCTGGTGAAGGTGATGACCGACGGCATCCTGCTCGCGGAGATCCAACGCGACCGGATGTTGCGCCGCTACGACACGATCATCATCGACGAGGCCCACGAACGCAGCCTCAACATCGACTTCCTCCTCGGCTACCTGCGTCAGCTGCTGCCTCGACGCCCCGACCTGAAGCTGATCGTCACGTCGGCCACGATCGACACCGAGCGCTTCGCAGCGCACTTCGGCAACGCCGACGGACCTGCACCCGTGATCTCCGTCGAAGGTCGCACCTTCCCGGTCGAGATGAGGTACCGACCGATCGGCGATGATCCCGACGACGACCGCGATCAGGTGCAGGCCGTGATCGATGCCGTGGAGGAACTCGGTCACGAGGGGCCGGGAGACGTCCTCGTGTTCCTGAGTGGTGAGCGCGAGATCCACGACACCGCCGACGCGATCCGACGCCTGAAGCTTCGCGACACCGAGGTGTTGCCGCTGTATGCGCGGCTGTCGGCTGTCGAGCAGCACCGCATCTTCCAGTCCCACCCCGGCAGGCGGGTCGTGCTCGCGACCAATGTCGCCGAGACGTCGCTCACCGTTCCAGGGGTGCGCTACGTGGTCGACGCGGGTGCGGCACGAATCTCGCGATACAGCCTGCGCCTGAAGGTCCAGCGACTACCGATCGAGCCGGTGTCGCAGGCGTCGGCCAACCAACGCGCCGGACGCTGCGGCCGTGTCGCAGCTGGCGTGTGCATCCGCCTGTTCAGCGAGGACGACTACCTCGGGCGCCCAGAGTTCACCGAGCCCGAGATCCTGCGTACCAACCTTGCATCGGTGATCCTGCAGATGACGGCGTTGGGACTCGGCGACGTGGCAGCGTTTCCCTTCCTCGATCCACCCGACGCCCGGGCGATCCGTGACGGGTTCGCACTGCTCGAGGAGCTGGGCGCGATCCGCAGCGACGACGACCGCGAGGAGCGCCGGCTCACCCCGCTCGGCACCCAGCTCTCGCGCCTGCCCATCGATCCCCGCCTCGGCCGCATGGTGATCGAGGCCGAACGCCATGGGTGCGTCCGCGAGGTGCTCGTGATCGCTTCGGCACTGTCGATCCAGGATCCGCGCGAGCGGCCCGCTGAGCACCGTCAGGCTGCTGACGAGATGCACCGACGATTCGCCGTCGATGGCTCCGACTTCCTTGCGTTCGTGCGTCTGTGGGACTTCCTGCGCGAGCGCCAGCACGAGCTGGGTTCGAGCCAGTTCCGCAAGCTGTGCCGCAGCGAGTACCTGAACTACCTGCGCGTGCGCGAGTGGCAAGACCTGTACAGCCAACTGCGACAGGTGGCCGGACAGCTCGGCATCCGCCACGGCAGCGAGGCCGGCCATCCCGACCGAGTGCACCAGGCCCTGCTCTCGGGTCTGCTGTCACAGATCGGCATGCGCGACACCACAGGACGCGACGGGCGCGATGCCCGACCGGGAAGCCCCGGCGACGAACTCGTTCCCAGCAGCCGCCAGGACCGCCGCGACGCCCGCGAGTACCGGGGTGCGCACGGTTCCAAGTTCGCCATCGCCGGTCAGTCGTCGGTGGCCAAGGCCCTCCCGCGCTGGGTGATGGCCGCCGAGGTGGTCGAGACCAATCGCTTGTGGGCTCGCACCGTCGCGCCCATCCAGCCCGAGTGGGCCGAACGCCTGGGTGCGCATCTCGTGAAGCGTTCCTACGAAGAACCGCGGTGGGAGGCCCGGCGCGGATCGGCCGTCGTCACCGAGCGGGCCACGCTGTTCGGCCTGCCCGTGGTGAGCGGACGGGCGATCGGCCTCGACCGACTCGATCCGGCGATGGCCCGCGAACTGTTCCTGCGTCACGCGCTGGTCGAGGGCGATTGGTCGGCACCGCATGCGTTCCTCACCGCCAATCGCGCGTTCGTCGACGGCCTGCGCGACCTCGGCGAACGGGTCCGCCGGGTCGACCTTGCCGACGACGCTGTCGTGTTCGAGTTCTACGACCGGTCGGTGCCGGCCAGGGTCACGTCCGGTCGCGAGTTCGACAAGTGGTGGAAGACCGCTCGCACCGCCGATCCCGATCTGCTGACGCTCTCCGTCGAGAAGCTGTCCGCGCTGCGGGGCGGGTCGGAGACCGTGCTCGATCCTCGCGACTTCCCGGGTACCTGGACACACGACGATCTCACCCTCGACGTCACCTACCGCTTCGATCCCGGAGCGATCGACGACGGCGTGTTGGTGCACGTCCCGCTCGCCGTGCTCAACCGAGTGCGAATGGACGGCTTCGACTGGCAGGTGCCCGGCATGCGCGAAGAGCTCGTCACCGCTCTGGTGAGGACGCTCCCGAAGATCTACCGCAAGGAGCTGCATCCTCTCGGCGAGATCACCACCGCAGCGTGGCGGCGCATCCCCAGCCAACCCACCACCGAGAGGTTCCTCGCCGTGCTCGGTCGCGCGCTCACCGACGTCTCGGGAGTGATCGTGCCGCCCGGGATCTTCGAACTCGACAGGGTGTCGCCTCATCTGCGCGTGTCGTTCTCGGTGGAGGACCAGCAGAGGAACCGGCTCGCGGTCGGCAAAGACCTCGACGCCCTCCGCTCCGAGCTGAACCCGCGCCTGCGCTCTGCCGTCGCGCGGGTGATGCCGATCGAAGAGCGCACCGGCATCACCCATTGGGACCTCGACGATCTGCCTCGCGAGATCGAGGGCAGCGCCGACGGCCACATCGTTCGTGGCTATCCCGCACTGGTCGACGATGGCGACTCGGTGTCGCTTCGCGTCCTCACCAACCCGACACTCCAGCAACGGGTGATGCGCCTCGGCGTTCGTCGCCTGCTCCTGCTCACCGTGCCGGTTTCGAAGCGCGCGGCCGAGGCCAGGCTCACGAACGCCACCAGGCTCACGATCGTCCGGTCCCGGTTCTCGCTCGACGAACTCGTTCACGACTGCGTCGTGGCGACCACCGATCGTGTGCTCACCGAAGCGGGTGGCCCGGTGTGGGCCGAGCTGGAGTTCGTCTCGCTCCGGAAGCGCGCGCTCGACGACGTGCCGGCCCGCACGGCCACGGCGCTGGCAACCGTTGCGGAGATCCTCGCTGCGGCCCACGATGTGGAACAGCGCCTGGTGAAGCTGAAGGCCGACCCCGTCAGGGCTTCCGCCGAGGACGCTCTGGCCCAACTCGATCGACTGGTCCGCCCCGGATTCGTCGTCTCGGCTGGAGCTCACCGCCTGCCCGACCTGCTGCGCTACGTGCGCGGCATCGGCCGGCGGCTCGAGAAGCTGCCCGACGACCCGGCCAAGGATCGGCGCAACCTGTACGAGATCCATGCGCTCGAGCAGCGCTATGGCTCGTTGCTGCGCACGCTCGACCGCAGCGAGATCACGTCCGAGGTGATCGAACTCGGCTGGCAACTCGAGGAGCTCCGGATCACCGTGTTCGCCCAGGTGCTCGGCACGCCGAAGCCGGTGAGCCCGCAACGGATCCTCAAAGAACTCCAGCGACTCGGCGGCTGAGCCTCACCCACCCCACACCCCCGGGGGGTGTGGTTTTGGGGGGCGGGGCGCCCCTCTGGCAAGCCGGGGGGGGGGGGGGGGGGCGCGGCGCGGGGGGGGCGGGGGCGGCGGGGGCGGGGCC
>JANNQK010000312.1:0-20457 GCA_031400715.1 Actinomycetes bacterium | reverse complement strand
GTCGATCTGATCAAACGGCGTATACGACGCCAACCCACGATCCGCCAACGTCTTCGAAATCGCCGCCGTCAACGTCGTCTTCCCATGGTCAATATGACCCATCGTGCCAATATTGACATGCGGCTTCGTGCGCTCGAACTTCGCCTTGCTCATGAAAATTCTCCGTTGCTCGGATCCAGTGGGTTGTCAAAGAACGTCGGGAGTGTAGCGGCTGCTCCGGCCCGCACAAACCCCATCGCGCGTTCGACGAGCGTTCGGCCGACCTTCCCGCGATCGAGGTCGCCGACCGGTCGCTCGCTGCGACCGGGTGGGCGACCTCCTGGTCCACGGCTGATATATCAAATGTACACTGCAGCGGTGCCTCTCGCTTCGCGTCTCCAGAACCTCGGTACCGAAACCGCCTTCGCGGTCTCGTCGGCCGCCGCCGAGTGGGAGTCGCGCGGCAATCGCGTGTTCCCGTTCCACCTCGGCGACATGAACCTGCCCACACCGCACAACGTGGTGCTGGCCATGGACCGGGCCATCGCCGACGGAAAGACCGGGTACTGCGCAGCTGCTGGTATCGCCCCGTTGCGCGAAGCGCTCGCAGCAGATGTCGGAGCCAAGCGCGGGTTGTCGTTCCAAACCTCGAACGTCGTGGTGCAACCAGGTGGCAAGCCGGTGATCGGCAAGTTCATCCAGACGGTGATGGAACCCGGCGACGACGTGCTCTATCCGAACCCCGGGTACCCGATCTACGAGAGCCAGATCGAGTACTTCGGCGGCAGGGCCGTCCCGTACCGCTACGTCGAGACGCCGACGGGTTTCGCCCTCGATCTCGACTTCCTCGCCGCACAGATCACCCCGCGCACGAAGGCGTTGATCTACAACGACCTGCAGAACCCCTTGTCTGCCGAGAGCAGCCGCGCGGAGATGGAGGCCGTCGCCGAGTTGGCGATCGCGAACGATCTGTGGGTGCTGAGCGACGAGGCGTACTTCGAGATGCGCTACTCGGGCACGAGCACCTCGATCGCCAGCGTTCCCGGCATGAAGGATCGCACGGTCATCCTCTACACCTTCTCGAAGAAGTTCGCGATGACGGGATGGCGGCTCGGTGCGGCGATCGCCCCGGTTGCGGTGGCCGAGCAGATCGCCAAGCTCAACACCAACGACGAGTCGTGCACCGCTCACTTCGTGCAGTGGGCCGGCGTCGAAGGCATCATCGGCGACCAGTCAGGTCCCAAGGCATTGGTCGACGCATTGCGGGTTCGGCGCGATGCAGCCGTCGACGGCGTGAACGCTATTCCGGGCATGCACACCGCCCGACCCGACGCGACCTTCTACCTCTTCGTGAACGTGACCGGCGCGATGGCGGCACGGGGCTTCACCGACGTCGCTGACTTCGCTACCGCAGCCCTGCACGAGACGGGGGTGTCGTTCTGCACCCGGCGACACTTCGGACGCCCACAGCCCGGCGAGGTGGAGCAGTACATCCGCCTCGCGTACTCCGGCATCGCCGAGTCCGACATCACCCGTGCCCTCGACACGCTGGGTCAGTGGGTGACGGGATGAGCGCCCATGTCGTGGGCACCGTCGTCGTGACCGGCAAGATCCCGCAGCCGGGCCTCGATCTCTTGCAGGGCGCCGATCACCGCGTCTCCGCCTGGACAGAGGACACACCGATCCCACGAGACGAGCTCCTGCGCCGCGTGGCCGGTGCCGACGTGATCGTGTCGTTGCTCACCGAGAAGATCGATGCCGAACTGCTCGACGCCGCCGGCCCGCAGCTCCGCGCCGTGTGCAACGTCGCCGTGGGGTACAACAACATCGACGTGAACGCCTGCCGCGAGCGGGACGTGATCGCCACGAACACACCTGGTGTCCTCACCGACGCCACCGCCGACATCGCGATGGCGCTCATCCTCATGACCACGCGCCGACTGGCCGAGGGCGAACGGCTCATCCGCTCTCGCGAGCCGTGGCAATGGGGCATGTTCATGATGCTCGGCACCGGCCTGCAGGGCGCCAGGTTGGGGCTCGTCGGCATGGGCCAGATCGGCACCGCCCTGGCCCGTCGAGCGAGGTCGTTCGGCATGACCATCGGCTACAGCAATCGCCGCCCGGTCGATCAGGCGATCACCGATGAACTCGACGCTGCGTACCTGTCGATCGACGAACTGCTGTCCACGAGCGACGTGATCTCGCTGCACTGCCCCTACTCGCCCGAGACGCACCACCTCATCGGTCCAGCACAGCTGACGTCGATGCGCAACACGGCGTTCCTCATCAACACGGCCCGCGGTCCCGTGGTCGACGAAGCGGCGCTCGTGGCCGCCCTCGAGCGAGGAGAGCTGGCCGGCGCCGGTCTCGACGTGTTCGAGAAGGAGCCCCAGGTGCACAGCGGCCTGCTCGATCGCGATGACGTGGTCTTGATCCCGCACCTCGGGTCGGCAACCGTCGAAACCCGCACCGCGATGGCCACGCTCGCGGCCCGCAATGCGCTGGCGATCCTGGCCGGGCAGGACCCCGTCACGCCGATCGGCTGACGCGCGGCGGACTCAGGCGTCGAGGCGGACGAACGCGGTGCCATCGCGTTCGGTGACCGCGAAGCACGCGATGGGAGTGGCCGCCGGTGGGCCTTGGTGCGCACCTGTGCGTACGTCGAACTGAGCTCCGTGCAAGGGGCACGTGAGCAGCGCTCCACGCAGCCGACCCTCCGACAACTTCGCGTCGCGATGCGAGCAGTTGTCGACGACGGCGTACAGCGCTCCCGCCACTCGGCAGACCACGACGCCGTGCTCGCCGAGGTCGGCGAACACCTGTGTTTGCCCATCACGCAGACCGGTCAGATCCCCGAGCTCGGCGTGCCCCCTTGCAATGTCGTCGGTGGGCATGTCGTCGCCCGTGATGTCGTCGCCGGTCATGGCTGATTGGTCGCCGCGCTCGTCATGGAGGCCAGAGCTTACGACCCGGACGTGGCACCCTTCGAAGCAACGTGTGCACGGTGGATAGGTTCGGCCCATGACCGCCCTTGTCTCCTTGACCGACCTCCAGGTCCGCGCCGCGATCGACGATGCACTCCGCAGCTACTGCCGCGGCATCGATCGTCTGCACGCTCCCGCGATCGAGGCCGCATTCCACGCCGATGCGATGCTCGACGGCTACGGCAGCGGCGAGCCCACACCGATCGCCGTCTTCGTGCCGAACGTGCTGGCCTCATTGCGAGCGAAGTTCGCAGCGACACAGCACCGGTTGAGCAACGTGACGATCGAGATCGACGGCCACACCGCTCTGGTCGAGTCGTACGTGCTGGCGTACCACGTCATCACGGTGCCGGGCGGCGAGCGCACACTGCTCGCGTTCAACGGTCGCTACATCGATCGGTTCGAATCACGCAACGACACCTGGAAGATCGCGAGGCGCGCCTTGCGAGTGGACTGGTCGGACATCTCGCCGATGGGGACATCGATGGCGGGCGCCTACATCCAGAGCGGACGCGACGGAACGCCCGACCCGATCTTCGCCTGATCCGACCGCACCGGACGCCAGCTGTCGCCACCGGTGACCCGCGGACGGGGAGTCGCACCGTCGGTCGACATCTCTCCACGCGCAAGCGACTTCAGGAGGGCGCGAAGCCGCCGGCACGGAGGAAGTCGCCCACTCGCTGTTGGAGATGGCGGGCGCGAACCTCTTGATAGTTGCCGAGGGTCTGGCCGCGTTTGCGACTTGCTCGGAACCCTCGGGTCTGCGCGGCCATGTTCGCTGTGTCTTCGTCGTACACGCGCCCCAGACCTCCGAGGCCCTTCGCGAGCGTGTAGCTGTCGTCGACGTCGAGTTCGATCACCTCGGGCGGCAGAGGTGCATCGCCGTCGCGAGGCCGGGGGCGCAGCATCAACAGGTCGAAGTAGCTGTGGTCGAGCGAGTTCGGGTCGGGTCGGAACCGGTACACCATGCCCAGGCTGAGACCGGGGAAGAAGAACGCATTCGGAAAGGCGAAGTACTCGATCGAGTCGAGGGTGATCGACTCACTCACCGCGGTGAAGTCGAGCCCGTACCTGGCGCTCATCTCGTGACGGACGTAGCTCGCGTAGAAGTCGCGGGCGCGCATTCCCTCCGGCAGCTGAAGCGGTTCCATGCCATGGCGCAGGTTGCGCGTGAGATGGGCGAGGATCTGTTGCTCGGTTCGCTTCACCGGACGCTGAGGGCTGTCGAGACCGGTGGTGTGGACGAAGCGACTGATGTTCGGGGCGAACACGTCGTACTGGGTGGTCACCTCGTCGCCGAGCTGGCCGCTCGCGTGCGTCTCGCGCACGTGGTAGGCCTCGAGGAACGCTTCGGCGGCGGCCTTCCAGTTGCACGGAAGGCGCTTGCGCACGTGTGTCTCGATGTATCGCTCGCCGATGTCGAACTCTGCGAAGTGTGCAGGCAGGACACCGAGGTACTCCTGCAGCGGAACCGCCTCGGGATCGAAGTTCACCCAGACGAAACCCGCGAACATCTCGACCGGCAACTGCGGCAAGCGGTGCGACTCGTCGCCGACGTGTGGGAAGTCCCAACGGTCCGGCAGGTCGATCAGATCGCCATCGAGGGACCATGTCCACCCGTGGAACGGGCACCGCAGTTGCGTCGCGAACCCGCATGTGCCCGGGCCCCGCAACTGTGTACCACGGTGCATGCATGCGTTGTAGTACGCCTTGATCGTGAGGTCGTCCGTACGCACGATGAGCGCCGAGTGAGGCCCCACGTCGTAGACGAAGTAGTCGCCCGAGGCGGGGATGTGGTCGACGTGGCACGCCCACTGCCACGTCTTCGACCACATGTGGTCGTACTCGGCCTGGGCGTACTCGGGCGATGTGTAGTTGGCGAACGGCACGTCCTCGTCACCGAGGAACACCGGCGACTGCTCGAGCAGCGGCCACGGCGGTGGCGTGGGATCGGCGAGCAGTTGCTCGTGCAGCGTCGGTCCGGGAGCACGGGCCGACCCGGGCGGGGCCACAGGAACGTCACGAACATCGGTCATGTCGCGAACCTACGCCGCGGTTGACGCAGCGTCCGACCCGGATGCGTCCGACCCGGCGGGCGAGACTGCCACCCATGAGCAGTTCGAACCGCCGGACCGCACGTTCGCTCGGCCCGAGCGACCTCGTGTGGGACCACTTCAGCCGTCCGCGATCGGAGGACGTGCTGCCGCGCATCCACGCTGCAGCGGCGGCTGGCTACGCGGGCATCGGTGTGTTCCTGGGCGCCTGGGCACAACTGCGCGAACTGCCTGCCGAGCTCGAACGAGTCGATGCAGCGCTGGATGACACAGGACTCGTGGTGGCCAACATCGAAACGCTGCGCGGCTGGGCGGTGCCCGGAGCAGACGCCGCGTGCAGACAGCAGGAGGTCCTCGCCTACGAGATGGCGGACCGATGGGGCTGCCGGTACGTGCAGGTGATCGGCGATGCCGACGGCCCGCTCGGCCACGCCGCGGCCGGGTTCGCAGCGCTGTGCGATCGCGCCGCCGATCATGGGCTGCTGGTGGGCCTCGAGTGGGTGCCGAGCATGACCAACATCGGCGACGCGCCGACGGCGCTGCAGATCGTCCTCGACGCCGATCGACCGAACGGGGGCCTGTGCGTCGATTCGTGGCACTTCACCCGCTCGTCCAACGATCTCGATCATCTCCGCGCCATCCCCGGCGAGAAGGTGGTGGCGACGCAGTGGAACGACGGCACGATCCTGCCGCAACTCGACGACTACTACACGGACTGTCTCACCAACCGGGTTCCGCCCGGGGCGGGTGAGTTCGCACTCGATGAGATCGTCCGGATCCTCGACACCGCAGGATCGACTGCACCGATCGGTGTCGAGGTCTGCTCCGCGGACCTCTGGGCCGCGCCCATCGGGCACGCCGCTCAGGTGAGCGCCGATGCGATGAGGCGCGTGCTCGCCCGCGCCCGCGCCTGACCGGGGTCGGTCAGGAAGGGTTCAGACCTCGAGGATCAGAGCTCGAGGATGGTGACGGTGCCGGTGGAGCCGTCGACCGAGATGAGCGCACCCTCCGGGATCCGAGCGGTGGCCTGGACCACCGACATCGCACAGGGCACGCCGAGCTCGCGACTCACGATGGCCGCATGGCTGCCGACGGCGCCGACGTTGACGACGATGCCACCGACCGACAAGAACAATGGCGCCCAGGCCGGGTCGGTGGTGGGTGCCACCATGATGTCGGTGAGCTCCATCTCGGGAGCGTCCATCGGGTCGAGCACGATGCGAGCTCGCCCGGTGACCACACCGGGAGCGCCGGGACCGCCTTGCAACACGTCGCCGGGCTTGGCCTTGGGGACATCGGCGGCGTTGCGCTTCGGCCAGGTGTCGATCGGCTCGTCACCGCGGCCGTTGCCGACGATGTACGGGGGGTCGATGGTGTGCAGGTGCTGGAACGCGCGTTCGCGCTCAGCGATCGTGCTCGTGTACTTCTGCGGATCGGCGAGGAAGTCGTCGAGCTCGTCGTCGAGCAGGTTGAAGATCTGCCGCTGGTCGGTGAGGGCACCGGCGGACACCATGCGACTCCCGAGTTCGTACATCGACAGCTTCACCTCGTGGATCAGTCAGATGCAGGCGTACTTGCCCTGCTCGCGCCAGCCGAACCAGTTGGCACCGGCGGCGAGTCCGGCTGCCAGGGTGCCGTGGGTCTCGGGGTCGCCCTCGACGGATTCGAGCAGCTCGGTCGTCAGCCGCTCGCGTTCGGCTGCCGCGGCGGCCTTGGCAACGTGCGGGGAGCGGTCGTCGCTCTGATGCCGCAGACGATCGATCATCCTCAGCGGGATGTCGGCCCGCGTGGTCCACGAATCGGGCCGCGCGTCCCACTCGTTCGGGGCGCGGTGACCATGATCGACCATCAGGGTGTCCCACAGCCTCATGAACTCGACGACATCGGAATCACTCGCGTCGAGCCGTCCGATCAAGCCCTCGACTCCAGCTTCGAACGCTGCGGTGAGCGCGGGTGACGACTTCACCAACCGACTCATGTCCCACATGGTGAACGAAGCCTCGGCCGACTCGACGCTGCCCACCGCGGCGAGCACCTTGACGGCGTCCTCCGATCGACCGATCGCCTCGCACACCGCCTGCACCGCTCCGGGTGGCAGCGAGGCGCCGAGGCAGACGACCGTGTATGGAATCCATGCCTCCTCGACCTTCTCGGTCATCCGTCGCGCATAGGCGACCAGCGCCTCGTTGGACAGCGTCGTGAAGTCGGGGCGATCGGCGACGGCCTGCTTGGCCATGGCCGAGGCGTCGTGCATGCGCGGATACGACGGTGTGGTCATCACCCAACCCATCATCTCGGCGAGCTTCGCGGACTGGGTCTCGTTGACGTCGTCGGGATGTGGTTCGTACGGCGGGACCCCAGGGTGATCCCCGAAGTAGGCCTTGTCGATCGCCTCCGCCGTTGCGCCCGGCATGCGCTCGCCCATCAGGCGGCTGAGCGACATCGGGTTGTAGAAGTATCCACCGCGGTTCCCGAACACCTGGAGCGGTGTCAGGTCGTACTCGGAGATGTCGACCACACCGAACTCGGCGAACCCCTTCGCCACGCCAGGGTTGCACCCTCGCATCCAGACCATGCTCCACCCGAGGGGACTGAACGGATCGGGGCCCACCTCATCGGCGTTGGCTCGCGTGTAGTACGGAAAGCGCGCGCTGTTGGGCGTATCGGTGATCCACCGTTCCACAGTGTTGTTCCCCCTGCTTGATCCTTCACGGACGACGCCGCGAGGTCGGCTCCCCCGAGCCGGACGAGCGCATATCTTACTGGTTGATCAGTAATGCTGCCACCGCACCGGGCGAGCACCCGGCGAGCACCCGGCGAGGGTGCTCGCCGACGCGGCCGATCAGACGTCGCTCGGAATGCCGCGCTCGATCAGCGCCGCGTGGTTGTTCGTGAACTCGGCCGTCAGGTCGGCAGCTCCGGAGTAGTGGCTCTGCAGGAACCGCCGCGAGAACAACCACTCACCGGCGACCTTCACGTACTCGTCGTCGTAGTGCGCGAGCAGCATGTTGCTGCTGCCGTCGGCACGGCGGAACCACTCGTTGATGTACCAACGGCCGGCGGCAGTGTCGGGTGTGTCGCCGCATCGCACCTCGCCGGTGTGCACCACTTGGAACACGGCATGCATGCCCTGCATCGCCTTGTACCAGAGACCGACGATGCCCGGCTTGCCCTCGACGAGACGGCCGTGTCCGAGATCCCACGTGGCATCGTCCGACCAGGTCGACGCCCATTGCACTCCGTTGCGATGAATCACCGCATCGACGTAGCGATGCTGCAACCGCTCGATCGCCAGGAAGTCGTCGGTGCTGAGGTGGGGACGTTGCTCAGGTGCGCTCATGACAGCTTGTCTAGTGCGGTGACCCGGCCCCCGACGGACCGAGGTGCTCTCGAAGGCACTCGCCCGGTGTGGAACAGTGACGCGATGCGTCACGCCTTCAGCACGTCACCGCAACGGACCACCTGGGACTGGCTGTTGGAGGTGTGGCAGCGCGCCGATCAGCACGACGTCTTCGAGTCTGGGTGGACCTTCGACCATCTCTACCCGTTGTTCGGCGACTCCACCGAGGACTGCCTCGAAGGGTGGATCACCTTGACAGCCCTCTTGCAAGCGACCGAGCGGCTACGCGGCGGTGTCCTCGTGACGGGAATGATCTACCGCCACCCCGGCGTGCTCGCGAACATGGCGAGCACGCTCGACATCACCTCCGGGGGCCGGCTCGAGCTCGGTGTCGGAGCTGGTTGGAACGAGGAGGAGTGCGCTGCGTTCGGGATCGAGCTCGGCACGATGACGGAGCGATTCGACCGCTTCGAAGAGGGCCTGCACGTGCTCGAGAGCCTCTTCGCCAACGAACACACCACCTTCGACGGCGACCACTACCGGTTGGTGGACGCGATGAACAACCCCAAGCCAGTGCAGCCGAAACTGCCGATCTGCATCGGCGGAAGCGGTCGGAGACGCACGTTGCCGCTCGCGGCTCGCTTCGCCGACCACTGGAACTACGGCGGCACCGATCCCGCCGAGTTCGCCGAGCTACGCGACGTGCTCCACCGGGCCTGTGCCGTCATCGACCGCGATCCCGACGAGATCACCACCAGCTTCTTGCTCCGCTGGAGCGGCGACGACCGCCAGTTGTTGACCGATCGTGAAGCGTTCCAGGCCGTCGGAGCCGATCTTGCGATCGTCGCGCTGCCGAAGACCGCACCGCCATCGATCGTCGATCAACTCGCTGACGTGCTCACCAGAATCTGACGGCCAGGGACCGGAACCCCCGGTGGCCCGGTCACCCGTGGGCCGCTGCCAACGACAGCTCGCGCACGAGGTCCACCGCGGCCTGCTCTGCGTCGAAGTTCCACGTCGAACGCCACACGGGGTCTGACAGCGGCGCCTGGAGCCGGTCGTGGCCTCGTTCCAGGAACCATCGGTATGCGTCGGCGTGGCCCGCACGGATGTCGTACCGGGGTTCGAAGCCGAGCACCTGGCGCGCCTTGTCGACCGACAGCACCGCATGGTGTCGCGCCGAGAAGAGGTGGCCGAAGACACCGGACGGCAGGTCGGCCAGACGTTCGTCCGACACCGGAACGATGTTCGGTTCACGCCCGACGATGCGGGCGAGAACGTCGATGTAGCGGCGCGAGGTGACCGCACCGGCGGTGATGTTGAAGACCTCGCCGATCGCATTGCCGTTACCGACGATCGACACCATCGCATCTGCGAGATCGGCGACATGGCCGTACGACGCGGTGACGAGACCGGAGTGCGGCAGCAGGATCGGTCGACCTTGCAGGAGCCGGAGGAACATCGGCGTCTCCATGTCGAACACGTTGTTGCGCGGCCCGTACACGGCGGCTGGCCGCACGACGGTCGCCGGGAACCGGCGGCGTTCGAATCGAGCCAACAACTGCGCCTCGAACGTGGCCTTGAAGCCTCCGTAGGTCGTGGGACCGTTGCGGTCCGTCGGGAAGTCCTCCAGCCACGGTGCGATCCCCTGCATCGACTGTTCGTAGGCCATGATCGAGCTGACGTACACGTAGTGGGCCGTCTTGCCGTCGAGCAGGTCGAGCAGGCCGTCGACGTCGCTGCCGCCTGCGGCCATCACGTAGCCGGACACGTCGAACACCGCGTCCCAGGTACGGTCCGACAGGGCCGTCACCATGGCATCGTGATCGTGGCGGTCGGCGACGAGCCGCTCGACGTCGTCGGGCAGGTCGTGTGGCGTGAGCCCCCGATTGAGGACGGTCACGGTGAATCCGCGATGCAGCAGCGTGTCGACCAGGTGACGACCGATGAAGGCCGAGCCGCCGAGTACGAGTGCGCGCATGTGCTGAACCTCCGGAATCGTCGGACCTGATCAGGCCTGGATCGACATCTACACATCGTCAAGAACCACGGATCACTTGAGCCGGGATGCCGTCCGACGTGGTCGGGGCACCGCGTCGGCTCTTCTGACCGTGGGTCAGCCGGCGAGCACGAGCCCGAGCAGATCTGCAGCGATCGGCAGCGGGTCGGTGAGCGCTGTGTTGGTCGTGACCACGAGCGACACGCCGGCCTCGGGGCAGGCGAGAGCGATGGTGCCCAAGAAGCCTCGGTGCGCCCAACAGGTCTGTCCCGACAGGTCCATGCGGAACAGGCCGTGGGCTCCGTCGCCGAGGAGCACGCCGAACTCTTCGCGCGCGATGTTCGTGTTCGGTACCGCGAGCATCGACTCGAGCGTGGCGGGATCGGCGAAGACCTCACCGCCGAGGAGGGCGGCGAAGAACCGAGCGACGTCGGAGGTGGTGCCCGCGAGCCCTCCGCCACCGAAGGCATCGAGCGAGAAGTCGAGATCGCTCACCTCGTCCGGACCGAAGAACGACCGAGACATCGGCAGCAGATCGGTGGGTGCCCTCTCCCCCGATTCGAGCCACACGTGGGTGAAGTCGAGGCGGTCGAAGTCGAGGAGCTCACGCATGGCTCGCGCATAGGGCTGCCCGGTTTCCACCTCGATGATCTCGCCGAGCAACACGTACCCCGTGTCGGAGTAGGTGAAGCCCTCGCCCGGTGCGTACAGAGGATCGCCCGCCGAGACGGCCAGTTCGACCTGTTCGCGTCGAGTCCACACCCGGCTCCGGTCTGCGAGTGCGTCGGCGAGGAACGGGGACCCGTCACCGAAGGCGTAGTCGTAGAGCCCGGACGTGTGCTGCAGGAGCTGCGCAACCGTGATCGCCATGAGGTCGTACCCGTCGTCTTCGAGCAATGTCGCGGTCTCGGGCGTCATCAGCACATCGATCGGGTCATCGAGACCGATCGCACCCGTCTCCACGAGGCGGAGCACGGTCGCCGCGGTGAAGGTCTTGCCCACGCTGGCCATGCGGAACGGTCGATCGATCTCGCTGTCCGGCCCGGCCGTGGCCGCCCACACCACCTCGGAGTCGGCCACCTCGGAGTCGGCCATCGCGACGGCGGCCTGCACGGTCGCATCCGGTGATGGCAACGCGCCCAGCGCCCCATCGAGCACGGCCTGCATGTCCGCAACCAACGACGGATCGAGATCCGATTGATCGGTTGCGGGACTCGTGGTGGCCGGCGCCGTCGATGACGATTCGATCGGGGACTCGGTGTCGGTGCTCGGCGAGCTCGCGGAGACCGATGACGATGTGGCCAGGACGGTCGCACTGGGGGTCGAGTCGTCGTCGTTGCTCGTGGAGCCTTCGTCCGAGGAGCTGCACGCGGCGGCCGCAGTGAGGGTGAGGGCGGTCAACGCGGCGAACGCTGCACGGACGATGTGTCGGCGGGGAGTCATGTCATGGAGCGTGCCCACGATGCCGCCTGGCCCCACCCTCACAGCGGAGGGTCATCGTCAACCCAAAGGATGATTCGGGACACTGCGCCGACGACGACAGCGACAGATGTCGTCAGCAGGGTGGCCGAGATCGATCGCCTCGCTCAGCGACCGCCGCGAACGACCTCGAGGTTGCCGTCGGTCCACACGCCCACGATGCGTCGGAACGTGATCCGCCAGCCCTCGGGCGTGCGCACGAGCTCATCTTCGTAGCGACCGGCGATCACGTACAACTCGCCACCTTCGACCCCCGAGCGAACGTGCTGCGAATGCAGGTAGCAGCGGCTGGTGGCCCGGTCGCCGTCGATGGAGACCATGTGGTTCGTGACGGTGTGCTGGGTCGCGTCCAGCGGTGCGAGCGCGTGGCCGATCCGGTCGCGGATCGCCTCGCGACCTTCGAGCGGAGCGGAACGCAGCTCGGCGACCGCATCGTCCACGAACACCGTGTCGAGCAGATCGAGTTGTTTCGAATCGAGCGCCCAGCAGTATCGGTGCGTGAGTTCGATGATCGCGAGTCGGTCTTCGAGGTCGGCGGCGACGGTCATGCCGCGAGTGTTCCACTATCGGGTCACCCACTTGGCACTGGTACCTTCCGGTCGATGCCCGAGCCAGTCGACGAGTTACCGACGATGGCCGATCGACTCGCCCTCGATCCCGTGGATGGTGAGCCCGACGTCTTCGACAGCCGCCTGCCGTGCTCGCGAGGCCACGTTTTCGGCGGCCTGTTGATCGGTCAAGCGGTGCGAGCGGCACAGCTCACCGTGCCGGACGGCCGGCCGGTGCACGCCCTGCACGCGTCGTTCCTCGTGGGTGGCCGCAGTCGCGAACACCTCCGCCACGAAGTGGAACGCACCCGCGACGGCGGCAGCTTTGCCACTCGGCGCGTCGTGGTGCAGCAATCCGTCGGACCGGTGCTCGTCCTGACGGCGGACTTCCATGCGGACGAACCCGGTCTCGAGTACGCCAGGCCGGCGACCGAGGACGTCCTCGGCCCCGACACCCTGCCACCAGGTCGATACGCGACCTCGTTGTTCGATTCGCGCGATGTGCCGGTGCTGGACGACTCGCATGCGCGTCGCGCGTGGTTCCACCCAAGGGCGCCGTTGCCCGACGACCCGTTGCTTCATCTCCAGACGCTCGCTTATCTGAGCGACCATGGCCCGACTCGCGCCGCCCGGCAACCACACGCCTCACTCGACGCCGATGCGAACCGGATGTCGGTGAGTCTCGATCACAGCGTGTGGTTCCATCGGACCGTCGACATGAACCAGTGGCTGTTGAGCGAACTCATCCCCGTGGCCACCGGGCGCGGTCGAGGACTGTCGATCGGCACGTTTCGCACGTCAGATGGCACGCTGGTGGCCACGATCGCACAAGAGGTGTTGCTCCGCTCGCGCTGATGACAGACGGGCTCTCGTCACGCACCCAACATGCCGCCGTCGACAGTGAGGGCGTGGCCAGTCGTGAACGACGAGGCGTCGCTGCACAGCCACAGACACGCGTCGGCGATCTCCTGCGGGGTGCCGAAGCGCCCGAACCGGCTGAGTCGCTTCGCGACTTCCTGGGGGTCACGCCCCCGGCGCTCGATCGCGTTGCGGAGCATGGGTGTATCGATCGTGCCGGGGCAGATCGCGTTGACACGGATGCCGTTGGCGGCGTAGTCGAGCGCACCGCTGCGCGTGAGGCCGAGGACCGCGTGTTTGCTTGCGGTGTAGGCGGGTTGGCTGGCCTGTGGCCTGAACGAACTCGAGCTGGCGATGTTGACGATGCTGCCGCCGCGACCGGCTTCGAGCATCGCGCCGATCTCGGCGCGCATGCACCTGAACAACGCCGTCACATTGATCTGCATCATCCGCTCGAAGTCATCGTCGGTGGTGAGGTGGAGCGGGACCGACTCGAATTCGACTGCGGCGGCGTTCACCGCGACGTCGAGCCGCCCGAAACGATCGACTGCGGTTGCGACCATGAGGCGGACCACGGCCGGATCCGTGATGTCACCGGCGACGTCGGCGACAGCCTCACCCATCGACCCAGCAAGTTCGCGCAGCGACTCGGCCGCACGATCGCTGGCCACCACCCGTGCTCCCGCCTCGACGAGCGTGCGCGTGATCGCCTCACCCATGCCACCAGCGGCGCCGGTCACCACGGCCACCTTGCCATCCATCGAGAAGCTCTGTGTACCCATGGTCAGCCGATCAGTGGTGGTGGAACTCGCCGGCACCGGCGAACAGCATGGCCGTGTCGGCCTCGGTGTCGGCATGGATCAGGTCTTCGACCCATTCGTGGAAGCGCTGACACGGCCCCTCGTTGCGGCCGAACAGGAACTCGGCCTTCGCACCGGTCTTCACGGCGCGTTGGATGCGGTTGCCCGTGTAGTAGTCCTCGTCGCGGACCACGTGCATCAGAAAATCCATCTGCTTCTCGATGACGTTCATCCGGTCACCGTCGGGCGCGTCGACGGCGAGGAAGTGCTGAGTGGTCACGGAGGTTTCGGGAGTGTCGCCCGGGAACAGCTGCGACACCATGTACAGCTTGCCTCCTGCATCGAAGCTGGCGATCGAGATGTGCGGAAAGATCGTCCACACGCCCGACACCATCTTCGAGATCTGCCACTCGTCTTCGGGGATGTTCTCGAACGAGAGGTACCGCTCGTCGGGCTGCACGTTGCGCTGGTGCGGACCCCACGAATCGTTGATGGTCTTGTTGTTGTAGGTGGGCCCGAACGAGTCCTTGTGGAGGATGGGGAGGTGGTAGAAGTCGAGATAGCCGTCGTAGGCGAGCTTCCAGTTCGGACCGCCGACGCTCTGCTTGCCGACATAGGCACAGTTCGCCAGATCGAGATGGTCGAGCATCTCGCCGTACCCGCACAGGTACTCGTCGATGTCGAAGCGCATGCCGGGCGTGATGCCTCCGAAGACGATGCCGGCGCGCTCTGCCACCGGAAGCGGCGTGAGCCCGTGGCACGACATGTCGATCTCGCCGAAGGCCTCCTTGTCGAGCATGCCGACGAGGGCACCCTCGGTGTTGTACACCCACGCGTGGTACGGGCACGAGAAGCGCCGCGTGACGCCCGATCCTTCTTCCATCACCTGCGCTCCGCGGTGACTGCACATGTTGACGAACGACCGTAGGACGCCATCGTCCCCACGCACCAACAACACCGGGGTGCCCATCACATCGAGCGCCTTGTAGGAGTTGGCTACTGAGAGCTCGACGCTGAAGCCCATCACCAGCGGCACGCGACGAAAGATGCGATCCATCTCCAACTGCCAGCGGTGCGGGTCGTAGTAGTTCGTCGACGGCACACGCTTCACACCGTCGTCGAGCGGCACGGTGCCGTTCTTGCTGTGGGCGATGTTCCGACGTGTCATCGACACGAGCTGTTCCCTGCTCATGATGACCCTCCGTTCGTGAGTGCCCGGTCTCGGGCTGCCTGGACGGCTTCTGTCTGGATGTCCTGTGTCTGGACCGCTGCTACTTCGGGGAGGTGTCGACCATGCGATGGTTGGCGATGATCGGACCGGCGACCCACCCGCACAGATGAGGATCGGCCTCGCGGAGCTCGCCTTCCAACCAGCGACCCTGCTTGGTGAAACGACCCCACGTGCCGTCGGTCGCAGTGACGAGGACGTTTCCCTCGCCATCACGTTCGTGGAGTGCACCGGAGAACGGGTGACGGATGCCGAGCATCAGGGACGCTCCAGCCACTCGTCGAGCTTGTTGTTCAACCAACGCACCTTCGACTCCTGGTAGTTGGCGAGCGTGGCGCCCGGCTTGCGGGTGCTCTCGAGCCCGGTCTGGACCCGAGGCATGTTGAACAGATCCTGATCGAACACCTTGGCCAGCATGCCGAGCTCGGGCGCATCGGAGAACGACTCGAACTCCTCGAGCCAGTGGATCTCCGCCGGCGGAGGACGCTCGCCCATGAACGGTGCGAGGAACAGCACCTCCATCAGCGCGCTCCTGTGGTCGTCGCCGTTGGGCCGGAAGCGATACACGATCCGGTTGAACGCACCCCACGGATGGAAGTTCGGGAAGAGGGTGTAGTCGATGCTGTCCATCATCTCGGCATCGCTGATGCGGTCGACCCAGTCGCCCGCCATCGGACGCCAACGCTCGCGGCTCCCGATCGAGGCGAGCGCTCGCATCGACTGCTCCTCGGTCACCGGCATCGGTGACGACTGATCCTCACGCACGTCGAGCATCGCCCGCATCATCTGATCCTGCGTCGGTGTCCAGTCGAGGTTCGGGCTGGACGTGCCACCGGGCGAGATGACCCGTGCGAAGTTCTCCCACACGTCGACCTGGCTGTTGGTGTCGCCGAGGTACGGCATCACCTGGGGGTGGGTCGCGTTCACGTGGAACGCTTCGCAGAATGCCTCTTGAGCGATCTTCCAGTTGCACGGCACGATCTTGGCGATGTGCGCCTGCTTGTAACGGTTGCCGAGATCCCACACCTCGAACTGCTCGGCCATCTCGCCGATGAAGTCCATCAGCGGTTCGGCGTCCGGGTCGGGGTTCATGAACACGAACCCGGCCCACACGCCGACCTTGCACTGCGGCAGCTTGAACTTGTCGGCCTCGACATGATCGAAGTCCCACTGTGCCGGGATGTCCTTCAGGTTGCCGTCGAGCTCCCAGGCGAAGCCGTGGAACGGGCACCGGATCTCCGAGCAACGGCCGTCGTGGTCCTTCAGCTGCCGGCCGCGATGGAGACATGCATTCGGGTACGCCTGGATCGTGTCGGGTGCAGTGCGCACGACGAGATACGACGCCCCAGCGATCGTGTACACCTGATGATCGCCGACCACCGGGATCTCTTCCTCGCGGCACACGAACTGCCACACCCGGCTCCACAGTTTCTTCTTCTCGAGCTCGTGCCACTCGCGGCTGATGTAGCGGTCGATCGAGATGTCGGCGCTCCCGAGATACTGCGGCGACTGGAGCCGTAGGACCGCCGGAACGGGGTGCGTGTCGGTGTCGAGCAGCGCCTGGTAGCTGATGCCCGGAGAACGAGGGGCGTTCGGCCTGTCGCCCTGAAGACTGGTCATTGGTTCCTCCATCGGCCACCTCCCCGAAGGTGGCCATCGAACACTCGGGTCATAATTGACTCTTCGATCAATAAGTGTAGTCGCAAGTCAGCCTTGTGATGAGCGTCGGAGCGCCGCGGCGCATGACGCCGATCATCATTCCTTCGATGTGGCGACGGGCATCGGGACGCGAGTGGGGCCCGGGCTGTCGCCCGGGCCCCACTGTTGTTCACGTGCTGCGGTCCTGACGGACCGAGCGGATCGCTGACTGCTCAGCGACGACATTCCAACGGAAGGTCACTTGCCCCAGATGGCAGCGAACTGGTCGGCCATCGTCTCGGGTCCCGGCCAGCCGTCGGTACCGATGAGCGGCTGAGCGACCTCGGCGGTGTTGACGATGAACGAGGGAAGGACTGCGTTGGCGCGCTCCTCGGTGTTCTCCTGGCCGATCGAGTGGCGAGCAGCCGCATCGACCATGAGCCATGCCGAGTACTCCTTGGGGTTGGCCGTCCAGAACGCCATCGTCCCGTCGACGATCTCTTGGAGGATCGGGCCGCTGAAGTCGCCACCGACGACCTTGCGACCCTCCAGCAGGTCAGCTTCAGCCAGCGTCGCCGTCACTCCGCCTGCGAGACCGTCGAAGGCCAGTGAGATGTAGTCGACGCTTGGGTCGGCCTGTACCGCAGACAACACCGCACCAGGCACTTCGCCGGCCAGCAGTTGGTCGAGGGTGAGTGCGAGTTCGTTGAACGTGCAGTCAGGACAGTTGGCCGCATACGTGGCCTTCGCGCTCTCACGACCGGTGACCAGCACCGCGAAGTCAGGGATGTTCACGAACAGCACGTTCGCTGCAGCACCAGAGTCGGCAATGACCGCGTTGGCCCCAACGCCGGCGAGGTACTCGACGAAGGTCGCGTCACCGCACTGGATCAGGATGTTGTTGTCGGCCGACGGCACGGTGGTGTCGAAACAGCTCAGCAGCGGGATGCCCAGCTCTTTGGCCTGGTCGAGCTGATCTTGGATCAGCGCCGGTGCCGTACCGCTGATCGCGACGTAGTCCACCCCCAGGTCGATCGCCTGCTGGAACGCCGCGGCAGCATCGGTCGACCACGAGATGACCTCGAGATTCCAGCCGATCGCCTCAGCCGCGTTCTTGAACCCGACACCGATCTGGATGCACGACGGGAGACTGCACTCGAGCCACGCGATGGTCTTGACCTCAGGGGTCGACTCGAGCGGGATCGTCGGTCCGATGTCCGTCGGGAAGGTCAGGTTGGCGTCGACGACTGCCTGCGCCGCGGCGAGACCTTCGCCTCCGGCCGCTGGCTCGGTCGCAGCGGGCTCGGTCGCCTCGGTCCCTGCTGCCTCGGTGGTCGCAGTGGCTGCGGCCTCGGTCGTCGTCGTCTCGTCGTCGTCACCACAGGCTGCGGCGACGAGCATCAGCGGCAGTACGAGCGCGAGTGCGCGTACAGATTTCCTCATTGGTTCCCCCAATTGTTCGGCCGAGGCAGCACGGTGCTCGCTTCGGGCGCTTACTTATCCATCGGTTAATATACAGACCGAACGCTCGTCGGACGCCATTGGGGACTCGTCACGACATGACACGCGTCGCTGGGGGATTGAGTTGTGCAACCGCTGTTGACCATCGAGCACCTGACCAAGGTCTTCCCGGGACAGGTTGCGCTCGATGACGTGAGCCTCGAGATCCAACCGGGCTCCACACATGCGCTCGTGGGACAGAACGGTTCGGGGAAGTCGACCCTGATCAAGATCCTCGCCGGGTACCACCTCCCCGAGCCCGGCTACGCCGCGGTGCTCGACGGAACGAGCCTCCGTCTCGGAGACGGTGACGCCGCGGCCGCCGCCGGCATTCGATTCGTTCACCAGGACCTCGGCCTGGTGAACACCATGAGCGCCGTCGAGAACATCGCGATGGGAGTCGGCTACACCACCAAGCGAGGCGGGCGGATCGACTGGCGCGCCGACACGAAGCAGACGCTCGGCGATCTGTTCGTCCTCGGGTTCGACGACTTCGACGTGCGCGCTCCAGTCGGCACGCTCGCACCGTCGCAGAAGACTGCCGTCGCTCTTGCCCGGGCGATGCGCGGCTGGGAGAACGGCGCCCGCTTGCTCGTGCTCGACGAGCCGACGGCGTCGCTGCCGGCGGCAGACGTCGAGCGACTGTTCGATGCGATCCAGCGCGTGCGCGAGCGCGGCGTCGCGATCCTGTACGTGTCACACCACTTGGACGAGGTGTTCGAGATCGCCGACGAGGTCTCCATCTTGCGCGATGGTCGACGCGTCACGACCATGCCGACAGCTGATCTCGACCACGAGAGCCTGATCGAGTTGATGATCGGCCACAAGCTCGAACGCACCGGCCAGGGCGATCGAGCGGCCTCGTCCAGCGGTGACGGGCTCCGCATCAGTGCCCTCCGCGGCGGCACCGTCCGCCACGTCGATCTCCACGTGGTGCCCGGCGAGATCGTCGGGGTCGCCGGGATCACCGGCTCCGGCCGCGAGACGCTCGCCAAGCTGATCACGGGGCAGACACCCAGCGACCACGGCCAGGTCGTCGTCGACGGCACGCCACTGCCCAACTTCGACCCACGTGCCGCGATCCAGGCGGGGATGGCGTTCGTCCCGGCCGATCGGGCGAGCAATGGCGTCATCCCGTTCGCCTCGGTGAGCCACAACCTCACGCTCGCCAACGTGTGGCGCAACTGGCGCCGCGGCCGCCTGGATCATGGGCAGGAAACCGTGGAGGTCCAGGACTGGATCGGACGGCTCGATGTCAAGACTGCCGGCACTGCGGTGCCCATCTCCGTGCTCAGCGGCGGCAATCAGCAGAAGGTGCTCATGGGTCGCAGCCTGCGACTCGCTCCGAGCGTGCTGGTGCTCGACGAACCCACCAGCGGCGTCGACGTCGCCGCCAAGGACCAGATCCTTCGTCTCATCGATCAGGCCGCACAGGGCGGCGCTGCCGTCGTCGTCGTCTCCACCGACACCGACGAGCTCGTTCAGGTCTCCCATCGCATCATCGTCATGGTCGGCGGTGTGATCATCGACGAGCTGACCGGCGACGACATGACCGCGGACCACGTGGACCGCGCCCAACTCTCTACGACCAAGACAGGACAACGATGACCACGACGATTGCCGCGGGGAACCGCGACGGTGCCGACGACGCAGCGGCCGGAGAAGTGCCCCGCGGAGGAACGCCACGGGGCTCGTGGGTGTCGCGCCTCGGGTTCAACCGCTTCAGTGGTCTCTACCTGCTGGGCGTCTTCTTCTTCTTCTTCAGCCTGACCGAGAGCAACTTCCTGCTGTGGAACGGGAGCATCGAGTTCGTGCTCACCGAGAAGGTGATCGTGTGCATGTTGGCGCTGGCGTTCCTGGTCCCGCTGGTCACCGGCACCTTTGACCTGTCGATCGGGGCCAACATGGCCCTGTGCCTCGTCATCGTCAACAAGATGGCGTTGGAGACGGATCTGCCGGACTACGTCGGCGCGATCGTCGGCATGGCGGCGTGCCTTTTGATGGGCTTCATCAACGGTTTCATCGTGGTGAAGCTGCGTGTCAACAGCTT
>JANNQK010000311.1:0-5731 GCA_031400715.1 Actinomycetes bacterium | reverse complement strand
GTCGATCTGATCAAACGGCGTATACGACGCCAACCCACGATCCGCCAACGTCTTCGAAATCGCCGCCGTCAACGTCGTCTTCCCATGGTCAATATGACCCATCGTGCCAATATTGACATGCGGCTTCGTGCGCTCGAACTTTGCCTTGCTCATGGGGAGACCCTCTCCTGGTGAGTGAGGTACGTGATGTACCGGTTGTACGTGTGTCTGTGGTCTTGCTGGTCTTGTGAACTGCTTGGTGGTAGCGGCGACCGGGATCGAACCGGTGACCTTCCGATTATGAGCCGGATGCTCTGACCATCTGAGCTACGCCGCCAGGGCTTTGCCGTCCGGGCGACACCTCCGGTGGACCCCTGCCGCATGACGGCATGGACCCTGGTGGGCGGCGACCGGCTGGTCGAGCCCTCTGTCGGAGTCGAACCGACGACCTACGCCTTACCATGGCGTTGCTCTACCTACTGAGCTAAGAGGGCAATGACGCGCGGGCACGCCGCAGGTCAGCGCAACAGCATAGCGGCGACCCCTCCCGCGCGAACAACGCCATTCCGCGCCAATTTGGGCGGTTACCCTCGCACATCGTGGCACCCGCACCCGCCCACGACCCCGCACATCGTCCTGCCGCGTCGCGCGTGCCGGCGAGCGACGCGGGAGCGCCGAGACCCGTCGGTCGCATCGCGTTGCGCCAGGCGCGGCCGGCCGATGCGGAGGCGATCCGTGCCATCTACAACCACGAGGTGCTGTCCACGACGGCGACGTTCGACCTGGTGCCCCGTTCGTTGGAAGACCAACGAAACTGGTTGACCGCCCGGTCCGGCGCCTTCTCGGCGATCGTGGCCGAAGACCTCACCGACGGCGGCGAGGTGGTGGGGTTCGCCGCGCTGTCGCCGTACCGCGAGCGGGCGGCCTACCGAACCAGCGTCGAGGACTCGATCTACGTCCGCCGCGACCGGAGCGGTCGCGGCATCGGTGCGCTGTTGCTCACCGAGCTGCTCGACGTGGCCGCGAGCAGCGGCTTCCATGCGGTGTTCGCCCGCATCGAGGCGACGGGGGCGGCGTCACGCGCGCTGCACGCGCGGTGCGGTTTCCAACTCGTCGGCATCGAACGCGAGACGGGCCGCAAGTTCAATCGCTGGCTGGACGTCGCCCTGATGCAGTGCCTGCTGCACGAACGGTCTCCCCGACAGGGGCCATCGCACTGACCTGACACAAGTGGCGCAAGAACACCCCGATCACCGCCGCCACTGCGAACATCTCGAGTGCCTCCTCGACCACCGTCAGAGCACGGAGCCCGAAGTCCTTGCCCAACCAACTCTCGTAGGCACCCTCGATCAGCTCGAGACCGAGCGCCCCGACGACGAACGCCACGGCGCACACCACGATCGACCGCCGGGTGACCCGGGGCAACGACTGCCACCATCGGAACAACAGCGCAGCCACCACCACGGCCGCGACGCCATAGGGAATGACCCACGCAAAGCGGAGCACTCCGTCGGTGTCGAGCGAGTTGCGCACCTGAAAGCTGATCTGTTCGTGGAACTGAGCGACCTCGTCGGCGGACACGAACAGCAGCGACGCCGCGACGAGACGCCACGAGCCGACGCCTCGGAGACCGCGCGATCGATGCATCGCACCGCAACTCCACGCGGCCAAGGCGGCAAGGACGAGTTGGGCTGCGCTGGACCACGTGGGCACGTTCGCCTCGGTGTTCAGCTCGAAGAGCTGGTACTTCCACTGTTGCTGGTCTTCGAACCAGGCCGCGACGACACCGGCGATGGTGAGCGCCGTGCAACACGCGAACAGGGCCGTGACCACCACGCGCGGCTCGATGCCGAGATCGCGCATCTCGGTCGACCCACCGCGTGCCGCCGCGCCGGTGTCGAGCCGAGGCATCGGGACCGCGCCTGACTCGTCGACGTGCTCGTCTGTCGTCCGGACCCGTCGGTGAATCGCTGTCATTCCGCCTGCCTCTCGCTGCAACGTGAGCGCCCGCCGACGACCCACCACACATCATCGCGCGCCGCGCACAGAGACCCCGACGCGCACAGAGACCCCGACGCGACGATGGAATGCTGCCCCGACCATGCGGCCCGCCGATGCCGTTCATTGATGCTGGATTCATGAGTTGAGATTCGTGAGCCGTGGTTCGGGAGGTACACAGCAAGTATTCTGACGCTATGTCCGAGCGCCCAGGGTGGACCTTCCTCTCCAATCACGGTCACGTCCTGATGTGCCTCGCGACCGACAAGGACGCCCGTCTGCGCGACATCGCCGAACGGGTCGGCGTCACCGAGCGCACGGTGTTCGGCATCGTCGAGAACCTGCAGGAAGCCGGGGTGGTCGTTCGCGAGAAGGTGGGACGCCGCAACACCTATCGCATCGACCGCGACGCGCGTCTCCGCCACCAGGTCGAGTCGGCCCACACCGTCGGTGATCTGATCGACCTCTTGAGCTGACAGCAGCGACCTCGATTCCCGTCCGATCGACGAGCTCGCATCACCTCGACAGATCCAGACCGATGGCCTCTGCCTCAGCCGCGAGTTCCAGCCACCGTTCCTCGGCGATGTCGAGCGCTCGTTGCGCGGCCGCGACCTGGTCGCCGATCCGAGCCAGATCGCGATGGTCGGTCAGCGAGGCCAGCTCCGCAGTGCAACGATCACGCAGCTCGGTCGCCGACTCCACGTCACGCTCGGCCTGACCCAACTGGCGGCGAACCGTCGACGGGCTCCTGCCCGCGATCGGTTTGGCACGCGGCGGTTCCGCGGCGGGCGCGGTCTCCGCAGCTCGACGAGCGGTCGGCGGTGCTCCCGCTCGGGCACGAGTGACCTCGACAGCCGCCTCGCGCTCGGCCAGCCAGCCAGCCACCCCGCCGCGGACCGCCCGAACTCCGCCGACGCCGTCGAGTGCCCACACCTCGTCGACGGTGCGGTCGAGGAACGCCCGGTCGTGACTCACGACGACGGCGATGCCCGGCCACTCGTCGAGCAGATCCTCGAGAGCGCGCAACGTGTCGAGGTCGAGGTCGTTGGTCGGCTCGTCGAGCAGGAGCACGTTGGGTTGCTCCACCAGCGTGAGCAGCAGCTGCAGCCGCCGCCGCTCTCCGCCGCTCAGGGTGCCGATGGGAGCGAACTGACCGTCGCCGTCGAACCAGAACCGGCGCATCAGCGCCAGGTCCTCGAGCGACGGCTGCCCCTTGTCGCCGGCGATGGCCTCACGCACCCGCTGGCCGAGGTCGAGCTCGCGGCCCAATTGGTCGTAGTAGCCGATGCGGACCGTGGCGCCGACCTCCACTGCGCCAGCCGTCGGCGCGCGCCGGCCGCTCACCAGATCGAGCAGCGTGGACTTGCCCGCTCCGTTGGCGCCCACGATGCCGATCCGGTCACCCGGCTCGAGTTGCACGGTCACTCGTTCGAGTACGGACGTTCCGTCCGGCCATGCGAACGACACGTCACGGAGCTCGACGCCTTTCGACCCGAGCCGTTGGCTCCCCATCGCCAGGGTGAGGTCGCCCTGCCGAGCGGGCGCGTCCGGACGCGCGTCGACGAGTGCAGTCGCAGTGGTCAACCGCGCCTTTGGCTTGGTGGTTCGTGCCGGGGCACCTCGACGCAGCCACGCCAGTTCGCTCTTGGCGAGGTTGCGCCGGGTCTGCTCTGCGGCCTCTGCCTGCGCTTCGCGTTCGGCTCGGCCGTCGAGGTACGCCGCATAGCCCGAGCCGGCGTGCCAGCCGGAGGGGATGTGGAGGTAGGCGGCACCCCTGTCGAGTTCGAGCACCTTGTTCGTGACTCGGTCGAGCACGTGGCGGTCGTGGGTGACCATCAACAGCCCGCCTCGGTAGTCGGCCAACCACCGCTCCAGGAATGCGATTGCGTCGAGGTCGAGGTGGTTCGTGGGTTCGTCGAGCACGAGGAGATCGTGTTCACCGGCGAGCAGCTGGGCGAGCGCCGTTCGCTTGGCCTGCCCGCCCGACAGGTCGGCGGTGCTGGCATCGAGCATGTCACCCATGCCCAATCGGGTGAGCATGGCCTCACCCTGCCAGTCGTGCCCCACCGCCTCGCGAACCGTGCCCGGCGGGAGGTGCGGTTGCTGGGCGAGCACCCCGACGCGAGCGCCGCGCCCCCATCGGACGGATCCGATGAACCCGTCCGGGTTCGGCTGTGGTTCGAGCTCGCGCGCCAACATGCGGAGCAGCGTGGTCTTGCCCGACCCGTTGATGCCCACGACCCCGATTCGGTCGCCGTCGTTCACGGTGAGCGAGACATCGCCGAAGAGCGGTCGGTTGGGGCGTGCGGCGGCGAGCCGGGTGGCATCGATGAGGATCATGGTGCGGTGCGCTCGAAACCACGATCGCCAGGCCTCTGACGACGAGGCCTGGCGATCGACATGGTGGGCCGGGAAGGATTCGAACCTTCGTAGGCTGTGCCGGCAGATTTACAGTCTGCTCCCTTTGGCCGCTCGGGCACCGACCCTGGTTGCGGCCGCTCACGCTACCGGGCTGCACGACCGCCGACCAACCGGTTCGCCCCGCGTTCACCGGCCTACCATTGCTGCATGCCGAGTTTCGATGTCGTCTCCGAAGTCGATCGTCAAGAAGTGAGGAATGCGATCGATCAAGCACAGCGGGAGATCGCCACCCGCTTCGATTTCAAGAACACCAACTCCTCGATCGAACAGGCAGATCTGGTGATCACCCTGCGCACCGTGAGCGAGGACCGACTGGCCGCGCTCCGAGTGGTGATCGAAGAGAAGCTGGTGAAGCGCGGCGTCTCGCTGCGGGGCGTCGACTACGGGACGGTCGAGGAGGCCACGCAGAACACGGTCCGACAGGTCGTGACCATCAAGGTGGGCATCTCCAGCGACAAAGCCCGCGAGATCAACCGGACCATCAAGGAGAAGGGCCCAAAGGGCGTGAGCAGCCAGACCCAGGGCGACAGCGTTCGGGTGACCGGGAAGAAGCGCGACGACCTGCAAGCCGTGATGGCGCTGTTGAAGGGCGCCGATCTGGAGATCCCCCTGCAGTTCAACAACTTCAGGGACTGACGATCGCAGCCCTCACGCCGTCACTCGCGATGGCCTGAGCCCTCCGCGTCAACCCACGCAGGCGGCGCGGATCCCATCGAGCGCCGGCGTGATCTGCGCCTGGTCTCCGGTCGCGATGATCCCGAGGACGTCGAACCCTCGAATCGCATTCACGGCACATGCCCGCTCAGCGTCGTCGTTGGCCCCGAGGTCTCCGATCACGGAGAGCTCGCCCGTCGACTCGCCGAATGTCGGGATCTGATCCTTCAGCACCGTGTCGAACTGCGGGCCGGGGTCGCACGAGAACACCGTGATCTGCTCCGAACCGATCTCGGTCACCGTGGCTGCGGCTTCGACAGGGCCCGCTGCTACCCACTGACGGAGGGCGTCGAGCATCCGGAGCCGACCGACTTCGTCGATCGTGGCGATGGTCGCCTCCACGCAGACGCCGCTGGCGGTCCCCGAGACCACGACCCTGTCACCATCCCATGTCAGCGCGGCATCCCACGCCAGAGCCGGCTCGAGACGGCCCGCCAGCACGTAGTACCAGTACAACATCCCACGCGACTCGGTCAGCTCGCCTCCCAGATCATCGGGCCTGTACTCCAGGCCACGCGCTGCGTCGAACACTCCGGCGTCGCTGCGCACGTTCGAACGCAACAACTCGTCGCGACCGGCAGCGCCATCGGCCGCGTCGAACAACTCGGCGGCTCCGCCG
>JANNQK010000310.1:0-30366 GCA_031400715.1 Actinomycetes bacterium | reverse complement strand
GGGGGGGTGTGTTGTGTGCGCCCCCCCCCCCCCCCCACACCCCCCCACCTTATCTCTCCCGGTGTTCCCCGCCCCCGCCGCGCAACCCCCCCGGGGCGCCCCGGTGGGGGGCCCCCCGGGCCACGCCGTCGTTTTCGGGCGGTGTCGTCAGCGAGCCGCCGCGAGCACGACTCTGGCCAGCGCAGCGCCGATCGCCGGATCGGACATGATCGACGGCTGCACCACACAGCGCATGCCCGCGGCCACCACGTCGGCGGCCAGATGAGCGTCGGCCGGGTCGATCACGAGCGTGCCGGCGATGTCGCGGTAGAGCCGCGCCACGCCCACCACCGACGCCTCGTGGCCGAGCTCCACCATCATCCGGTCGGCGGGGCCCTTGAGTGCGGCCCCGCCAACGATCGGCGACACGGCGACCACCGAGCTGCGACGGGCGGCGAGGGATTCGTCGAGGCCGGCGAGGGCACGCATCGGCCCGATCGACACGATCGGGTTCGACGGCGCCACCACCACCACGTCCGCGTCGCGGATCGCGTTTGCGGCAGACGGCTGCAGCGACGCGGTGGTTGCCCCTTCGAACCGCACGTTCCGCACGGGCACGGCATGGCGCAATCGCACGAAGTACTCCTGGAACGTCACCGTGCCACCTTCGAACCGGCCACCTTCGAACAGGTCGATCTCGGTGGCGACACGTTGGTCGCTCATCGGCACCAGCCGCTCCGGAACGGCCCAGGCCCGGCAGATCTCGGCCGTCACCTCGGTGAGCGACGCACCTTCGGCCAACCGAGCGGTCCGGTAGAAGTGCGTCGCCAGATCGCGGTCGCCGAGGTTGAACCACGTCGGTGCAGCCAGCGACCCTGCGGGACGGATCGCCGCGTACCGGGCGAGCGACGCCATCGCGTTCCAGGTCTCGTCGACCAGCCCCCACCCGCGTTCCGGATCGATCGCTCCTGCGAGCGTGTAGGTGATCGTGTCGATGTCGGGTGAGATGGCGAGCCCGTGCATGACCGTGTCGTCGCCGGTGTTCACGACCCCGACCACGTCGGTCGGGTCGAGGTCGGGCACCCCGCGCAGGGATCGCAGGAAACGGGCGGCCCCCACACCGCCACACAAGACAGTGATCATCGGGAACCTCCAGGTCGGTCTGCCAACTCGCGATAGAGCTGGATGAGGCGATCGGCCGTCGTCGGCCAGGTGAGCTCCGTGCGCCGTGCCAGGCCTGCGGCAACCAGACGCCCTCGTTCGTCGTCGTCGGTGAGCGCGCGTTCGAGGGCCGCGGCCAGGCCGTCGACGTCGTCTGCAGCAGCGAGCAGCGCTGCATCCCCGGCGATCTCGGGGATCGAACCGGCGGTGCTCGCGACGATCGGGAGTCGGGCACCCATGGCGTCGAGCAGCGGGAAGCCGAACCCTTCGTCGAGCGATGGGTACGCGAGCACGCGCGCATGGTGCAGCAGCCAGCTGCGCACGGGGTCGGACACGTAGCCCGTGAGCATCACGCGGGTGGCCACGGTGCGGGGGAGAGCATCGATGGCATCGTCGATGGCCGGCCGGTCGTCTCCATCGCCCCCGGCGAGCACGAGGCGCAGGTGGGGGTGCAGTGATGCGACCTCGCCGAATGCCCGCACCAGTTGCGGCAGGTTCTTGCGTCGTTCCAACGTCGCGACGGCCACCACGAAGTCGCGCCCCTCGAGCTCGGCGATGGGGCAGTGCGCTGGCGCCTGTGGCAGCGGCAGGGCCGCGAGGTGCACCACCCGGACATCTGCACCGGGGAACAGGTCGCGGACCGAATCCGCCGTCGCTCGGGAGCTGGCATGCACCACGGCTCCGCCGCGGACGGCGCGGGCCAGCACTCGCCCGGCCCGGACGACGTCGGGATGTGCCCGAGCGGGGTTGCGCAGGAACCAGCAGTCGTACACCGAGACGACCCGCGGGATCCGGGCCGGTGGCACCACGTAGTTGGTGCCATGCACCACGGCTGCCTCTCGGAGCCACCGGTCGGCGCGGGGATGGTCGAACCGCCCCCACAGACGGTGAGCGGCTGCCGCCGGCAGCGGCAACCGCCGCACGCCTGCTGCCGGGTCAGTGCGGAAGCTGATCAGGTACGGCACGAGGCGAAGGCGATCATCTGCGGTGAGCGCAGCCTGCAGGGCGGCGACACCGGCGCCGATCCCGGTGCGGCGCCCGGCGAGCGGGCCCACGTCGAATGCAACCGGGAGTGGCGCAACCGGGAGTGTCATCGCGGCAGCACGCTACCGCAGGTGCACGTGCCCCGGCTCGTGGCCCGTAGACTCCGCCGCCATGCCTCGCGCCTTCATCACCGGAATCACGGGCCAGGACGGGCGTCATCTCGCCGAGTTCCTGCACTCCAAGGGTTACCAGGTGTTCGGGATGGTGAAGGGTCAGAACAACCCGAAGATGACCGAGATGCGCGATGAGTTCCCGTACGTGGAGCCCGTGCCGGGAGACCTTGCCGATCTGCCCTCGTTGGTGAAGGCCCTCGACCTGGCCCAGCCCGACGAGGTGTACAACCTCGCGGCCATCTCGTTCGTGGCGATGTCGTTCAACCAGGCCGAGCTCACCGCCAACATCACCGGCACCGGCGTGCTGCGCATGCTCGATGCCATCCGCATCGTCGGCGGCAGCGACAACAACCCGATCCGCTTCTATCAGGCCAGCTCGTCGGAGATGTTCGGCAAGGTTCGCGAAACCCCCCAGACCGAGATGACGCCGTTCCATCCGCGGTCGCCCTACGGCTGCGCGAAGGTCTTCGGCCACGACATCACGGTGAACTATCGCGAGAGCTACGGGTTGTACGCCTGCTCCGGCATCCTGTTCAACCATGAGGGACCCCGCCGCGGGCTCGAATTCGTCACCCGCAAGGTGACCAACGCTGCGGCCCGGATCAAGCTCGGTCTCCAGGAGGAGCTCGTGCTCGGCAACCTCGACTTCAAGCGCGACTGGGGATACGCCGGCGACTACGTCAAGGCGATGTGGGCGATGCTCCAACAGGACGAACCCGACGACTACGTCATCGCGACCGGCCAGGCCCACACGGGTCAGCAGCTCGTCGAGCGGGCGTTCGCCGAGGTGGGCATCGACGACTGGCAGCGGTACGTCCGCCAGGACCAGAAGTTCTTCCGACCTGCAGAGGTCGACCTGCTCATCGGTGACGCGAGCAAGGCCAAGGCCAAGCTCGGCTGGGAACCGGAGGTCGACTTCTCGACGCTCGTCAAGATGATGGTCGAAAACGACCTCGCGATCGAGACCGCACGCCTCGATCGCAGGTAGTCAGCTCTCGAGTGGAAGGTCGGTCATCGCCTCGAACATCGAGGACTCGCTCGGCACAGCGCCCGAGCGCAACCGGGTGCGCAGGGCCCAGGCGAAGACCGCCATCGCCGATGCTGAACCGATCAGCAGACCGAGCTCGACCCGGCGGAAGACCCCACCCTGGATCAGCGTCGTGGCGAGCGCGAACGTGACTATGCCGACCGTCCAGCCGAGTGCCACCTGGGCGTGCCCGTGGAGGGCGATCACGGCCTGGGCGATGGCGAGGCCGAGCATGTAGAACGCGCTTCCTGCGGCGAGGATCGTGAGCGTGCGACGGGTGAGGTCGGCGCCGAAGAGGAGGTCGGCCGCGAACCGGCCGAGGAACCAGGAGCCGACCGTGCCGACGATGCCGACGGCGAGCACCAGCTTCATCAGGCGCTTGAACCCGGACCGGAACTCGTCCATCTCGCCGGCTGCGGCCTGGCGCGACAGCCGCGGCAGGAGTGCTGCCTGCACTGCCTGGAAGAGGAACAGGGGGATGCGGGCGAGGATGACGCCCTGGCCGAATCGTGTGACGAAGGCTTCTTCGTTGTCGCCGGCCAGGAGGCTGGTGGCGATCGGGCCAGCGTTCACCAACGAGGCGGCCATCAACGAACCGAGCAGCAACCAGCCGAGGTTCGGCGTGACCTCGCTCCAGCTCGCCTCTGGTCCGGGTTCGGTGCGCAACTGGCCACGGGAGGCGACGACGATGACGCCGGCGAGGGGGGCGACGGCGACGGCGAGGCCGAACGCGCCCACGCTCGACACGCTGACCACGGCGAGCGCCACGCAGAGCAGCACGCGCACGAGACCGTCGGCACCGAGCACCACCGCATACGACTGGAATCGACCCGACCCGCTGCAGATGCCTCGAGCCAGGTGCGTCGGCGCATAGGCGGCGATCGAGATGATCAGGGCCACGACCATCACCCAGTTGTCACCGAAGTAGTCGCCGGAGAGCCACGAGCTGAACGCGAGCAGCACCGCGGTGATCACGCCCGCGAGGATCGCCCCCAGGGCGATCACCTTCATCACGACCGGGCGGCCACCCTGGCCGAGCGCCCGCCGGGCCGCGAGCGCTCGCCCGAGCTCTTGCTCGAGTGGGAGGAAACAGCCCGGCGCCAGGGCGAACGTCGCGAACCACATGCTGACGACGGGCTTGAAGGCCTCCTCGCTGCCGAGGGCCGCCTCTCCCACGGCGAAGAAGGCGAAGCTGGACAACCCGGCCACCATGAGGCCGATCGCCACCGGAAGGGTGCCTTCCGGGAGTGGCATGCGTGCGGAAGTCGAGTCGGAGCGTGCCACCAAGGGGGCGAGGTTATCCGACGACCGCGCGACCTCAAGCACCACGTCGCGATGGCCGACAATGATGCATGAGGATTCGCCGCCCGACGCTTGCGCTCGTCGCCCCTGTTGTGGCCGTCCTGGCGATCACGGCGGTCGTGGTTCCGACGGACTCGGTCCCCAGCGTCTCGGCCGCCCCGGCCACCCCCGACGTGAGCACCCCCGAGTTGAACACGCTCGAGCTCGATGGTCACGGCAACGGCCACGGCATCGGGATGAGCCAGTGGGGGGCATACGGCTACGCGGCCGACCTGGGGTGGAACGCGTCGCAGATCCTCGACCACTACTACGGCGGCACCGTGGCCGGCACCACCGATGCGACATCCATCACCGTGCGGCTGATGAACCTCGACGGCCAGCAGACTGCGGTGGTGCACGACAAGGGTGCGCTCGTGGTGGACGGGGTGCCGGGCGGCCCGTGGCGGGCGGTGGTCGTTCGCGAGGTGGCCGACCGCAACTACGGGGTCTGGGTGCGCTCCGACGCGTCGGCCTGCCCCGCAGCGAGCGATCCGCTGTCGGCGCCGTGGACCCTGGTGGCGACGGGACTGGGTTCGGTCACGGTTCGCCCCTCGACCGACACGTCTGCGAGCACCGACGTGGCCGACCTCGCCGCCGTGTGCGAGCCGTCGGGTCGGGTCCGGTCCTATCGCGGCGTCCTTCGTGCTGCCAACGGCACCGACGGGGAGAACCGCACCGTCAACGACGTGCCGCTCGAGCAGTACCTGCGGGTGGTGGTCGCCTCGGAGATGTCGGCCTCGTGGGCGGCCCGCGGGTCGGCGGCGCTGCAGGCGCAGTCGATCGCGGCTCGGAGCTTCGGCTTGACCGAGAACCGCTACTCGTACGCCAAGACCTGCGATCTGATCTGCCAGTTCTATCCCGGCGCGGCGTGGCGGACCAGCCTCTCCGGGGCGTACACCCGAACGGAACAGCCGTCCGTCGATGCTGCGATCGCCGCCACGGCGGGGGTCGTGCGTCGGGTCGGCACCACATCGGGTCCGATCGCGCTCACGATGTTCTCGTCGTCGTCGGGCGGATGGACCGCCGGCAGCACGCTTCCGTTTCCGCCCGTCGAGGATCTGGGCGATGCCACCCCTGGCAATCCTCATCACACGTGGCGTGCATCGGTGGCCGCCTCGGTCGTCACCAAGGCGTGGCCGACGATCGGGGCGCTCACCGGGATCACGGTCACCGCCCGGTCGGGACAGGGCGACTGGGGCGGCCGAGTGCTCACGATGACCGTCGATGGCACGGCTGGCTCGGTGGCGTTGACGGGCGATGCCTTCCGCCGCGCCGTCGGCCTGAAGTCGAACTGGTTCGCGATCGCCGGATCGAGCGCAGGGAACGACCGCTGTACCGGTCGCACGGAGCCGCCGCTCGGGGCCGCGAACGCGAACGCACCGGCGCAACCGGCGAGATTCGAGCCGATCGTGCCCATCCGGCTCGTCGACACGCGCGACGGCACGGGCACCACTCCGACGGCGGCCCAGCCGCTGACCGGCGGCTGCACTCTGCAGATCTCGCCAGAGGTTCCGGCCGGCACGACGGCGGTGTCGGTGAACGTGGTGACGGTCGACCCTGTCTCGCAGGGATACGTCACCGTCTCCCCGTGCGGCGTCGCCCGGCCGTTCACCTCCGCGGTGCAATCGCAGGTGGGTCGGATCGTGAGTGGCTCGGCCATCGTGCCCCTCGGTGCCGACGGAAGCTTCTGCGTCTTCAGCAACACCACCACGGAGATCGTGGTCGACATGAACGGTTCGTTCGCCCCGTCGGCGCGGGCGCGCTACGAACCGATGATCGCCCAACGGCGTCTCGACACGCGATCGTCCGGCCGGCGACTCGAGGCGGGTGAGGTGGTGAGGGTGCACACCCGAGGATTCGGGGGTGCAGCGGCCGACTCGACGGCTGCCTCGGTGACCATCCACGCCCTCGATGCCGTCGCATCGGGTTTCGTGACCGCGTGGCCGTGCGACACGCCGCGCCCGTGGGCGAGTTCGGCCAACGTGATGGCCAACTCGTCGGTGTCGAACGAGGTGGACGTCGCGGTGGGCGCCACCGGTGAGGTGTGCCTGCTCGTGAGCGCACCGATGCATCTGGCCGTCGACATCAACGGGTGGTACGGCCCGTCGGCGACGACCGACTACTACGCCGTCACACCGTTCCGGCTGGCCGACACACGGGAGAACCGGGGCTTCGTCGGCCCCTTCGCCCGCAACGTGGATCGGGGGATCCAGGTGGCCGGCATGGGCGGGCTCCCCGGCGCCGGTGTGGTGCGGGCGGTGGCCGCCCAGTTCACCGCGGTCGATGCATCGGCAACCGGTTGGGTGACGGTGCATCCATGTCTCGCGTCGGTACCGCAGCTGTCGATGCTGCGGTACCAGGCGAAGACGAACGTGGCAGTGCTGGTGAACTCGGCGCTCAGCGCCACGGGTCGCTGGTGCGTGAGCACCAGCACCGCGAGTCACGTGGTGATCGACGTGAGCGGTTGGTTCGGCTGATCGAGCCCCAACAGGTCAGCGCCGAGGGACCAGCACCGAGGGATCAGGCAGCGTTGACGAGCAGGCCACGGACCTGCTTGCGAGCGGCCTTGGCCATGTCGTGGGCCTGACCGAGGAACGCGCCGGCCTGCTCGGGGAGCTTGTCGCCGAGGCTCTCGATCGCGGTGTCGAGCTTGGTCTCGAGCTCGTCGAGGCGGCCGTCGAGCTGGCTCATACGGGTCTCGAGGCTCTTCAGGAGCTCCTCGACCTGCTCCTTGCCGATGCCGAGCTGCTTCACGACGGTCTGATCGCTGATGGAACGCGCCAGCTCGCGGCGGCGCACCTGTACTTGCTGGACGGTGAGGACGCCGAAGCCGACGACCACGTAGGCGGCATCGCGGATCACACCGAGCACCTTGTCGGTGTCGATGCCGGCGATCTCGAGCTTGGAGAAATCGAGCTTGGAGAAATCGAGCTTCGAGAGGTCGAGCTTCGAGAGGTCGAGCTTCGAGAAATCGATGGACGGGAACGTGGGGATGCTGGCCATGGGGAGCCCTTTCTGGAGGGTCGATCGGGGGGTGATCGACTCGATGAACTGCGAGCAGCGTACCGCATAGTGCTAACTATTGCAAGCAGTTGTTCCGACCCCGCCGACTGACCGATGGTGAGTGGGTCGCGCCGCTAGCCTCGCGTGATCGTGGAACCCGCCAGCCCGCTCGCCCCGCCCGTCGTGGCCGTGATGGTGGTCCATGAACCCCAGATGCTCGACTCCGTCGCCGGCGGTCCGTGGTTCGACGAGGTGCTCGCCGGTCTCGCGCGCCAGGACTACGCCAACCTCAAGACCCTCGTCCTGGTCACGGGTGATCCGGCCGGCGTCGCCGCCAGGGTGGCGGCCGTGGTGCCGCGGGCCTTCGTCCGTGCGATCGACGGTCGCGATGGATTCGGGCGCACGGCGAACGAGGTCCTCCGCCTGGTCGATGGCGACAACGGCTTCTTCTGCTTCCTGCACGACGACGTGGCGCTCGAGCCCGACGCGATCCGCCTGCTCGTCGAGGAGATGTATCGCTCGAACGCCGGCATCGTCGGGCCGAAGTTGGTCGAATGGAACGATCCCAACGTGCTGCAGCACGTCGGCTATGCGGTCGACCGGTTCGGCGAGGTCGACCCGCTGGTCGACCCGGGTGAGACCGACCAGGAACAGCACGATGCCGTTCGTGACGTCTTCGCCCTCCCATCGGCATGCCTGCTGGTGCGTGCCGATCTGTTCCGCACCCTCGGCGGGTTCGATCCCGACATCTCGTACCACGGCGAGGACGTCGACCTCTGTTGGCGCGCCCATCACCAGGGCGCCCGGGTGCTGGTCGTTCCCTCGGCTCGCGCCCGGCACCTCGAGGCGCTCGAACAGCGCCGGCCCGATCTCCGGCACGACGTGCTGCGCGCACGACACCGGATGCGCGCCGTCACCACGCTGACCGGTGCCCGCCGGCTTCCGCTGTTGAGCGTGCAGATGGCGCTGATCACGCTCGCCCAGTTCGTCGTCGGTGTGGTGAGCGGTCAGGGCGCCCGCGCCGTCGCCGGCGTTCGCGCACTCATCGGCATCGTTCCCCGAACGCCGGCGGTGATCGTCCGCCGTCGGGCTGTGGCGCCTGGGCGTCTGGTGCCCGACCGTGAAGTCATCGGCCTGCAACTCCGCGGCAGCGCTCGGCTCGCGGCATACATGAGGTCGCGCGACGCTCGTCCCGACGCGCAGCGGGGCACCGGGCGGGCCTGGCGCGAACGAGCCGGCGCGTCGGCCGCGATCGGATGGATCGCGATCATCGCGATCGTGGTGATCGGTGCTCGCGAACTGCTCACTGCAGGCGTGCCGTCGTTCGGCCAGTTCCTGCCGTTCGGCGACAGTCCGCGCGCCCTGCTCGACCGGTATCTGTCCGGATGGAACCCGCAGGGACTCGGTCACACGGGCGCATCGCCGACCGGCCTGGCACTCATCTCGATCGCCAGCGTGCTCACGCTCTTCCACATGGGCCTGCTGCACACGTTGGCCATCGTGGCCCCGCTGCTCGTGGGCGCGATCGGCATGTGGCGGCTCACGGGTTCGTTCAGCACGACCAAGGCGCGACTGACCAGCACGATCGTCTACGTCGCCGTGCCGTTGCCCGGCCAGCTCGTCTCGATGGGCCGATGGGGAGCGCTGCTGACGTTCGCCGCCCTGCCATGGTCGATCGACGTCATGCGCAGCGTCGCAGGGCTCGGCCCCGGCCCCCGTGACGAAGTGGGGGAGCGCACCATCGGGTTCGGTGCGCGGCGCCACGTGCAGTTGTTGGCAGCAGGGGTGCTCGTCGCATCGATCGCCACGGCCTTCGAGCCTTCCTATCCTCCCGTCCTCGCACTGGTCGCTGCGCTCGTCTCGGTGGCAACGTTGCTCACCGGCGCCCCTGTCCGCGCATCGCTCCGCCTGGCGCTCGCCGGGTTCTGCGCCGTGGTGGGAGCGGCCGCCCTCAATGCGCCCTGGTTGCTGCAGCTCGCCGGTGACGGCGGCTGGACCGCGATCGTCGGGCCGCCGCCGGCGGGCGATGACGGTGTGTCGATCGTCGAGCTCGCCACGTTCGACGTCGGCAACGCCCGCGCGGTCGTCCTCGCGGTCGCGCTCTACGTCCCGGTGCTGGCTGCCGTGCTGATCGGGCGGGGGTGGCGGCTGGGTTGGGCGACTCGCGCCGGCTTCCTCGTGGTCGGGTTCGGGTGGATGGCGGCCCTCGACGACAGTGGATCGTTCCTGATCCGACTGCCGGAGCCCGGGATCCTGCTCGTGCCGGTGGCGGTGGGCGTTGCGGTCTCGGCGGGTTGCGTGCTCGCATCGTTCGAGCTCGATGTGCGTGGCGGCAGCTTCGGATGGCGGCAGCCGTTGTCGATCGTGGCGGTCGTCGCGATCGCGATCGGGATGGTGCCGGCGCTGTTCGCCGTTGGCAGCGGGCGGTACGACACGCCGGAGACCACGTTGGTCGATCTCCTCGGCCAGCTTCCCGACCAGCAGACCGCAGGTGACTACCGGGTGCTGTGGCTCGGACGGCAGGAGGTCCTGCCTGCTGCGCCCACGGGGTTCCGGCCTGGGATCGGCTGGGCCGTGACCGACGGTCCCGGGCTCGACATCGGCGATGCCTTCGGTGCCCGCGAGGGCGAAGGTTCGGCCGAGGTGCTGCAGGCGCTCGAAGCGATCTCCACGGGAACCACCACTCGCGGTGGACGGTTGCTCGCTCCGTTGGCCGTTCGGTTCGTGATCGTGCCGTTGGTCGACGGTGCCGTTTCCACCAACGCCGACCCACTGCCACCGCCGGCCGGACTCCTCGATGCACTCGGCGATCAGCTCGACCTCGCAGAGGTGTACAGCCCCCCGAACTTCCTGGTGTACGAGAACCGCGCCTGGCTCCCCGTGCGCAGCGTGCTCACTGCCGCCGGTGCCGACTCGAGCCGCGACGGTGGCGTTGCCGCGCTCGCCCAGTCCGACATCTCCGGCGCCACGCCGATCATGACGGGAGGTGATGCCGACAGCGCGGCCACGGCCGACATCCTTGCCGGCACCGTGCACCTCGCCGTGCCCGTCGACCGTCGATGGAACCTCACCGTCGACGGCGTCGAGATCGAGCCTCGGCCGGCGTTCGGCATCACGATGGCGTTCGACACCGAATCAGCAGGCACGGCCGAGCTCACCTATCGCACCTCGCCGGCGCATCACCTCACGCTCCTCGCCCAGGCGATCGCCTGGTTGGTGATCGCGGTCGCCGCCAGCAGCGTCCGCTTCCGACGACCGCGCCGGAGACGCCCCGCTCTGTCGACGGTCGCCACCGAGCCGGTGTTCACGATCGATCCGGCGATCGGTGTGCCGAACGTCCCGATGCCCGCCGAGATGCTCCCGTTCGACGAGACCGACCTCGCCGAAGCGTTCGTCGCGCCCCAACACGCGGCGCCGACCACCGAAGGTGCTGAGTCGTGACTCCACTGCGCTCCGTCTCCGGCCTGGTGGTCGCCGTCGCGCTCGCCGGTCTCGGCATCGCAGCACGCGAGCAGCCGGTGCAGCTCCAACCGACGTTCGCTGCACTCGGCAATCCCACGATGCCCTTCGTGCCGAGCGGGTCGTTCATCACCTCCAGTTGGTTCTGTCCTGGAGTGCCGGTCGGCGAGAGCGGGCTCGGGGGTTCGATCGAGGTCACGAACCCGAGCGATGCACCGCTCGCAGGTCGGGTCACCGCCTACTCGACCGATCCAGATGCGCCAGCGGCCGACCAGCCGATCATCGTCGCGCCGCGCTCGACCACCGTCGTCGATCTCGCCGCGCTGCAGCCGACCGGTTCGTTCGTGTCCTCGCTGGTCGAGATCGAAGGCGGCGGTGGGTTCGTCGAGCAGATCGCCCTCCACCCGGCCGGCAACTCGGTCGCGTCCTGCGCGAACGCCGCCTCGTCGAACTGGTGGTTCGCCGATGGGTTCACCGTCGACGACAGCACCGAGCGCCTGGTCATCACGAATCCGGCCCCTGACGCGGCGATCGTCGACATCCGTTTCGTCACGGCCGATGGGATCCGTCGCCCGTCGCGGCTGCAGGGTTATCCGGTGCCCGGCAGGTCGGTCCAGGTGATCACGTTGGGCGAGCTCGGAGCTCGCGACGAACCGATCCTGGCCGCACAGGTGAGCGCCTCACGGGGTCGTGTCGTCGTGGGTCGAGCGCAGCACTACGTCGGCGGCGGGCGGCTCGGCTTCGGCATGTCGCTCGGAGCGCCGTCGCTGAACAGCCAGTACTACTTCGCCGACGGTGAGTCGGGTCCCGGCATCGCCGAGTCGTATGCGATCTACAACCCCACCGATGCCGAGGTCACCGTCTCGGTGGTGTTCCTGGGGCTGCCGTCCACGCCGGAGTTCACCAACGACACCGAGGTGGTCGTGCCGAAGGGCGGCGTCGTGATCCTCGACACGTCGGACAACTCCCAGGTGGTCAACCTTCCAGCCGGTCGCCACGGCGCGGTGTTCTCGACGTTCGCCGCCGACTCGATCGTCGTCGAACGGGTGATCACCCGGCCGGCCGGTGATGGTGTCGCCACCTCCGTCGTGATGGGGTCTCCTCCGAATCTCGCCTCGACCAGATGGTCGGCGTCGGTCGGCACCGACATCGCGATCGAGGATGCGCTCGTCGTGCTCAACGTCGATGGTGTCGATACCACGGTGACGGTCAGCACGCTCGGCCCCGGTGGGCTGGTACCCGTGCCCGGTCTGGAGAACATCGCGCTTCCGGCGGCGGGGCTGATCACGGTGCCGTTCACGGATCCGTCGGTGTTGGGGAAGGCATTCGTGGTGGAGAGCGGGCAGCGGATCTTCGTCGAACGGCTGTTGCCGCGGTCGGCGGAGCTGCGTGGGCGCTCGGGTTCGTTCCCGCTCGCGGGCTGACGCCTGGCAGGCTTGAGCCATGGATCGTCTGTTGCTCGCACTCGTCATCGTCGCCGTGGCGGCCGCCATCGCGCTGGTGGCTCGCCGCCGGCGTGCGCCCGACGCCCCGACCCAGACTGCACACGAGGCGCCGGCGCAGCTCGATCGTCGTGACTTCGCACCGCTCGTCCACGCTGTCAGCATCGATGCCGAATGGCTGGTCGTCGTGTTCACGTCGGCCACATGCCACACGTGCGCCGAGATGACCACCAAGGCTGCCGTGCTCGCCAGCCCCCATGTTGCGGTGGTCGAGGTCGAGTACAACGCCCAACGTTCCCTGCACCAGCGCTACCGGATCGACGCGGTGCCGACCACGGTGGTCGCCGACGCCCAGGGCGTCGTCAGGGCGTCGTTCCTCGGGCGGGCGAGTGCGACCGATCTGTGGGCAGCCGTCGCCGACGCCCGCGAACCGGGGACGCTCCCGAGAGGTGGCTGCTCGGCCGGCTGAGCGGCGGCCGGCAGAGGTCGCTCAGCTGAGCGCGGTCTGCTCGGCCGGTTCGGCGTCCTCGCTGGACGAGCCACCGAGTCCGGCCTGGACGAGTGCGGCCACTTCGTTGCCGTCGATCGTCTCTTTCTCGAGCAGCGCCTCGGCGACGAGGTCGAGCGCGGCACGGTGCTTGAGCAAGAGCGCATGTGCCCGTTGCTCTTGCTCGACGAGGATCCGCGAGATCTCCTCGTCCATCATCCGAGCGGTCTCGTCGCTGTACTCACGGCCGCTGGTCATGAGGTCCTCGCCGAGGAACACCTGCTGCTGACCATGCCACGCCATCGGGCCGACCCGCTCGCTCATGCCCCACTCGCGCACCATGCGGCGGGCGATGCCGGTGGCCTGCTCGAGATCGTTGGACGCACCGGAGTTCAGGTGGCCGAACACGATCTTCTCGGCGACGCGACCGCCCATCGCGCGGCAGATCACGTCCTCGAAGAACTCCTTGGAGTAGGTGTGCCGTTCTTCGGGCAGGCTCCAGGTGACGCCGAGGGCCATGCCCCGGGGAAGGATCGTCACCTTGTGCAGCGGGTCGGCGTGCGGCAGCACGACGGTCAAGATGGCGTGACCACCTTCGTGGATCGCGGTTGCCCGCTTCTCCTCGCCGGACAGCACGAGGCTCTCGCGCCGGGCGCCCATCACGACACGATCGCGGGCGTTCTCGAAGTCGATGCGCTCGATCTGCTGGCTGTTGCGACGGACGGCGAACAACGCGGCCTCGTTGACGAGGTTGGCCAGATCGGCGCCGCTCATGCCGGGTGTGGCCTTGGCCATCACCTCGAGGTCGACGTCGGGGCCCATCCGCTTGTCGCGGCTGTGCACCTTGAGGATCGCATGGCGCTCCTCGGCTTCGGGGAGGGGCACGACGATCTGTCGGTCGAAGCGCCCGGGCCGCAGCAGGGCCGGGTCGAGGATGTCGGGCCGGTTCGTCGCAGCCAGGATGACGATGCCCTCGCTCGTCTCGAATCCGTCCATCTCGGCCAGCATCTGGTTGAGGGTCTGCTCACGTTCGTCGTGGCCACCGCCAAGGCCGGCGCCGCGCTTGCGGCCGATCGAGTCGATCTCGTCGATGAAGATGATCGCTCGCCCCATCTTGCGCGCTTGCTGGAACAGGTCGCGGACGCGGCTGGCGCCGACGCCGACGAACATCTCCATGAAGTCGGAGCCGGTGACCGACAAGAAGCCGACCCCGGCCTCGCCTGCAACCGCACGGGCGAACAGGGTCTTGCCGGTGCCTGGTGGGCCGACGAGGAGCATGCCCTTGGGCACGCGCGCGCCGATCTCACGGAACCGTTCGGGCATCCGCAAGAAGTCGACCACCTCGGTGATCTCCTGCTTCACGCCCTCGTAGCCCGCGATGTCGGCGAAGGTGGTGGACGGCTTGTCGGGGTTGAACGTCTTGGCCTTGCTCTTGCCGACGGACATGATGCTGCCGGCCTGACCCATGGCTCGGCGCTGCATCCACACGAAGAAGCCGATGAGCAACATGAACGGCAACAACAGACCAGCCCAGCTCCAGAACCAACTGGTCTGCGGGGTCTTGAAATCGAGGTCGACGTTCTGCTCGCGCAACAGCGCTTCGTCGGTCTCGCTGAGGCCTCGCTGGCCGCCGCCGGTGGCGGTGAACGTGTCGCCGTTGTCGAGCTCGCCGGTGATGCGGTTGTTGGTGTTGTTGACGACGACGCTCTTCACGTTGCCCTTCTCGACGAGGGCGATGAACTCGGTGTAGGTGAGTTGGTCGCCTTCCTCGGTGGGCCAGAAGCGGGGCAGGACGAACATCGCCACGAGGACAGCGACCATCACGGGCAGCGTCCAGCGCGGCCAACCGCCACCGAACGACGGCTTGCCGCTGCCACTGCCGCCGCTGCCCTTGTCGGGAGGCTGATGGCCTGGCTGCTGGCGACCGCCGGGGCTGCGGCCGGGCGGAGGCGGCGGAGGCGGCGGAGGCAGGTTGCTCATGGATCCATGTTACGGGCTCCGATGGGCCAACAAGCGGTCGCACCCGGGGTGACACCTGTTCACACCCTGCTCCGGTCGTGCTCCCGCCGTGTGGCATCCACCACACGTCCGGGCACCATCTGTACCGTCTTTTGGATGTCCCGACAGTGCTCCCGCACCGGCTGTGCCGCTTCGGCCGATGCGACCCTGACATATCACTACGGTCGATCGCTGGTGTGGATCGACGATCGGTCGCCCGAGCGAGACCCGCACAGCTACGACCTCTGTTGGCGTCACGCCGAACGGCTGTCGGTGCCGAACGGCTGGCGACTCGAGGATCGACGCGGCGCCAGCCAGCATCGTCTGGCCGGCTGAACCCGGCGCTCGCCGGTCGCTACCCTGGGCGCCCATGTCGCCCTCTTTCGGCACGCCAGTGCGACCGTCACAGCCGCTCCGGGTGGCCGAAGGCGACAGCCGCATCACCGTCGGCATCGCCGTCGCGACGTGGGCGGCGTGCTGGTTCGCCGGCAACCTCGTCGGCGCAGCGGCCCTCGCTGTCTCCGGTCACGATGGGACCGGTGATGTCCCGATCTGGCTCACGATGGTGGGCGCACTGGGTCTGTGGATCCCCACGCTGGTCGGTCTGCAGTTCACCAGCCAACGGTTCGGTTTGCGCAGCATCGTTCGTGACTACGGCGTGTCGTTCCGCCCCGTCGATCTGCTGGGCATCCCGGTGGGGGTGCTCACCCAACTCGTCCTCATCCGCCTGCTGTACTGGCCGCTCAAGTCGTGGTGGCCCGACACGTTCTCGAGCCCGAAGGTCGAGGAGTCGGCTCGCAACCTGTACGAGAGCGCCGATGGACTGTGGCTGATCGGGCTGGTCCTGCTCGTGGTCGTCGGCGCGCCGGTGGTCGAAGAATTGCTCTACCGGGGCCTGCTCCAGAACGCCTTCCGCCGCCGGGTGAGCGATGGCGCGGCCCTCGCCGTCGTGGCGCTGTGGTTCGCCCTCATCCACTTCCGGCCGGTCGAGTATCCGGGTCTGATCGTCGTGGGTCTGGTGCTGGGCACCTGCGCGCTCGTGACCGATCGGATCGGGATGAGCATCATCGCCCACTGTGCATTCAACGCGACCGGGCTGATCTGGGTCGCGACCAGGTGACACCGCAGCGATCGATGCCCCTGCGAGAATGGCCTCGATGGTGGACGACATGAGCACGCGCGCCCCGGAGGACGACCACGACCTCTCCGACCCTGACGTCGCCGACGTCGCCGACGTCGCCGATGGTGGGGCGGAACCGTGGTCGGAGGCCGACGCTCACGGCATGCCGCGACCGAGGCCGTCGGTGCCGGTGCGCGTCTTCCGGCGGATCACGCGCCGTCCGCAGGACTGGATCGATCGGCCGTGGCCCGCCGAGCGAATCGTCCGCTTCGTGCTCACCGGGTTGTTGCTGGGTGGTTCCACGTGGGCCGCGCTGCAGACCGTGCACCCCGACCTGGTGCTCACGAACAACACGCCGACCGGCGGCGACATGGGAGCGCACGTCCTCGGGCCGGCGTTCCTCCGCGACCACCTCCTGACCAACCTGCAGCTGAGCGGGTGGAGCAACGACTGGTACGCAGGCCTGCCGATGTACCGCTTCTACATGGTCATCCCGGCGCTCATGATCGTGGCGCTCAACGTGGTGCTGCCGTATGGCATCGCGTTCAAGATCGTCGCCGTCGCGGGCATCGTCACGCTGCCACTGTGCTGCTGGGCGTTCGGTCGGCTGGCCCGATTCCGCTACCCGCTCCCCGAGCTGTTCGCGCTGGCCGGGCTCTTGTTCTTGTTCGACGAGAGCTTCTCGATCTACGGCGGCAACGTGAAGAGCACGATGGCGGGCGAGTTCTCGTTCTCCATCGCCCTCTCGCTCGGCATGCTCGGCCTCGGCCTGCTCGCCAACGGGCTCGAGACCGGCAAGCATCGCTCGAAGGCGGCGATCGTCCTGGCGCTGGCATGCCTCTCCCACGGCATCGTGTTGATCTTCGTGGCATTGGGAGCGCTGCTCTTGTGGTTGGTGTGGATGGACCGCAAGCGCTTCGCCTACGGCTTCACCACCGGCCTCACGGCGTTCTTGCTCGCCGCGTTCTGGGTGGTACCGTTCCTGTTCGACCACGCGTACATGACCGACATGAAGTACGGCTTCCGGCCCTCGGGCGCGAGCGACTCGTTCTGGGACATGTTCTTCCCGCTCACCACCTTCTTCGACGTGTTCATCACCGCCTTCGCCGTGATCGGGTTCGTGGCGAGCATCGCCCGACGACACCTGAACGGTTCGTGGATGGGCATCACCACGTTGGCGCTCGTTGCCGGCGTGTACATCACCCGCGACAGCCTGCCGATCATCGGTCTGCTGTGGAACCCGCGCCTGTTGCCCTTCGTGTACCTCATGCGGTACCTGCTGATGATGGTGGGCATCGTCGAGTTGGCAGCGGTGATCACCCGCGGCGTGAAGGGTGTCCGCGAGCTGCCCGACGGGACGTGGCTGAAGGTCGGGACGTCGGTGGCCGCAGTGGTGGCGGTGAGTGTGCTCGCGATCGAGTTGATGTTCTTCCGGGTGATGCCTGGCGCCAAGTTCACGACGCACAACGGCGAGTCGGTGTACACCTGGGGCATCGGCGGTCTGGAGGTGTCGTTGCCGGCCACCTCCACCGACGCGCTCAGCGATGCGTGGTCTCGCTACAACTTCACGGGGTACGAGGACAAGCCTGCCTATGGCGAGTACAAGGGCCTCGTCGACACGATGGCGTCCCTCGGCGACGACCCATCGAATGGCTGTGGCCGGGCGATGTGGGAGAACAACAAGGAGAACGGCAAGTACGGCACGACGATGGCGTTGATGCTGTTGCCGCACTGGACCGACGGCTGCATCGCCAGCATGGAGGGGTTGTTCTTCGAGGCATCCGGCACCACGCCGTACCACTTCGTCACGGCTGCGGCGATGAGCGAGAGCAGCTCGAACCCGGTTCGGCAGTTGCGCTACGACAACAACAACGCCGCGCTGGGCGTGCCGTACCTGCAGTCCCTGGGGGTGAAGTACGTGATGGTCTTCACCGAAGCCGCGAAGAAGCAGGCCGACGGGCAGCCCGAGCTCACGCTCGTGCGCCAGAGCGGCCCATGGAACGTGTACTCGGTTGCCGACAGCGACCTCGTCGTGCCGCTCGACACCCAGCCGGTGGTGGTCGCGAGCCGCGAGGGCGATCCACGGGAACGAAACCTCGAGCTGGGGATGAGCTGGTTCCAACACCAGGACGAGTGGGCGGCGTTGCCCGCCGACGACGGCCCGGCCGCCTGGCAACGGATCGAGGTCGCTCCCGATCTCGCCCGCCGTCAGGACGATCGGGTCGACATCGTCACGCCGACCGAGGCGATCGATCCGGTGGCGCTCGATCCCGTGACGGTCAGCAACGTGGTGCTGGGTGAGCAGGACCTCCGCTTCTCCGTCGATCGGATCGGCGTGCCGGTGTTGGTGAGGATGAGCTACTTCCCGAACTGGAGCGTCTCGGGAGCCGAGGGCCCGTACCGCGTGGCGCCGAACATGATGGTCGTGATCCCGACCTCGAACGACGTGCACCTCACGTACGGCCGCTCGCCCCTCGACGTTGCGGCGTACGCGCTCACCGCCCTGGGCATCCTGTTGCTGTTCGGCTGGCGACGCCTCGGCGACGTGGTCTATCCGTCACCGCGGCCGCGGGCCGGTCTGGCCGGTTGGCTGGATGATCGCGATGACGACCCCGATCGCGACCTCGCTCACCTCGGCCCCGACCACCTCGACCGCGATCTCGACCTCGACCGCCTCGATCGCGATCTCGACCGCGCCCCTGTCACGGGAAGCGTCACCGACCGCGGGCGGTCACCGTGGGAGAGCGCGGCGGCCGATCCGACCACCCCGATGGTCGAGTCCGACCTCGACCTCGTCCTCGACGGTGCCGTCGATCCCGGGCCGGTCTCCCCCGAGCAGCCAGATAGGTTGTGACTCGCATGTCGCCCCAGCCGCCCCTCGTGCCTGACGAGCCGTTCGATCTGTCGATCATCGTCAAGGCCTACGACGTCAGAGGCACGGTGCCCGAACAGATGAACGGCGAGGTCGCTCACGCCCTCGGCGTGGCGTTCGCCCGCTTCGCCGACGCTCCCACCGTGCTCGTCGGCCGCGACATGCGCCCGTCGGGCGAGGAGCTCGTCGAGGAGTTCTCGCGCGGCGTGATGGAGCAGGGTGTCGACGTGGTCGACCTCGGGTTGGCCTCCACCGATCTCGTGTACTACGCAGCCGGTCATCTCGATGCCCCTGGTGCGATCTTCACGGCGTCACACAACCCGGCTCAGTACAACGGCGTGAAGTTCTGCCAGGCAGGTGCCCGTCCGGTCGGACAGGACACAGGGCTGATGCACGTGCGCGACATCGCCCAGAGCGTGCTCGCAGGTTCGGGGCCACTTGCGGCGGCGACGCCCGGTTCGCGCGCCACCCGCAACCTGCTCTCTGCCTTCGCCGACCACGTGGTGTCGTTCGTCGACACGTCGGCGCTGCGTCCCATGCGCGTGGTGGCCGACACGGCCAACGGCATGGGCGGCCTGGTGGTGCCGGCGGTGTTCGAGCGCATCCCTCAGATCGCGCTCGAGATCATGTACGGCGAGCTCGACGGCACGTTCCCCAACCACCCGGCCGACCCGCTCCAGCCCGAGAACCAACGCGATCTGCAGGCGCGGGTGGTGTCGGGAGGGTTCGACGTCGGTCTCGCGTTCGACGGCGATGCCGATCGGGTGTTCGTCGTCGACGAGACCGGTCGCGGGCTCAGCGGTTCCACCACCACGGCGATGCTCGCGTCGACGATCCTGCGTTCGCATCCGGGCGCCACGATCCTGCACAACCTGATCTGTTCGCGGGCGGTGCCGGAGGTGATTCGGGAGGCCGGTGGGGTGCCGGTGCGCACCAAGGTGGGCCACTCCTTCATCAAGCAGGTGATGGCCGACACCGGAGCCGTGTTCGGTGGTGAGCACTCGGCCCACTACTACTTCCTCGACAACTTCCGCGCCGACAGCGGCCTCATCGCGAGCATGTTCGTGCTCGACGAGTTGAGCCGCTCGCAGAGCGCGCTGTCGATCGTGCGCAAGCCGTACGAGCGGTACTCGTCGAGCGGTGAGATCAACACGCACGTCGACGACCCGTCGGCGGTGATCGAGCGAGTCGCCGCCGCCTTCGCCGACGCCGGTCAAGACCGGCTCGACGGACTGACCGTCGACTGCGGTCGTTGGTGGTTCAACCTGCGGCCGTCGAACACCGAGCCGTTGCTGCGGTTGAACCTCGAAGCGCCCGATCGCAACGAGTGCGACCAACGTGTCGCCGACGTCCTCGCCCTGATCACGCACTGACTCGCCTGTCCCATCTGCCCCATCTGCCCATCTGCCCATCTGCCCCATCAGAACGACGAGAACACGAGGAACACCACATGTCGCTCGACACCCGCTTGCTCGCCGTCCTGGCGTGTCCCGAGGACAAGGGTCTGCTGTACTACCTCGGCGACGGTGAGGCCGAGGGGCTGTACAACCCGAGGTTGAAGCGGCGCTACCTCGTCCGCGACGACATCCCGGTGATGCTCGTCGACGAAGCGGTGGCCGTGGGCGACGACGAGCACGAGCAGCTGATGGATCGGATCGCCCGCGACCACCTCGCTCCGACGTTCGAGTAGAATCAACGCTCCATGAGGTCGAGTCGTCACGCGGTGCGGTTTCTGTTCGGAGCAGTCGTTCTCGCGTCTGCGACCCTCGGCCCGGTGGCGCTCGATCTCGCTCCGGCCACCGCAGTGGCGGCTCCCGCTCCGGACACCCTTGGCGCGGGCGGGGAGTACCACCCGCTGACGCCGGCGCGGATCTACGACTCCCGTGCTGCCACGGCGGTCAACGAGACCTCGCCCGGCCCCAAGCCCGCCACGCCGGCGCAGCCCACGTTCGACATCTCACTGCTCGGTGCCGGCGGCATCCCCGATCGGCCGGCCGACGTGCTGGCCGTCGTGGTGAACATCACGGTCACCGAACCGACCGCAGCCGGATGGCTGAACGCCTACGGCGCGGGCGCGGGGAGTGGCCTGGCATCCATCGTCAACTACACCGCGAACCAGACCGTACCGAACCTCAGCATCGTGCGGCCGGGCGCCAACGGCGACCTGACGATCAAGCTCTTCACCCAGAGCGCGTCGGCAACGGCACATGTCGTCGTCGACGTGTTCGGCTGGTTCTCCACCTCGAGCAACGCCCAGCGCGGGGCGCGGTTGGTACCGGTGACCCCCGGCCGCATCCTCGACACCCGCGACGGAGCGGCCACCCCGCTCGGCCGCGCCGAATCGATCGAGTTGCAGGTGCGTGGCGCCACCTTGTCGACCGGCCAGGTGCTCGGCAGCGGCAGCGACATCGTGGGCGTGGTCCTCAACGTCACGGGTATCAATCAACAGCCCGACAGTACCGGCACGTTCGTGTCGGTGGTGCCGGAACTGACGCCCGGCGTGCCGCCGTCCACCTCGAACGTCAATCTCGCTCGCGGCCAGATCAAGCCGAACATGGTGATCGTGCCGATCGGGGCCGACGGCAGGATCCGCCTCTACAACCACGCCGGATCGGCGCATGTCGCCGTCGATGTCGCCGGCTACCTCACCACCACCCCGCCGGGCGCCCGAGCCGGTCGCGTCGTTCCACTCACCACGCCGTATCGGGTGTTCGACACCCGCGAACAACAGTGGGGCGCCGTCGCTCTCGGGCCCGGCCAGGCCGAGGACTGGAGCTTCGCCGACTTCGTCAACTCGGTTCGGATCGACGGCGAGTGGGTCGGCGCGCAGAGCGCGGTCATCGGCAACCTCACCTCCGCCGGGCTGAAGCGGCAGTACGCCACGGTTCCGGTGAGCAGCTATCTCACGGTGTACCCGAGCAACGAAGCACGACCCAACGCCTCCAACGTGAACATGGTGGAAGGCGCCCCGGTGCCGAACCTTGCGATCATGAAGTACGGCACCAACTCGACGGTGAGAGTGTTCAACCTGGCTGGGTTCAACGATTACCTCTACGACGCCTCGGCCGTCGTGCTCGCCGACTGAACCTTCGCTCGCCCTCGGCGGTCGACCGATCTCAGACCCGTCCGGCGCGTCGGCCGTTCGCCGTTCACGATTCGTTCGCCCGTTCTTGGCTTGTGGCGCCGACTCTTGTTCTGCATCATCGTTGCGATGAATGCGCAGCACAACGTACGGGGGTCGTTGTCTGCTCGGGCAGCGCTGCGCCCGTTCGCCGCCGTGGCGGTGCTCTTCTCGCTCGCTGTGGTTCCTGGTCCGACGGGAACGCCACAGGTGTCTGCGGGGCCGCCGACGCCGGGCTGTGTGATCGACACGGCCGGTCTCATCGGCTGGTGGCGCGGTCAGGACAGCCTCGTGGCGGAAGTCGGACCGTCGATGGTCGGTACCGTCGGCTACGCGGACGCCGCCGTCCGCCGCGGGATGCAGTTCGGTGCGACAAGCCGCCTGCAGGCGAGCGGGCTCGCCACTGTCACCGATGGGCTCACCGTCGAGATGTGGGTGCGGCCGACGGCGATGGCGTTCACCGGCAAGACGCAGACCCTTGCAGGGAGATGGGACTTCCCGGGTGTCGACGACTCGGCACGGAGCTACCTGTTGCTCCTCGATCCTTTCGCCAACCTCGTGTGGTCGACCGACGAGCCGACCTCACGCCGACCGCTCGAACTGCGGGCGAGCGCGCCGCAACTGTTCGACGGGAGCTTCCATCACGTGGCTGCAACGTGGTCGACCACGACGGTGACCATCCATGTCGACGGCGTGCAGATTGCTTCCGAACCCTCGCAGCGCGGCGTGCTGAACGCTGCCTCCGCTACGGCGTTCAGGCTGGGCAGCAAGGATGGTCTCGGTGATGTGCTCGGCTTCGATGGGATCATCGACGACGCCGCCGTGTTCTCACGTGCGTTGTCGATGGCGGAAATCGCGGCAATCCACGGCGCCGGAGCGAACGGGAAGTGCACACCGACTCCGAGTCAGGCGAAGGTGAGCGCCGCCGATGCTGCGTCGAACGACGGATTCGGCTACGAGGTCGCCATCGACGCAGGCACGGTGGTCGTCGGATCGGCATCGGCTGGGGCTGGTCCTGGCAGCGGCTCGGCCTACGTGTTCACAGGCGCCGGTACCGCCTGGGGGCAGCAGGCCGAGCTCGTTGCTGCCGATGCGGACCCCGCCGACTCGTTCGGCGATGCCGTTGCCATCGACGCCAACACCGTGGTCATCGGCGCGCCAGGCGACGATGGCGGGGCCGCTGATGCTGGCGCCGCCTACGTGTTCACCCGCACGGGCAGCACATGGACGCAACAGGCCAAGCTCCTTGCCGGTGATGCGGCGCCCAACGACACCTTCGGTTCCTCTGTCGCGATCGATGCAGACACGATCGTCGTCGGAGCGATCGGCGAGGGAGGCGACTTCAGCGGCGCCGTGTACGTGTTCACCCGTTCGGGCACCGCATGGACCCAGCAGGCCAAGCTGCGAGCTGCCGACGCTGCCGCAATCGACCTGTTCGGCCAATCCGTGTCGCTGTTGGACAACACGATCGCGGTCGGCGCACCGAACGATTCCAACTCCGTCAGTTTCGCGGGCTCTGCCTATGTCTTCACTCGTACGGGCTCCGAATGGGCCCAGCGAGCCAAGATCGTCGCTCCGGACGCAGCGGTCGGTGACTTCTTCGGATGGTCGGTGTCGCTCACTGGTGGCGCGTTGCTCGCCACGGCGTACGCGGCTGATGACCAGCGTGGTGCGGCCTATGTGTTCCAGGGGTCGGGTGCCACATGGACGCAACAGGCGCGTCTCCAGGCCGCCGATGGTGCTGCTGGGGATCTGTTCGGCATCGCGGGGTTCATCGACGGCGACACCTTCGTGGCAGGGGCGCCGCTCGAGGCCGACGGGGGCGAGCTGAGCGGTGCGGCCTATGTGTTCCGTCGCAGCGGGAGCACCTGGACGCAACGAGCGAAACTGGTCTCACCGAGCCCGGCGGTCGGTGACACCTTCGGATCTGCCGTTTCGATCAGTGGCGACGTGGTCGCGGTTGGTACACCTGGCGCCGACCCGCCGGTCGACGCCGGATCGGTGCATCTGTTCACGAACCCCTGAGGGTATAGTTCATGCCGCTTCACGTGGGCTGATCCCCTCCCGCACCTTCTGTGGATGGCGGTGATGAGCGTGTGCCAGTTGGCGCCGGCCCTCTCCAGCTCTTCATCTCGCGTTCCCCTGGAGGACCCACATGTCGTCGACCACCACCTACACCGACGGTCAGCGCCGCGACTTCCGCGTCGCCGACCTCTCCCTCGCACCCTTCGGGCGCAAGGAGATCCACCTCGCCGAGCACGAGATGCCCGGCCTGCGCGCCCTGCGCAAGGAGTACGGCCCGCTGAAGCCGCTGGCCGGCGCACGCATCTCGGGCTCGCTCCACATGACCATTCAGACGGCCGTGCTCATCGAGACACTGGTCGAGCTCGGCGCCGAGGTGCGGTGGGCCAGCTGCAACATCTTCTCCACCCAGGACCATGCCGCAGCTGCGGTGGCCGTGGGCCCGGAGGGCACCGAGGACACCCCGGCCGGCGTGCCGGTCTTCGCCTGGAAGGGCGAGACCCTCGAGGAGTACTGGTGGTGCACCGAGCAGATGATGACCTGGCCCGCTGATGCCCACGGCAACACCGGCCCGAACATGATCCTCGATGACGGCGGCGACGCCACCCTGCTCGTCCACAAGGGTCGGGAGTACGAGCTCGCCGGCGCAGTGCCCGATCCGGGCTCGGCGTCGAATCCCGAGTTCGCGATCGTGCTCGGCTTGCTGCAGCGTTCCCTGAGGACCGAGCCGACCAAGTGGACGAACCTGGCGGCCGGCATCAAGGGCGTGACCGAGGAGACCACCACCGGCGTCATGCGCCTGTACCAGATGCTCGAGCGCGGCGAGCTGCTGTTCCCCGCCATCAACGTCAACGACTCGGTGACGAAGAGCAAGTTCGACAACCTCTACGGCTGCCGGCACTCGCTCATCGACGCCATCTGTCGCGCCACCGATGTGATGATCGCCGGCAAGGTCGCCGTCGTGGCCGGCTACGGCGACGTCGGCAAGGGCTGTGCCCAGGCCCTCACCGGACAGGGTGCTCGCGTCATCGTCACCGAGATCGACCCGATCAACGCCCTGCAGGCCGCGATGGAGGGCTACCAGGTCACCACGCTCGAAGACGTCGTCGGCATCGCCGACATCTTCGTGTCGTCCACCGGCAACGACCACATCATCACCGTCGACCACATGCACCAGATGAAGCACAACGCCATCGTCTGCAACATCGGTCACTTCGACAGCGAGATCGACATGTCCGGCCTGGCCCGCAGCGGCGCCACGAAGGACGAACTCAAGCCGGGTACCGACCTGTGGACGTTCGACGACGGCCACGCGATCATCGTGCTGGCCGAGGGTCGACTCGTGAACCTCGGTTGCGCCACCGGCCATCCGAGCTTCGTGATGAGTTGCTCGTTCAGCAACCAGGTCATCGCCCAGATGGAGCTGTTCGCCAACACCGACCAGTACCCGCTCGGCGTGTACGTCCTGCCGAAGAAGCTCGACGAGAAGGTCGCCCGTCTGCACCTCGACGCGCTCGGCGTGAAGCTCACCAAGCTCACCGACGAGCAGGCCGAGTACCTGGGCATCGACCCGAGCGGGCCGTTCAAGAGCGACCACTACCGCTACTGATCCGTCACGGATCCGGCCCGTGGCAGACTTCGGCCATGGCGACGCACGCGTACCCGCTGGGGCCGGTCGCCGACCGCAACGCGTTCCCGCTGCACCGGTCGACGTGGTCGTTCGCCCAGCGTTGGGCGTACCCGACCGGCATCGTCGTGGGCAGCTCGATCGCCATCGTCGGGCTGCTCTCGGTCATCGGGCTGCTGCAGCGCGACCGGGGTCAGGCCGCGGTCGGGACCGCCCTGTTCGCCATCGCCCTCGCGGTCGGTGCCCATCGACTGGGTCGCCGACTGGGTCGTCTCAGCCCCAGAACCGGGGTGCTGGTGATCCACCCGGATCGCATCGTGATCGGCGACGACCAGTTGCTCGGCCGGACGATCGAGCTCGCTCGCGACGAGGTGCTCGACGTCGCCCAGCCCGGGGTGCGCGGCAGCGGCCCGCTCGGCGCACAGCGCGACGATGCCTTCGTGGCGCGACTCGTGCGCGGCGACGCGAGTCCGAACGTCGAGATCTGGCTCCGGGGTTTCGTCGAGGTCCCGGGTGGTCCACCCGAAACGGGTGGCCGAGTGACGATGTTGCAGCTGCGGACGCCGGGCGCTGCGGCGCTCTTGCGGTGGGCGCAGGGGGATGAACGGTTCCTGGGCGTGTCGCCCAAGTGGTACGACCGGGCAGAAGGCGGCCTGGCACGGTGGTACTGACGCTCGTCAGTGGGCGGTGGCGAGGACGGTGACGTCGTGGTGCAGCCGCAGGCGGGGGAGGAAGACCTGCACCAGCGGCCCGATGCCGAACGTGAAGGCGACGGTGCCGATGCCGATGCTGCCGCCGAGCAGCAGGCCGGCCACCAGGACCACGGCCTCGATGGACGTGCGCGCGATGCGGACACTGATGCCGCGCTTGGCGAGGCCCAGCATGAGCCCATCGCGCGGACCTGGGCCCAGGCCGGCGCCGATGTAGAGCCCCGACCCGACGGCCACGCTGAGCAGGCCGCCGAGCATGTACGGCACCCGGATCCAGAGCGCGTCGGGGGTGGGGAGGCGGTCGGCCACCAGCAACACGACGAGACCGATTTCGATGGCGTTCAGCACGGTTCCCCACCCGAGTCGTTCGCGCAGAGGGATCCACAGCAGCAGGATGATGACGCCGGTGATCTCGATGACGATGCCGATGGAGATTCCCGTCTTGTTGGCGAGCCCCTGGTGGAAGATGTCCCAGGGGGCCAGGCCGAGGTCGGCGGCGAGGAACACGCTGATGCCGAGGCCGAACAAGCCCAGGCCCACGATGCAACGGAGGAAGCGCTCGGGCAGTCGGTCGCTCGGAAGGGGCAGGAACATCGCCTCGACGCTACCCAGCGAACCTTGTGAGACCCCTTTGGTTTCATGGCGGTATGGAATCGAGGAACGGCATGAGATTCGTCGAACGGCCCATCTACTGCCGGCCGAGCGAACGGCACTGGTATCGGATCGCCGACTGGGTGCAACCGCGTTGGCGTCGGTTCGCCGACTCGCGATGGGGTTGGTACTTCGGCCTGCTGCTCGCCGTCTTCGTCCGCGTGCTCCGCGTCGTCGGCGCGGCCGTCCTCATCGTCGGTTTCGCCGTGCTGTACATGGTCCTCGAGTTCGCGGTCACGGGCGGCCAGGGACGCAGGAGATGAACGTCGCCGTGGCGAACGGTGCAACCATGTCGCACCCTTCTGGTTGTGTCTCGATCATGCTGCTCAACGCTTCCTGTGCCGGGTGCAACCAACCCGGCGACGTGCTCTGCCGGCGGTGCCGGTTCACCCTTGCCAGCACCCCCACCCGCATCGGCGACGGTGGGGTGGCGGCCGCGTTCTCGTTCGACGGTGCCGCCCGGCAGGTCGTGCTCGGCCTGAAGTACCGCAATCGGCGGGCCGTGGCCCGTCATCTGGCGCACTCCATGGTGCGCCGGCTGCAGCTGCCCACGGTCGACCTGGTCACCTGGGCCCCCACCAGCCCCGGCCATGCCCGCACTCGCGGGTTCGATCAGGCAGAACTGCTGGCACGGGCGGTGGCCAAGGAGCTGGGCGTTCCCTGCCGCCGCCTGCTGTACCGGTCGCACGGGCCCTCGCAGACGGGCCGCTCCCGGTCCGAGCGGTTGCATGCGCCGTCGTTCCGTGCCCGGTCACGTCGGGCGGGGGTGCACGTGCTGCTCGTCGACGACGTCGTCACCACCGGTGCCACCATGGTCGCGGCGCGAGACTCGCTGCTCGCGGCCGGTGTCGCCCAGGTCACCTGTGTTGCCGCGGCCGCCACGCCCTCGACGCGGCACACCCCGGGTCCGGGTCAGTCCAGGCCGGCCCAGGCCCGCACGGTGGTGACCGCGGGAAGCGGGTCCTCGTCGACCACCACCGCCAACATGCCCACGCCCTCGGCAGCCGCCACGTTCGAGGCCACGTCGTCCAGGAATGCGGTGCGCCCGGCCTCGGCCCCCAACCTGGCCAGGGCCAGCTGATAGATCGCCGGGTTCGGCTTGCGGACGCCCACCTCGTGGCTGTCGACGACGTCGTCGAACAGCTCGTCGAACGGCAGCATCCCTCGCCAGGCGCTCCGGAACTCGGCGACGTTGTTGGTGAGCACGCCGAGGCGGATCCCGGCCGCCTTCAGGTCGTGCACCAACTGCACCACCGGGTCGTTCAACACGAACTCGATCATCGGCGTGTCGCCCGGGGGAGGGGGCGGGATCTCGATCTCGGCTGCGGCGAACGCCTCGCGGTTCAACTGGCGGTTCTCGGCAAGGGTGATCTCGCCGCGCTCGAGGCGATGCCACGGGTGGTCGCCGTCCTCGGCGTAGTCGCCGAGAATGATCCGGGCGATGGCCGCCGGGTCCTCGCCGGGGAAGCGCTTGGCGAAGTCGCTGTGTCGGCCGGTGGCGGCGAGCACCCCTCCGACGTCGAAGATCACCGTGTCCACCTGTCGTTCACCCACGGTCGGGGAGTCTGGCATGCCAAGGCACCGCGCGGCCTCACCGGTAGGCTTGCCAACCGCATGGGCATTCTCGACAAGATCCTCCGCGCTGGTGAAGGCAAGAAGCTGAAGGCCCTCCAGGGCCTCGTTCCCGACATCAACGCGCAAGAATCCGCCATCGCTGCACTCAGCGACGATGCCCTCCGTGGCAAGACCGCCGAGTTCCGTCAGCGCATCGACCGCGGCGAGACGGTCGACGACCTGCTCGTCGAAGCCTTCGCGGTCACCCGCGAAGCGGCGTCGAGGGTCATCGGCCAACGGCATTTCGACGTGCAACTGATGGGTGGCGCCGCGCTGCACTTCGGCTGGGTGGCCGAGATGAAGACCGGCGAGGGCAAGACCCTCGTCAGCACCCTGCCCGCGTACTTGAACGGTCTCGAGGGCAAGGGTGTCCATGTCATCACCGTCAACGACTATCTGGCCCGCTTCCACGCGGAGTGGATGGGTCGCATCCACAACTGGCTCGGGCTCGAGGTCGGTCTGATCATCCCCGGGTTCAAGGATCGTCCGGCCGAGAAGCGTCTCAGTTACGCCGCCGACATCACCTACGGCACGAACAACGAGTTCGGCTTCGACTACCTGCGCGACAACATGGCGGGCACGCTCGACGACAAGGTCCAGCGCGGCCACCACTACGCGATCGTCGACGAAGTCGACTCGATCCTCATCGACGAGGCGCGTACGCCGCTCATCATCAGCGGGCGGGTCGCCGACGCTGCCAAGCTCTACTACCGCTTCGCCAGCATCGTCCGTTCACTGTCGCGTGACGTCGACTACGAGGTCGAAGAGGACAAGCGTGTCGTCGTGCCGCTCGAGGCCGGCATCGAGCGGGTCGAGCAGGCGCTCGGCATCGACAACCTGTACGACGAGGTGCAGCAGAACCTGGTGCACCAGATGCAGGTCGCGTTGAAGGCCAAAGAGTTGTACAAGCGCGACAAGGACTACATCATCCAGAACGGCGAGGTGAAGATCGTCGACGAGTTCACCGGGCGCGTGCTCGACGGCCGCCGCTGGAGCGAAGGCATCCACCAGGCCGTCGAGGCCAAGGAGGGTGTGAAGATCAAAGAAGAGAACCAGACGCTCGCCACGATCACCCTGCAGAACTACTTCCGCATGTACGACAAGCTCGCCGGCATGACCGGTACGGCCCAGACCGAGGCCGCCGAGCTGGGCAACACCTACGAACTGCAGGTCGTGCCCATCCCCACGAACCGCGAGACCGTCCGGGCCGACCAGCCCGACCTCATCTACAAGAGCGAGGACGCGAAGTTCAACGCCGTGGTCACCGACATCGTCGAGAAGCACGAGAAGGGCCAGCCGGTCCTGGTCGGCACCATCAGCGTCGAGAAGAGCGAGTACCTGTCGCGGCACCTCAGTCAGCGTGGGGTCACGCACGAGGTGCTCAACGCGAAGCAACACACGCGTGAAGCCATGATCGTCACCCAGGCCGGCCGGCTCGCTGCGGTCACCGTGTCCACCAACATGGCCGGTCGTGGCGTCGACATCCTGCTCGGCGGCAACCCCGAGGGGCTCGCCCGTCATGAGGCGCTGAAGGAGGGCTTCGAGCCCGAGATGCTCGACGACGACTTCTCGTTG
>JANNQK010000309.1:0-12068 GCA_031400715.1 Actinomycetes bacterium | reverse complement strand
CATCCGGGACGCCGAGCGAACAGCCCAGGCGGCGGCCTGAACGCTCGACCAGCCAGAACCTCCACCCCAGCACCATCCGGGGCCACGTCGAGCACCCACCAGCGGTGCAGCCGGACCCGGCTGCACCGCACACCCGCGTCCCCACGCAGCCAGCCACGAACCGCCAGGCTTCAGGGGCCGGGGACGCCGTCAGCCGCCGGGAGGTCGACGAAGGGGCGGCCCCGAAGTCGGGTGCCAGCGGTGATACTGAACCGGTGATCCCCACGTGAGGAGTCCCACATGACGAGCCCTACATGACGAGCCCAACGACGTCGCTCTGTCTCGACTGCGGGCTCTGCTGCGACGGCACGATGCACTCCACCGTCGCCCTCGAACACGGCGACGATCGCGAGGTGCTGCTGCGCACCGGCTTCCACCTCCTGCTGTTCGAAGCCGAAGCCCGGTTCGAGCAGCCGTGCCATGCCTTCCACGGCTCGTGCACCATCTACGAGGATCGGCCCACCCTCTGCCGCAGTTACCGCTGCGCGCTGCTGCGTCAGGTCGACAGCGGCGAGGTGAGCGACGCCGACGCCCGCGCACTCGTGACCACGGCGATCGGCCTGCGCGACCGTGTGCGCCCCGCGATCGAAGCGCTGGTCGGCTCCACCAGGAGGCACTCCCTCGCCGTGCTGGTGCGCCGCATGGACGACGTACTCGAGGCGATGGACCCATCCGTCCGGCTCAGCGACCACGCCCAACTCGAGCTCGACTCCGCCGCGTTGCTCACCCTGCTCGCCGATCGCTTCGAACCCCGAGGCGCCCCCGAGGCTCCCCCGAGCCTGTCTGACCGGACCTCTGACTGAGCCCGTGTGACCTGCCTGTCTGACCTGCCCGTGTGACCGGACCTCTGACCTGCCCTCCGACCGAGACCTCTGCGAAGCAGCTCATGCAACTGTCACACGCAGCGTGTGCCAGCATGTCAGACGCGATGTATGATCCGACCCATGACGGTGCAGGTTCCGACCAGGCTCAACGGGTGGGAGGTGCAGCGGCTCGACGAACTGGTGGCCGACGGTGTCGGTGACAGCCGTTCCGACGTCGTCCGGCTGGCCCTGCGCGAGTTGTACGAGGCTCACCAGCGCCGCCGCACCGGAGCCGCGATCGCCGAGTCGTACCGGGTGACTCCTCAGACCCACGACGACATCGACCTCGCGATGTCGAGTGCGATCGCCCTCACCGAGGCCGAACCCTGGTGATCGCCATCCAGCAGGGCGACATCTGGTGGATGGAGACACCCAACCAGAAACGTCGCCCGGTGCTGATCGTCAGCCGAAACGAGGTCATCCCGGTGCTCTCCACGCTCGTCGTCGCGCCGCTCACGTCCACGATCAGGCTGATTCCCACGTGCCTCGTCGTCGGGCCGGCAGACGGCGTCGACCAGGACAGCGTGGCCTCGTTCGACTCGCTCACCGTCGTCCCCAAGTCCGTCCTCACCCGCCGGCTCGGCACGTTGGCGCCCGGACGTCGGCACGAGCTCTGCGCCGCGCTACACGCCATGGCCGACTGCTGAGTCACGGCACCCCATCTCGCGCTCGGGCGTGTTGCCGCCGGATCACATCGATGGTTCCGAACGTCCCGTCGACCGTCACCGACTGACACGCGAGCGGTCGCGAACCAGCCGGGACGGCCTCGTCACACCCGGCTGTCCGACCACTTCGAGCCACTTCGAGTCACACGGGGCCCCACCGGTGCCGATGGCTGCGAAAGGTTGATCGGAAACACCCATTTGGACGCATAATGTTGATCGCAAGGGAATCCAGGGCGCAAGACGTTGATCGGAGGCGGCGAGAGATGGCGAACAGTTCGCGCAGGTGGCCATCCATCGTGTGGTCGGCCGATCGCCAGCGCGCATCCGTCAGCCGAGCAGTCGACCGTGGCACGCTCCGCCGCCTGGCACCTGGGCTCTACACCGGCGAGGTCGACAGCGAACCTGCTGAAGTCGTGCGGCGACATCTCTGGGAGATCATCGGGCACGAGCTCCCCGGCGCCGTCATCAGCGATCGCTCGGCGAGAGTCGCTGGGCCGGTCGGCGACAGCCTGTTCGTGGTGCATCCACGCACCCGGCCGCTCGTGCTGCCCGGAGTGGTGGTGCGTCCGCGTTCCGGACCTGCGGCGGTGCCGGGCGACACGCCCCTGCCGTTCGGGATTCACCTCGCCTCCGCGACCCGGACGATGCTGGAGTCGCTCGCCCGACCAGGTGGCAACCGGCTCGAGCAGATCGAGGTGGAGCACTGGCTGGATCAGCTCGCCGCGCCTGATGCGGAGCGCCGACTGAACCAGATCAGGGATCGAGCGCGAGAGGTGGCGCCGATGCTTCGCGCATCGACCGCAGCCGCCGAGCTCGAGCGCCTGATCGCAGCTGCGTTGTCCACCGGTGACGTGCGAGTGGTGACAACCACCCGACTTGCCGCCCGCGCTGCTGGCGACCCGATCGATCAACGACGCATCGTCGGTCTCGAACGGCTCGTCGCGGATTTGGCCGACCGGGCACCGTCGAGCGTGTTCGACCTCCCGGCCGATGCCACGCGACGCTCCTTGCTTCCGTTCTACGAGGCCTACTTCTCGAACTTCATCGAGGGAACCGAGTTCACACTCGACGAAGCCGCGAGCATCGTTTTCGATCGAGAGGTTCCGGCCGCTCGGCCGGAGGACGCCCACGACGTCATCGGCACCTATGCGATCGTCGGTGATCCGGTCAGCCGTCGCCGCACCGCCACGGACGCAGACGAGTTCGTCGGGCTGCTCCTCGAACACCACGCCCGGGTCATGAGCGGGCGTCTTGACAAGCGACCAGGTGAGTTCAAGCACCTTGCCAATCGAGCAGGTTCGACCGAGTTCGTCTCGCCCGAGCTCGTCGAAGGGACGCTTCGGGCCGGCTTCGCGATCGGCAAGCAGCTGTCGTCGCCGATGCACCGCGCCATCTTCATGATGTTCCTCGTCACCGAGGTGCATCCGTTCCTCGACGGCAACGGTCGCGTGGCCCGCATCGCGATGAACGCAGAGCTGACGCGCGGAGGGCAGTGCCGGATCATCGTGCCCACCGTGATCCGGCTCGACTACACCAATGCCCTCAAGGCAGCCAGCCACCATGATGCCTTCGGCCAGATGATCGCTGTGCTCGAGTACGCACAACGATTCACCGGTCGTCTCGACTTCTCCGACCGCACCACAGCCGAGCGCGATCTCCAGCGCACCAACGCCCTGCGCGACCCGTACGAAGCGGAGCAGGCAGGCGTGAAGCTCACCCTGCCGTAGCCAAGCCTGAGCCAGACCCGAGGGTCACACCCGGGCGCGGTTGCGGATCTTGCTGCGTACCAGGTCGGCCACTTCCACCACCTGGTCGTCGGTGAGCGTGCTGCCGCTGGGCAAGCACAGACCGAGGTCGAAGATGTGATCGCTGGTGCCGTCGACCCGTGCCCTGCACTCGGCGAACGCCGGCTGGCGATGCATCGGCTTCCACAGCGGGCGCGACTCGATCTCGCTGCCCAGCAACGCGTTGTGCACCCGGTGGCTCACACCCGGCACGGCGAACACCAGACAGCTCAACCAACCGTTCCAACCGCTCCAGTCGGGCACCGGCATGAAGTCGCACTCGTCCACGTCGGCCAGCAGTTCGCGATAGCGATCGTTGATCGCCCGACGGCGCTGGATGAAGCTGGGCAGCCGGGCGAACTGGCCGCGACCCAACGCCGCCAGCAGGTTGCTGAGTCGGTAGTTGTATCCCACCTCGGTGTGCTCGTAGTGCACCGCCGGCTGGCGTGCCTGGGTGGCCAGGTAGCGCACCCGATCGGCCACCTCTTCGCTCTGGCTGAGCAGCATGCCTCCGCCGGAGGTGGTCATGATCTTGTTGCCGTTGAACGAGAAGATGCCGATGTCGGCCAACGTGCCGGCCGGCCGAGCCTTGTAGGTGGCGCCCAGGCTCTCGGCCGAATCCTCGATCACGGGTACCCCGTACTCGCGGCAGATAGACATGATCGGGTCGTAGTCGGCGCACTGGCCGTACAGGTCGACCACCAGCACCGCAGCCGGAAGCTTGCCTCGCTGCGCACAGGCGACCAGTTCCTCGGCCAACAGCTCGGGATTCATGTTCCAGCTCGAGCGGTCGCTGTCGATGAACACCGGGTGCGCGCCGCAGTAGCGAACGGCGTTGGCCGTCGCCGCGAACGTGAACGTGCTGACGAGCACCTCGTCGCCTGGCTGCACCCCCACCGCCAGCAGCGCCAGGTGCAACGCTGCCGTGCCGCTCGACAGCGCGACGGCGCCGTTCCAGCCGGTGAAGGCAGCGATGTCGGCCTCGAATGCCGACAGGTCGGGCCCGGCCGGGGCAACCCAGCCACTCTGGATCGCCCGGGTCATCCGCTCCTGCTCGTCGAGCCCCACATCGGGAGGCGACAACCAGATTCGCATCACGCCACCGTACCCGTGACACCCAGCCCGCTCACGCCCAGCCCGCTCACACCCAGCCCGCTCACGCGACCTCGCGGTGCACGTCGCCCGTGGCCAGTCGGTTCAGCAACAGATCCATCGACAGCTCGTGGCGATCGTGGGCCTCGAGCACCGACTCGAATGCCAGCGCGGGCACCGGGACATGGCTGATCAACTTGTGCACCGGCCGTACGTCGAACTCGCCATCGCCGAACAGGTCCTCGTGCAACTTCTCGCCGTCGCGCAGGCCGGTGAACACGATCTCGAGGTTCGGTGTGCGCTGCCGTGCGAACCGCTTGGCCACGTCGAGGATCTTCACCGGCTCGCCCATGTCGAGCACCATCACGTCGCCGCTGTCGCCGATCGCGCCGGCGTAGATGGTGAGGCGCACGGCCTCTTGCACCGTCATGAAGAACCGGGTGACGTCTTCGTGGGTGACGGTGATGGGGCCACCCTGTTCGAGCTGCTGCCGGAACACGGTGAGCACCGAGCCACGCGAACCCAACACGTTGCCGAAGCGCACCGACACGTACGAGCCCGACGATGTCGTCGACATCTCCGACGTCAGGCGCTCGGTGATCCGCTTCGAACTGCCGAGCACGCTCACGGGGTCGGCGGCCTTGTCGGTGCTGATGTTGACGAAGTGATCGACGCCGGATGCCTTGGCGGCGGCCAACACGTTCTGGGTGCCCACCACGTTCGTCTTCCAGGCCTCCTCGGGCGCACCTTCCAACAACGTGAGGTGCTTCAGCGCTGCCGCGTGGAACACCACGTGCGGCCGGTGCTGCAAGAACACCTCGGTCATGCGCGCTTCGTCGCGGATGTCGGCCAGCACCAGGTTGGGTGAGTCGAGCAGGGCACGACCTTCGATGCTGAGCTGGGTGGCGTGCAGGCCACTTTCGTCGCGGTCGAGCATGATCAACGCCTCGGGCTCGAACCGGGCGAGCTGACGACACAACTCACTGCCGATGCTGCCGCCGGCACCCGTGACCAGCACCCGTCGATCGGTCACGTAATGAGCCACCGCAGCGGTGTCGATCTCGGCCAGCTCACGGCCCAACAGGTCGGCCTCGGTGACCGGTCGGATGTCGGCCACCATCGGAGCGGTGAACAGATCGCGCACCTGGGGCAACATGAACATCGGCAGCCCGGCATCGCGCGCCAGCTGCTCCACCAGGCGCACCAGATCGCGGTCGGCCGTGGGGATGGCCATCAACACCGCGACTGCGCCCGTTCGCTGAGCGACGGCGGCCAGGTCTTCCACGACGCCCAGCACCTTCACGCCCTGGATGCGCATGTTGGCCTTCAGTGGATCGTCGTCGAGCAGCGCCACCGGCTTGTACGGCGCATCGATGGTGTTCAACAGGCTGCGCACGATCTCGCCGGCAGCATTGCCGGCGCCCACCACCACGACCGGATCGGCTTCGTGCGGGTGGTGCTGACGGCTGAGGTACAGGCGGCGGAACGTGCGGGCGGTGATGGTGCCCGTGACGGCCAGGCCGAGTGACAGCAGCGGCACCGACCGGGGAATCGTGGGTGCCGAAGGTGCGAACACCACCAGTGTGAGCAACGTGCCGACCGCGATGACCGTGGCGGCAAGACCGAGCAGTTCGTCGAAGCTGCCATAGCGCCAGCGCCGCCGGTACAGACCGAACAGCAGGCCGAGGACGCCCTGCGCCACGACCGCCACGGCGGCCGCCCAGAACACACCACTCCACGTGACGCTGTCGACGTCGAGGTCGTAGCGCAGCAACGTGGTGACCGGGATCGCGACTGCCCAGATGAGCGCATCGACCGCGTACTGGTACGCAGGGCGCGCCCATCTGCGAAAGGCCGTGTTGTCCGCCGCCGCGAAGTTGCCAAACACTCGAAGGAGATCCTGTCGTGTACCGAGGGGGAGTCTCAAGAGTCCGTCAAGGACTTTCAAGACCGATTCTGAGCCTACTCCGTTTGGGGGGTCTCGATCCATGAGGCCGACGGATCATTACCGAAAAACAGAGAGATTCACCCCCTGTTCACGGGTGCGTCGGTGCCCCGTTCACGGGAGTCGTGTCGTTCCTGCTTGCGCCCACGCCGTTTCGCTCAACGCGGTGCCATTGACGCTCACCGTGACCGGCATCGGGCGTACCAGCGGGGAGTTGGTGACGGTCACCCGGTACGGCACATCGTCGGGGATCGAGCCCTCCACGTAGATGACCACCTTGGTCTCCGACCCTGGCGCCAGGTCGAAGAACGCGGTCGAGGTGATGTAGCCGAGCTCGGTGCCCACCTCGAACTCACCCGGTTCGTCGCCGACCGCGAAGCCGATCACCGGAAGGCCGGTGTAGACGCTGAGGATGGTGCGGTTCGTGCCCACCGGGAGCCCGATCTGACTGCCGATCACCGAATCCGGCAGGCCGGTGGTGGGGGCCGTGTTCTTGATCGTGATCGTCACCGCACCGGTCACCACGTCGGCGTCGCGATCGATGACCACGTCGTAGGCCACCTCGCCGTCCAAGAAGTTGTCGATCTTGTTGCCAGCTGCGTTGTTGAACGTCACCATCAGTCCGTCGCCGCCATCACGATCGGGCAGCCGGCCGGCCATGTTCACCCGATCGAACACGTCCTGTTCCTCGGGCCGCACCGACCATCCGGCCAGCCTGCCCTCGCGAGCGAGTGGTCCGAACATCCGACCGAGCTCCGGCGGCGCCGGAAGGCTGGAGCTGAGCAACCGCCGCACGGTGGTGAGCGCCACCTCCTCCAACAAGTCGATGCGCTGTGCGTTGTCGGCGAGTTCGTACTGCGTCTCCAGCAGGTAGCTGGCTGCGTTCGTCGAATCGATCGTCGTGCCGGCGTCGTCGATCGCGACCGGCCCGGTGATCTCCATCAGCTTGGCGATCGCATACACGTCCATCACGAACACGCCGTCGACCTTCTTGCCGCCGCTCTGCGGATACAGCTCGGCCATCGTAGCCGCCACCGACGGGAAGTCCGGCGACCCCGTGATGTTCGACCAGGCGTTCGGCCCGGCGATGCGATCGTCGTTCGAGGCGAGCAGGAAGTCGCCGTACCGGTCGACGTACTCCTGTGAGATCCCGTCGAGTCGTTTGGTGCTCGAGCCGCCCGAGTTGAGATCGAGCGTGCGTCCGAAGTCGGTCACCGCCATCTTGCCCTCGGTGATCGTCACCTCGGCCCAGTTGCCCATGAAGCCACCGAGGCCGCGCACCTCCACCGGGGTGGTGAAGGCGATGAAGTACACGCGGGGCTCGTTCGCTCCCAGCATCGCCGGGGCGTTGCGCACGGCCGTCATCGCGTTGTCGGCCTTGTCCTGCTGCTCGCTCACATCCACCAACAAGTCGTCGAGCCGGCTCTCGAGCGCATCCACCAACCAGGGACTCTTCGCCTCGATCACCGTGTCTTCGAGATCGGTGATGGCCGCCGCCAGTTCGACCAGCGGCTGATCCAGCACCAGGATCGAGTTCAGGTCGATCGCGCCGTTCACCACGCGCAGCGAGTCGTAGTCCACCACCGACAACACGTTCGCGATCGTCGTGCTCACCTCGGACCCGCCGTGCGTGAGCTCCACAGCCGAGTTCCGGTGCTGGGCCACGACCGGCACCAACCGAGCGAGCTGCCCCCACGGCTTGCTCAGGGCGTCGTCGGCCTTCCCGAACAGCTCGGACGCGCTGGTGAACCCGGCCTGCGCCTCGTTGAAGTTGCCCGCGCCGAGCTGGTTGATCGCGTCCCTCGCCACACGGTTGCCCGCTTCCAGATCGGAACGCGCCTGCAGGCCGGCGATGCCGAACCCGACGGTGGCCACCACCGCGCCTGCAGCCAGACCGGCCACCACCAGCCACATGATCTTGCGCTCGCGCCGTGGCCGGCGGCGGATGCCGAACACAGCCAGCACCAGCATCACCACGATCGCGATCAGCGAGGTGAACCCGAATCGCTCGATGTCGCCGAGCCGCGACAGCACCTGCAAGGCGGTCCCTGCGACGAGTGCACGACTCCACGGCAACGATCGGCGCTGCACCCCGATCCACAGACCACCGAGGCCGGCGACAGCGGCGATCAGGAGCAGCCACCACTCCGGTGCGAACGCGGCAGCGATCGCAGCGGCGGCGACGCCTGTCCACCATGGCGCACTGGCCGCAGCCCACACCGCGGCCCCACCCGCGAGCGTGACCACGATCGCGTCGAAGACCGTGGACCCCGTCGGCGACGGACCAGCCGCCGTCGCGAGCACTCCCGCCACGAGCGCGATGCCCGCCACCAGGAGCGCATCGCGCCCTTCCACCCTGATCCTCTGCCGCGCCATTGCCGAGAGACGCTACCCACTCTCGCCCTGCCGTTCCCCGGCCGTGCCGAACCCACGCACTTGTCCGTGAGCTCCGGCACGCACGTGACGTGCTACTGCTCACGAACACAGCGATCCGTGAGCTGCAGTGCGCGTGTGACGTGGTGCCGCTCACGAACGGCTGGATGCGTGAGCCGGGGCACGTGTCTGGCGTGCCGCTGCTCACGGACGAGACCGCTTCGGCATCGCGCGCCGACGGCTCGTACAGTTCCCACGCACGTTGCCTGCCGTCGCAGGCCCGATCCGAAGGACCCCCCGCATGAGCAAGCCCTCCGTCGATCTCGGCCGTGTCGGCATCTGGTACGGCGGCGTCGATACCCTGGCCACACCCGACGCCCGGCGCGCCGCGCAGGTGGTGGAGGAGCTCGGCTTCGGCGCGCTGTGGGTGGCCGAGGCGGTCGGCCGTGACCCGTTCGTCTCGTCGGGGGTGCTGTTGGCGGCGACGAACACGCTGAAGCTCGCCACCGGCATCGCCAACATCTACGCCCGCGACCCGATGACGATGGTCGCCGGCCAGAAGACCCTGGCCGAGGCGTACCCGGGTCGGTTCCTGCTCGGCCTGGGTGTCAGCCACGCCCACCTGGTGTCGAACGTGCGCAAGCACGACTACTCCAAGCCCTACAGCTACATGGTCGACTACCTCGACCGGATGGACACGGCGCTGTTCATGGCCAAGGGACCCGACGACGACGGCGGCCGCGTGCTGGCAGCGCTCGGCCCGAAGATGCTGCAGTTGTCGGCCACCAAGGCCAACGGTTCGCACCCGTACTTCACCACCCCCGAGCACACCGCCACCGCTCGCGCGGTGATGGGTGCCGACGCGTTGTTGGCCCCCGAGCAGATGATTGTGCTCGAGACCGACCCGACCGAAGCACGCCGGATCGCCCGCCAGGGCATGTCGGTGTACATGCGGGCTCCCAACTACCTGAACAACCTGCGCAGGTTGGGTTTCGGCGACGGCGATTTCACCGACGGCGGCAGCGATCGCCTGGTCGACGCGATCGTCGCCTGGGGCTCCGAGGAACAGATCGCCGCACGCGTGGCCGAACACCATGCAGCCGGCGCCGACCACGTGTGCGTGCAGGTGCTGCAAGACGGCATGGCCATGCCCGAAGCACAGTGGCGCCGCCTGGCGCCGGCACTGCTCGGCTGACGGGGCTCGGCCCCGCGTCGCCGGGGTTCTGGAACCACCCCAAATTGTCAGGGAGATGTCTCGGATCTCTCAAGTAGGCGCCCGATCTGTCGATACCGGTCACGTGACGTGTTCGGCGGGCTCTCGTGATCGGCGCTGCCTCGGCGCGCGCTCACGCTCCGTCCTGTTCAGCTGCCTGACCCGCGGTCTGATCCGCGGCCTGGTGATGGTGACCCCGGTTGCGGCCGCCGTGTCGATACCGAGCATCGCCCTCGCGGCGGCCCCACCTGCGTCGTCGGTGCCAGACACGACGCCGACGACCACCCCGGGCACCACGCCAGACACGACGCCGGGCACCACCCCGGGCACGACGCCGGCCACCACGCCGGCCACCACGCCCGACACGACGCCACCCACCACGCCGGCCACCACGATCGACACGACGCCACCCACGAGTGAGGTCGTGCCCCCCACCACGGTGGTGGCCGAGCCCACGCCGAGCACCAGCGCCCTTGCGACGTCGGCTCCGCCCCCGCTGCCTCTCGTCGACTCCAGCCCGGTCGTCGTCCGACCTGCCGGCACCGCGTCACGTCCCAGCGCGTCGCCCCGTGCGCTGCCGTCGTCGGCTCCTGCGGCGCTCCCTTCGGCCGCACCCGCTGCTGTTCCCGCAGCCGCACCGGCTGTCGCACCTGCCGGCGTGCCGAATCCCTCGAGCCCGAGCGCCAGGCCCTCCGTCACGCCCGGGCCGGCGACCGGTCTGCGCCCGACGGGTATCGGCACCTCACCCGTGGCGGCCCCCGCTCAACGGCCGGAGATCATCCCGAACCCGATCGCGCTGGCCGAGCAGGTGTCGGCGTGGAAGCTGCTCCTCGGCATCACTGCGATGGCGGTGCTGGGCTCGGCGATCCTGTTGCACCTCGGTCGCCGCGATCAACGGGAGATGGATGCCATCCACCTCGATCTGATGCTGGGCCTCGAGCGCGAGAGCGTCAGGCCCCCCACCGGCTGAGAGCGAACATTCGCCGGGCCCGCGTGGCGGAACCCGGCATGGACAGTTTGTTCCGCAGACATTCTCCGTTCATCAGAGGTTGGGCGTTGCGCCAACTGGCTTTCCTACGGTCCGACCAACCCATCGACCGGAGGAAATGCTCATGCATCGCACTCATCGTCGTGGGTGGCGGATCAGCGTGGCCTCGACTGTTGCACTCGCAGCGGTCGTGGGCGCTGGCGTCACCCCTTCGGCAGCCGCCCCAACCGCCCGCCCAGGCGAGAAGGCCTTCTCGCACGTCGGCACCTTCGACGTACGCGACAACGGCACCACCGTTGCCGAGATCGTCAATGCCACCAAGGATGGCCTCACCCTGGTGTACACCGACTCGGCCACCGGCAAGGTCGGCTTCGTCGACATCCGCAACCCGAAGCGGCCGGAGGCGGCAGGCACCATCACCCTCGGCGGCGAACCGACCAGCGTCGGTATCACCAACACGCACGCCCTCGTCTCGGTCGACACGAGCATCAGCGCCCTGCTCCCCAGCGGCACCCTGTTCGTGATCGATCTCGCCACCCGGGCCATCGTGCGCGAGATCGGCCTCGGTGGCCAGCCCGACGCGGTCGACGTGTCTCCGAACGGCCAGTACGCCACCGTCGTCATCGAGAACCAACGCAACGAAGGCATCAACGGCGCGCTTATCCCACAGTTGCCCGCGGGCTTCGTGGTCGTGCTCGACATCAAGGGCAAGCCGGCAACGTGGACCAGCAAGCTCGTCGACCTCACCAACCTCCCGGGCATGTACGCACCGACCGATCCCGAGCCCGAGTACATCGACATCAACAACACGAGCCAGGCCGTCGTCTCCCTCCAGGAGAACAACCACCTCGCGATCATCGACCTGCGCACCGCCAAGGTGACGGCCAGCTTCAGTGCGGGCACCGTCGACCTCGTGAACGTCGACGCCGTCGAGGAGCGCCTCGGCCCCCAGCGCAGGGGCCGCATCATCCTCGACGACTCGGTGCTCGCCCGTCGCCGTGAGCCCGACACCGTCGCCTGGATCGACAACAAGACCTTCGTCACCGCCAACGAGGGCGACTACACCGACGAGGCAGGCAAGGAAGGTGGCAGCCGCGGCTTCACGG
>JANNQK010000308.1:0-35628 GCA_031400715.1 Actinomycetes bacterium | reverse complement strand
GACTGGATCTGGCCGGCTGGACGCTTCGCTCGGAAGTCAACCATCACGGTGACAGGGCATTCGGGAGACACACCCGGCCAGACCCCAAACGCTACGAATACCGCAACGTCCTTGCATCACATGCTCCATCAGGGCAATCTGCGCTTGATGACAGTAGGTGCGATTCTCCTGGCGATGCTGGGCTTCTGGGCCGTTGTGTTTGTCGCGATACGCGTGGTTCCGGTGCTTCGGCATGGACGAAAGGTGACGCTTTCCCGTCCGAAGCCGTGCTCCATGATCGAAGCGCAGCGGGCCGCTGATCGCCTCATTGAGGCGGGATTCGAGGCCGAGATCGCCGAGACGGACGACAACGGCCTCAACATGTGGGCCAACACGAAAGTGGGTGGAGAGGTGCATCCCGACGAGCGCTACGTGGTTCGGGTTCCTCGACGACAGGCTGCCGAGGCGTCGCTCGTCTGATCTCACGCATACCTGCCGATCGGCACGGGAACGTCAGGCCTTCGGGGAGATCCAAGCTGCCAGTCGAGCGCGACCGGACCGCGCGCGACTTGAGACCGATGGCCTGCGGGTAGACGATTCTGGAGCCGGAGCTGAGGTGACCGCGTGGAGCAATCGAGCCGTGGCGTCGCTCAAACCTTCGACCAAGAACGCCACTAATTGGGCGGAGTCGCTGAGCGACAGCTGAAACGTCTCGGTACAACGGTCGTACTTCCACACACTGAGATTGACGAAGCCGCGGCCGAGGTGCCAGGTAGCACGAAGAACTTGACCCCGGTCGTCGCTGAACAGGACGCGGCCGGTAGGAAGCTCGTACACCTCAGCAATGCTCATGGCCACATTCTTGACCTGTGGCGAAGACTGTCAAGGTAGAACCTCGAAACGATCGGCCGCGGCAGAACTGCCGATCGGCTCGGGCCGTTCACTGATGCACGAAGGGTCAGTTCGCATCGTTTCTGTCATCGATCGCATCCTCGAGTAACGCTGCGATCTCCGGATGACCCCATCGGTTGGCTCGCTCGACGAGCGACCTCGGTCTCGGCCGGTTCTCGATGTTGGACGGGTCGCAGCCGAGCTCGATCAGCCGCCGACACAGGTCGACCTTGCCCATGATGACCGCCGCATACAGCGCCTGGGAGCCGACATCGTTCCGTGCCAGCGGGTCGCAACCAGCGGCGATCAGCACCTCGGCCACCCGAACACTCCCCGCGTCGAACAGCACTGTGGCGCATCGGAAGTCGCGGTGGTTGATATCCGCACCGAGCTCCAACGCGGCCACGATCAGGTCCGGTTCGTCCTGACGGGCAAGGGCCATCAGCACCGATGTCTTCGTCGACGGGTGCATCGCATTGATATCGGCACCCGCGTGAACCATCCGGCGAAGGCTTCGTTCAGAGCGAGCAAGCCCAAGCAGTGGGTATCCGTAGTGCTCGTCCGTAGTCAACGCGCCGGCATCGAGCAGACAGTCGACCACGTCCTCCATACCCCACCACAACGCATACCCCAACGCAGGGCCACCACCACCCGGCGCACCGTCGTACGGACCCCATTGGTTCGGGTCCTGCATGTCATCCCGAACCAACGAACACGCAAGCGGCTGGTCCCGCCTTCGAAGCGCCGACCACAACAAACTCAACGGCAAATTCAGGTTCTCGCCCCAGACCTCGTGCTCTCGGTCCCCGGAAGTCATTGAACGAAGCTAACCCTCGGTACACCGGGCCCTGAGCCATCGCGCGCACCGCGCTGCTGGCCCATCGAGCCCGTCCAGAACTGCCGATATGGCGTGGCGCGAGCCCGACATCCAACGCCCGTCGATTTGTGTCACACCGTGTCGACTTCAGCCGTCTGAGGCGGCGTTTCTCGACGCGGTCCAGCGGCTGTCGTCCGGATCTTCGCTGCCGTCTGGAACCGCCGACGGGCGTGGTGGACTCGGGCACCCGAATCGGGCGCTACCCGAGTTCAGTCGCCTGACCGGCTTGGTCTCTCTCCTTCTGAGCCAGCGAGCGCAAGACGCAGAACTCGTTGCCCTCCGGGTCGGCCATGACCACCCAAGTGACGTCGGCTTGCCCGATGTCGATGCGACGCGCGCCGAGACTCTCCAGTCGTTCGACCTCGGCGCGCTGGTCGTCCGGGCGAAGGTCGAGGTGGACTCGGTTCTTGGACGTCTTGTCGCCGTGGGACGGCATCAGACCAAGCTGGCGACCGGAGCCGTCCGATGCGGCAAGGAGATGTCCCCCAGATGGTCCGGTCCAGACGTGTTCGAGGTCGAGCGCCTGACACCAGAACGCCGTCATCACGTCGAGGTCAACGCAGTCGATCAGCACACATTCGAGGATGAGCGGCATGCTGCCATCGTTGCAGGCCCAGCAGAGAACGAACGGTCCAGATCTGCCGCTATGCGCGAACTTCGTCTGGCGTTACAAGGCGGGAAACTGGGGCAGCGTTCGGCGTTCCACGGCATCGCCGGCAGCGACGGCATCGGACATCGCGGCGACGGCGCTTCAGACCGATCGGGTGTCGATCTCGGCGAGCACCTCGCCGATGATGCGGGTGGCGGTGTGGGGCGGGATCGGATCTCCGCCCTCAGCGTCGGCAGTCTCGTTCGCAAATGCCTCGACTGCGTGGGTGCCTCCCACCAGCACGTGGCGTAGCGAGTCGGCGCACGCGGCCGGGTCGTCGAGGTCATCGACGGCGTCGCCGACCGAACTCGAGTCCTGCGCGATGGCGTGGACGACGTTCATAGCGTGCTCGCGACCCGAGGCGGTCGACACCGCGTCGGGTCGGTTGGGGTGTTGCTCGTTCTCCCACTCGGCGAGTGCCTCGTTGTAGCCACCTTCGCCGGGACGGATCACCATCGAACCGATCTCGGTGATCGCCTCGCCGTCAGCGTCCACATCGTGGCGGCCGGGCTCCACGGGAACGGTCAGGGATCCATCGTCGCGTCGGGTGATGCTCACGACCACGCAGTACCCGACCGGACTCGTCGCTAAACAACGATCGTGCGGGCACTGCGCACCGAGCGACCGTGCGTTGCGCTTCGCGTCCCTCGGCAACGTCAATCACTTCGGCGTCAGCGAGGGAGACAAAAGTGTGTGGCGACGTGGTGAACGCGTCCATCGAGGAGCGACTCACGCCGCACGCGTAGCTGCCGATGGATCGGCAACGCCGTCGGTGATCTGGCCGATAATCGGAGGCACGTCGCTGTTGTCCGCGCTCGTGCTTCATCGGCGCGAGCGCCACGCAAGCGGCGCGAAACTGCCGATATGGCGCAGCAAACATCTCTGATCGAGTCCGACTGATCACCGGACTACGCGGCCGCAAGCTGGACCGATACATCTCGGGCCATCCGTTCGTCCAGCGCGATTGCTTGGCCGATCACCGGAATAACCCGATCGACTTCGACGGATCACCGGAATAACCACGGGTGAACCACCGATGAGGGTGCGGCACGTCAGGCGACCATGCCGGCGGCGGCGCGGGCGGCTCGCCAGCCTTCATTGAAGGCGTCGGCGATCGCTTCGTCGAGCTCGGGGAACAGGTGGCCGTATCGATCGAGCGTCACCGTGATCGAGCTGTGACCCATCCGCACCTGGATCGCCTTCGGGTGCGCACCGGCAGCGATCGCCAGGGCCACACTCGTGTGCCTCAGGTCGTGGAACCGGGCCTCCACACCGGCCGCCTTCAAGGCCGGCTTGAAGTGGTGCGTCTGGAAGCTGGAGTGTGAGATCGGTGTCCCGGCCGCGGTCGTGAACACGAGCGAGTCGGGATCGGCTCGGCCGAAGGCCTCGAGATGGGCGGCGAGCATGCCAGCGGTCAGCTTCGAGATCGTGATCGACCGCACGCCCGCCGTCGTCTTGGGCTCCTTCCGCAAACGCGTGCGATCGTTCAATTCGACCAACTGCTCGGTCACACGCACCTTGCGACGCAGGAGATCGACCTGCGACCGACGCAGACCGACGATCTCGCTCCACCGCATCCCCGAGTCGAGCGCGAGGTAGATCATCGCCCGGTAGCGCGGCGACGTCGCCTCGGCCACAGTCAGGCACTGATCCCAATCGAGCACGGTCATCTTCCGCGTGGTCACCTTCGGCGGCCGCACGCGGTTGCACGGGTTCGTCAGCAAGCGCTCCTTCTCGACCGCGGCCTGCAACACGCGTCGCAGCGTCCGGTAGTGCCGGTGCACCGACGACGACGCGATGCCAGCGACGATCTCGTCGTTCAACCAGCGCTCGATCTCCTCGGCGCGCAGTTGACCGAGCCGGCGCGCTCCGAACGCGGGCAGCACGTACTTGTCGAGATCGCGCCGGTACGTCTCGATCGTCGTCGGCGAGAGCGACACCGACATCGCCATGAAGCTCTCGACCCACACCGCGAGGGGCACGTCGGCACCCTTCGGATCGATCCAGGCGCCGCGGTCCTTGTCGACCTCGACCTCCCTGGCGAAGCGCTCGGCATCGACCTTGCGCTTGAACTGTCGTGCTCGTTGCTGCCCGACTGGATCGCGGTAGCGGACTTGGTATCCGCCACTGCGCTTCAGGATCGATGCCATCGTCCCTCCCCGTGGGAACGTTTTGTGCACATGATGGGAACAAAACGGTGGTTTCTGGTGGTCACCAGGGGGCAGTGGCGGACGATAGTGGGAAAACGAAAAGAGCCCCTGAGCTGGTACTTTACCAGGTCAGGGGCTGGAGGCGACGATGGGAATCGAACCCATGTACAGGGCTTTGCAGGCCCTTGCCTGAACCACTCGGCCACGTCGCCAGATACCGCACGACGTGCCGGGGCCCGGGTGCGGAGGGAAACCCTACCGGCTTGCCGATCGGATGGACGAATGGCTTCCATCGCATGGCTCGACCTGACGTTCGACCGGTATGTCTGCCAACCTTGACCCTCGTGTCTCCCCACCGATCCCTCCGCTTCTTCGTCGCGCTCGCCGTCGGCACCACCGCGTGCAGCAGCGACGAGAGCGCCACCTCGCCCACGACACCTCCCGAGTCCGCGGCATCGACGGCGGTCACCGAGGCCACGGCTGCTGCCACGACCGCGTCGCCGACGACTGAGCCGGCACCGACCACCACCCTCGACCTGGCGACGTTGGCCTCCACGTACGCCGAGCGAGGCCCCTACCCCGTCGGCGTCGCGACGTACACCCTCGACAAGGGACCATCGGTCGAGATCTGGTATCCGGCGGTCGATGGCACCTCGGGAAGTGTCAGTTACGACGTTCGCGACTTCACCCCTCCGGCCATCCGCGAGATCCTGACGGCCGACATCCCTGCCAGCTTCACATTCGATGGCGCCCGCGACGCTGCGGCAGCCGACGGCACCTTCCCGGTCGTCTTGTTCAGCCACGGCTTCACCGGAATCCGGTTGCAGAGCTCGTTCCTGACCTCTCACCTGGCCTCATGGGGATTCGTCGTGGCTGCTCCCGACCATCCCTCCCGCGACTTGCCGAACGTGTTGTCGGCGACCGCCAGCGGCGACCGTGCCGACTCGGTGGACGATCTTCTGCAGACCCTCGACCTGGTGATCGCCCAGGCCGACGATCCTGCGAGTGTGTTGTCGGGGCGAGTCGACGCCGACCATGTCGTTGCTGTTGGCCATTCCGCCGGCGGAGGCACGATCCTCGGCGCCGCGCTCGACGAGCGAGTCGATGGCTACGTGAGCCTTGCATCGGGCGTCCTCGTCGGCGACCCCGCGGCAAGCACCACCACCGTCGCGGGCGACGCCGGGCTTCCCGACAAGCCCTCGTTCTTCATGGCCGGTTCCGAAGACAAGGTCATCTCGGCCCAAGACCGCACCAAGCCGTCGTTCGAATCGGTCCCCGAACCGAGCCTGCTGTGGATCATCGACGGAGTCGGCCACAACGGGTTCGACGACTTCTGCACCTTCGGCGGGGGTACCGGCATCATCGGCGTCGCCGAGGCCTCGGGCCTCGGCGGACTGCTCGACGCACAGCCTCAGCTGCGGGCGCTCGGCGAGGACGGCTGCATTCCTCCGGCGGTGCCGGTGACCGAGACGTTCCCGATGATCCGTCACGGCGTCACGGCATGGATCCGCAACCTGTTCGGCATCGACGCCGAGCCGGTCGGGATCGGCCCCGAGTTCGCCGACGCTTTCGCCCAGCCGGTGGACATCGAGGCCCGCCCCTGATGGTGGGGTGCTAGTACCAACGTCTGATTGTTGCAGAGACGTGTGAGCGGCGAAGGTGCACGGGTCCGCCCGACACCAGAGGTTTCCGCCATGCGCACGTTCCTGTCCCTCCTGATTGCCACCGCAACCCTTCTCGTCGGTGCGCCATCCGCTGGCGCAGCCGACCCGCTGACGCTCACGATTCCGAATGGGCCACTGCCCGCCGCCACGATCGGCTCGGTCTACGGAGTCGGCATCACCGCTCTCGGCGGGGGCACGCGTCCTGTCACCTGGAGCGTCAACTCCGGTTCGCTCCCGCCCGGCCTGTCCGTGATCAAGGACGGGGGCGCCTCCTCCACGATGGTCACGGGCACGCCCACGGCGACCGGCACGTACTCGTTCTCGCTGCGCGTTCGCGACAAGAGCGGCAACGAGGTCGTCGCGTCCTATTCGATCAGCGTGAGCGGCGGCGCATCGGCGGCCCCAGTGTCGATAGCGAACGCCGGATCGGTGCTCGTTCGCGGGGCGACCGGCAAGAGCTACTCGGCGAGTCTGCTCGCGACCGGCGGCCTGCAGCCCTACACCTGGTCGGTCGTCTCCGGTGCGTTGCCCCCGGGACTGTCGGTCTCGGGCAACCAGATCAGTGGCAAGCCTGCAGCGGCCGGCACCTGGACCTTCACCGTTCGAGTCGCAGACGCATCGGGACAGACAGCAGCCAAGTTGCTGTCGATCGTCGTCTTCTGAGCTGGCCGCTTCGAACGTCACCGGGTTCTCGAATCGAGCACTCGCACATCGGGCACATCGACGAAGGCCGATGGTGCCAGGTACCCCTGCACATCGACCACCAGATGAGTCGAGCGCTGGGCGAAGAGACACACGCTGCCGTCGTCACCGAAACGCACGAACGCCAAGCTGGCAACGGTCTGTTCCGGAGCATCCGTGTTGAGGTTCGACGACCCACCCGGCGTCGAACCGCACGGCAGCACCTGCACGTACCCGGCAGCGCTGGACTGGGTCGCCGCGATCGACACCACGGCCGTGGTTCCGGCGCGCCCGCGAACCGTGGTCACGCTGCCATCGCCCGGTCGCGGCCCTGTGCGCGTGTCGAGCGCACGGTCGTCGTCGATGTCGTCGAACGATCCGTCCGCCATGTAGCCCTGCAGATCCACCACCAAGTGCGCGCCCCGCTGCGTGTACAGACATGTACGCCCTGCCGCATCGAACCGAACGAACGCGAGACCCGATCTGGTCTGCGCGGCCGCATCCGCGTTGAGGTTCGACGAACCACCGGGTGCCGAGCCGCACGGGAGCACCTGCACGTACCCGGCCGACTCCGTCTCGGTCATCACGATCGACACCACCGCGGTGGCGTTGGCGCGGCCGACGATGACGGTCTGGCTGCCTGCGGCCGGGCGGGCGCCTGAACGAGTGTCGAGCAGGCGCTGGTCGGCAATGTCGTCGAACGCGCCGGCGGCGAACCACCCCTGCACATCGGCTATCAGATGCGTGGCGCGTTGGTTGAACACGCACGAACGCCCCGACGAGTCGAATCGCACGACGGCCAGGGCGGAACGGATCTGCCCCGCCGCGTCGGCGTTGAGGTTCGACGACGAGCCGGGGGCCGACCCGCACGGCAGCACCTGCACGAAGCCTGGCGCCTGGTTGTCGACCGACACCAACGACACGACCCCCGAGCGGTCGGCTTCACCGACGATGGGGGTTTGCCGGCCAGCGGGCACTCGAGGCAGCTGCCCGACGGCCGGCGAGCATGGGTACGCAGCAGTCGCGACACGGTCGTACAGCCATTGGATGGTGGGCTGAACGCGAGCACTGACCGAGGCATCACTGAGCTCGTGTCCCTCTCCCGCGTACTCGTACCAGGCCACCGAGAGACCCGAGGAGATCATCGCATCACGAGTCGCGATCGCCTGTGCCGTCGGCACCACCGTGTCGAGCTCGCCGTGATGGAAGATCGCGCCAGCGTCGAGCGGGCCCACCGCCGCAGGGTCGTTGGCGCCCGAGAACGAGACAGCCGTACACACGGCAGACGAGAACTCGGCGTGATCCCCGGGCACCGGCGCGTCGGAGTTGGCCGCCACCCCGAGAGCCGTGACGGCGCCTGCACTGGTGCCCCCGACGGCAATCCGATCCGGATCGATTCGCAGCGTCGCCGCGTTCGCCCGGAACCATCGGACTGCGGTCTGCATGTCGGCCCGCGCGCCATTGACGACCTGGAACTCCAGCGGCGTGTCCACCGGGTACAGCACCGGCTCCGGGCCCAGCCGGTAGTTGATCGAGGCAGCGACGTAACCGCGTTGGGCCATCCTCTGGGCCCACACGACCGTGGTCGACTTGTCACCGGCGAAGAAGAAGCCACCGTGAGCGAAGACGAAGACAGGGCGATCGGTCGCGACGTCGCCGCGGGGCGTGTAGAGATCGAGCTTCAGCTCGACGATGGAGCCATCGACGGCGGTCGCTGTTCCGTACACCACGTCCCGCTGCACATCGGGCAGGAACGTCGCATCGAGATATCGGGTCGCGGCCGTCGCTGTCGGCCGGGTGTCGCCGGGCAGCGGACCGGTCATCGCGACGACGGCTGCGACGAGCACGGCGGCCACCACGTTCGATCTCCGGCCGAGTCCCACTGCCGCACACACTACGACGCCGCGCCGGCGAGCCACCGGCGACCCCGCGCTCAGCCGGCCGACACGCTCATGATCGCGTCGCGAGCCGATCGATGGCCTGCAGACGCAGCCTCCACGGCCAGCGATCCACTCGCGACGGCGATCAGGAACCCAGCGGCAAACGCATCGCCGGCGCCGGTGGTGTCGGTCACCCCGGGGAGCGGGGGCACGGGTACCTCGACCACGCCCTCCCCCGGTACGGACACCAACGCTGGATCAGCGCCCTGCTTCACCACCGTCGCTGCGGTCGCAATGCCCTCCACGCCTCCGACGCCTGCCAGGACCCGGGCTTCGAGCTCGTTGCACAGCAGCACGTGCGGCTGCAGCGACCACAGCAGGTTTCGTGCCCGTGCCGCGCCGTAGACCTCGAGCACCGCCGAGGACGACGCGTCGATCGACACGATGATCCCTCTGTCGTGAGCCCAGTTCACCATGGTGATCGCGGTGTCGGCCAACCTCCCGCTGACGAGCGAGTACGTCGGGACGTGCAGCACCTCGACGCCATCGAGCCACGCCGGGTCGGGATCGGCGAGGTCGGCGCACGCGCCCCGATCGGTGAGCATCGTTCGTTCGCCGCGCTGATCCACCAGGACGACGATCGTTCCGGTGCGCCCGCTTCGACGGCCGACCACCTCCACACCCTCGCCGGCGAGCTCCGCGATCAGGGCCGAGCCGATCGCGTCGTCGCCCACCTGCCCGATGAACCGAGCCCGACCACCGGCTCGGATCACGGCCATCGCAGTGTTGGCTGCGCTCCCACCGCGCCGGCGACGAATCACCGCGTCGGTGTCAGAAGCCAGGTTCACCGGTCCGGACAGCTTGACCGCGATGTCCTCCACCAAGTCGCCGAGCGTGCCGATCACCGCCGACACGCTACCGATCGTGTCGGCGACGACGGCTGCATCGCACGTTCGCCGTTCCGACCATCGGGTCGTCGATCCCTCGCGCCGATGCGTCAGTCGGCGGCCGATCCTGAGGGCAGCGTCGCACCGATCGCGGCGCGAAGTCGTTGGTGAACGAAGTGGACACCGCGCTCTTCGAAGGTTGCCAGTCGACCGTTTGCGTTCAATCCAGCGTCGTGCGAGCGCTGCACGCTCGTACAGATGTCGATGTCTTGTTGATGCACCAACCGGTGCGTCGAGATGATCCGGCCAGCGATTGCGTCAGGCGTGCCCGGTCGCAGGTACAGACGGCGCTCGACAACCGTGGTGTTGACCGACGTCGGTTCGATCCACATCACCAGCACCGCATCGGGGAACACGTTCATCATCAGGTTCGGCCACACCGTGAGATAGCTGCCGACGTCGTACGGTCTCGAGGTGCCTGCGCCGGCCAGGCGCTCCCACCCAGGCTCACCGGGCAGGAGGTCGTGCATGATCCGTTGCGCGTCGTCGACCGGTCTGAGCGGACGATCCCACGCGTAGAGCACGGGCCCGTCCGACACCATCGGGTAGTCCTCCGATGCCGTGGTGTCGATCTCGGGGTGGACGAACGGTGTGTGGTAGTTCTCCGAGTAGTTCTCGAGCAGCACCTTCCAGTTGAAGTCACGTTCGTGCCGTTCGACGACCGCCGGTTCGAGCTCCTCGATCGGGAACGTGTCGATGGCGGTCGCCAATGGCCCGAGCTCGAGTTCGCCAGCGGCGCGATCGACGTTCACGAAGACGGTTCTCCGCCAACTCGTCACGGCCACCGGAATCAACGCATGGTCGTCGAGGTCGAAGTCGTCGGGCTCGCCCATCCCCGATGCGCGAGCGAGCGAGCCATCCAGCCGGTAGAGCCAGGAGTGGTACGGGCATCGGATCAGTGGGCCGTCGGCTCCACTGTCGTCGTCGCACAACGGCGCAGCGCGATGTCGGCACACGTTCAGGAATGCACGCAGGACTCCCTCGCGATCTCGTACCACCAGGACAGGCACCCCGCCCACCCGGATGCCTCGCCAGCACCCTGGCTCGGGAAGATCGTCGGTCACCCCGGCACACACCCATCCCTGGCGGAACACTCGGTCCATCTCGATGGCGTGATGGTGGGGGTCGCCGTACCATCCTGCGGGCAACGTGCGCGCCTGGCGAATGCCCTCTGGATCGGTGATCTCGCGAGCCATCGCACCATTCTGCCCCACCACCCACACCTTGCTGAACAAGTGTCCAACGGGTTCGCGAACCGGGCTAGTCTGATCGCTGAGTCAGTGTTCGCCGCGACCGACGCCCGTTCGGTCCGACATCCTTTGGGGGGATGCATGACATCGTCACGACGCCAGTTCCTGGCCAGCTCGGCACGACTTGGAGTGCTGTTGGGTGCGGGCGTCCCGCTGCTCAACGCCTGTGGAGGTGACGGAGGGTCGAGCAGGAAGAAGCAGACCGAGCCGATCGCCGACGGCCTCCCGCCGGAGAAGGGCCCGCTGCGGATCATCAACTACGCCGACTACGTGAACCCCGAGGTGGTCGCGAACTTCGAGGCCAAGTACGGGGTGAAGGTCGAGATCTCCACCATCGACACCGACAGCGAAGCCACCGCCAAGCTGGCGTCTGGGGCGTTGAAGGTCGACCTGCACCACTCGATGGTGAGCACCAGCATCGGCAACCTGATCGAGGGTGGCCTGATCCAACCCCTCAACCGCAGCTATCTCACCAACCGCGGCAACGTGTTGAACGCCTTCGACGATCCGCCCTACGACCCCGGCGCCGTGTACAGCGTTCCCTACACCTTCTATGGCACCGGCCTCGGCTATCGCGCCGACCGCATCGACCCGGCAGAGGTCGAGGCACAGGGGTGGGACTTCCTGTGGAATGCGACGAAGTTCAAGGGTCAGGTGTCCGTGCTCGACGACGAACGAGAGGCGTTCACGATGGCGATGCTGCGCAAGGGCATCACCGACATCAACACCGTCGATCCGGCGATCATCGATCAAGCCCTCGCCGATGTGACCGAGCTGATCGATCTCCTGAACGTCAAGGTCAACATCGAGGGCTACAAGGACATCCCGGAAGGCACCACGTCGCTCGCCCACATCTGGAGTGCCGACCTGATCGGCGGCGCGGCCAGCTACCTGCCCGAAGGCGTGACCGCTGACGTGTTGGGCTACTGGCACCCGCCGACCGAGCAGTACGTCGTGAACAACGACATGATGGGAGTCCTCGCGAACGCCGAGAATCCGGTGCTCGCCCACCTCTACATCGACTACCTGCTCGACAACGACGTCTCGGAGCTCAACTTCAGCTGGAACGGCTACCTTCCCGCGCTCACCAAGCTCGACGCCGACTACGTCATCAATGCGGGATACGTGCCCGAGAACCTGCGCAACTGCGTCCCCACCAACGACGACATCGCCAAGGGCCTGAGGTACGAGGCGCTCGGGCCCGACGGCGATGCGTTGTACGAGGCAGCCTGGTCGAAGTTCACCGCCGGCGGATGAGCGCGCCCACCGTCGTCCAGGTGGACCCGATGGGCGGCCGACCGCCGCGCACCGGGACGTGGGCCGTGTTCGCGATGCCGGGTGTCGGGTGGTTGATCGCACTTTTCGTCGTGCCGGTGTACGCAGTGATGGCCGTCGCGTTCGGTTCGGTCGACCCGATTCTGCGCACACCACAACCGGCCTGGAACCCACTTGCGTGGGACTTCAGTGCGATGAGCTCGCTGCTCGATCGGGTGTTCGGCGGCGACCTCGGCAAAGTGTTCCTCCGAACGTTCGCGTTCGTGTTCCTCGGACTCGCCGGCTGCGTCGCGATCGGCTACCCGGTCGCCTACTTCGTCGCGCGCAAGGCTTCTCGCACCCGAGGCGTGCTGCTCGCCCTGCTCGTCCTGCCGTTCTGGATCAGCTACCTCATGCGGATGCTCGCCTGGACCAACCTGTTGCAGCAGGACGGTTACGTGAACCGGATGCTGCAGTGGTTGCAGGTCATGGACGCGCCACGCAACTGGCTGGACGGAGACTGGCCCACCGTCGTGATCGGCCTCGTGTACGGCTACGTCCCGTTTTTCATCCTCCCGCTCTACTCGGCACTCGAACGAATCGACGGGCGCCTGATCGAAGCAGGGCGCGATCTCGGTGCATCGGCGTTTCGCACGTTCCTGCGCATCACGCTGCCGTTGTCGATCCCCGGTCTGATGGCCGCGAGCGTGATCACGATCCTGCCCATGATGGGCGACTACTACACGAACTCCTACCTCACGAGCGGATCTCCGCGCACCGAGATGGTGGGCAATCAGATCGAGTACTTCCTGCGTGGTTCGAGCCAGCCGCAGACCGGTGCCTCGCTCGTGCTGGTGCTGATGGCGTTCCTGCTCGTGCTCATGGTGTACTACCTCCGCACGACGTTGAAGGCGCAGCGAGAGTCGGAACGATGAGCGTGCTTCGCAACAGGCACGGCCGTGCGCGCTGGCTGGCGCTCGTGACGTGGCTGTACGTGCTGTGGTCGTTGGTGCCCGTTCTGGTGGCCGTGCGGATCTCGCTGAACTCCGGCAGGAGCCGCTCCGCGTTCCAGTCACCGTCGTTCCGCTGGTACTGGGGCGACGCGACGTCATCGGTGTGGCACGACGCCAGCTTGCACACCGCAATGTGGAACACGCTCGAGCTCGCTGGCCTCTGCATGCTGATCGCCACGCCGCTCGGTGTGGCGATGGCCATCGGTCTGCAACGGTGGCGCGGCAAGCTGTCCACCGGTGCGAACACGCTGATGCTCGTCCCGATCGTGACTCCCGAGATCGTGTTCGGTGTCGCGCTGTTCGTCGTCTTCACCCAGGTCTACACGGACTTTCCCGGAGGGATCACCACGCAACTCCTGGGGCACGTCACGTTCACGATGTCGTTCGTGGTGGTGATCATCCGCGGTCGGCTCGCGGCGATCGGCACCCAGTACGAGGAAGCTGCGCGCGACCTCGGAGCGACGCGACTGCAGGCGCTCAGGTTGGTGTTGCTGCCGTTGCTCGGACCCGCGATCTTCGCCAGCCTGATGGTGGTGTTCGCCACCTCGGTCGACGACTTCGTCATTTCGTCGTTCCTCTCCACCGGTGCCTCCACGGAGACCGTGCCGATCAAGATCTACTCCGGTGCCCGAGCCGGATCGACCCCTGCGCTGAACGCCCTGGCGACCGTGATGTTGCTCGTGACGCTCGTGGCCGTCGCGCTGGCCGGACTCGTGATGCGCAGGATGCGCACCAACGGCGATGCCGATGCGAGCTTGGCGGGAATCACGGTGTGAGCGTGCTCACCGATCATCCCCAGCTGAAGGATCCCCCCGAATGAAGAACCCAGACGTCGTCGTCGTCGGAGCCGGCTTCAGCGGCCTCCGGGCCGCCACCGTGCTCGCGGCAGCAGGGGTCGACGTGGTCGTGATCGAGGCGCGGGACCGCGTGGGTGGCAAGGTCGAGTCCCAACTCGATCAGCTCGGCCACCGGGTCGACACCGGAGGCCAGTTCGTGTGCGACGACATGCCGACCATCCTCGATCTCGTCATGTCGCAGGGCAAGGAACTCGTCGACGTGAGCGACGAGCGACCCGGGCTCGCCTTCGTCGGCGACGCACCCACCGACGATCCGGTCGAGCTCGCCCATCGGTTCGATGAAGGGTGGGAGGCCTTCGAACGGCTGAGCGAAGAGCCGCCTCCGATGATCCGACCTGACCAGACGGCACATGGGTGGTTGTCCGCGCAGGACCTGCACCCGGTTGCGCTCCGCGCCGCGGTCGGCGCCGTCAGCGGCATGTTGTGCATGCCGCTCGATCGACTTGCCGTCACCACGATGATCGAGAGCGGTTCGCGCACGCCGTTCACCGTCGGCGAACTGCAGTACATCGTCCGCGAAACGATGCACCAGGTCGCCATCGACCTCGCCGCCGCGCTGCCGCACCCGGTGCGACTCGGATGTGCGGTCGATCGCATCGATCGCAGCGACGCAGGCGTTTCGGTGCACTACACCGACCCCGCCGGCCACAGCGACACCGTCATCGCGCCCGAGGTGCTCATGGCGATCCCGCCCGTCGCCGTCCCACACATCGTCTTCGATCCACCGTTGCCAGCAGACCTCGCCGCGATCGCAGCGTCGTTCGGCTCCGGCGACGTGTTCAAATTCATGGTGCGATACGAGCGCGCGTTCTGGCATCGAGACGACTTCGGCGTCACCCGCAGGTTTCTCGATCCGCCGGGCACCTACATCACCGATGCGAGTCCGGAATCCGGCTGCCCCACGCTTGTCGCCTTCATCGGCGGCATGGGCGCACTGCAGCAGCAACGACTCACCTCGGCGCAGCGACGCGAACGCCTCCTCGAACTGCTCGTCGAGGCCTACGGCACCGAGGCCGGAGCGCCGGTGTCGTTCCTCGAACGCGACTGGCGACCCGATCGGTGGGGTGCAGGCGGCTACTGCAACGAGATCGTCGACCCTCGGTACGCACCACCCCATGCCGACGCGGTCACAACACTGCGGGCAGGTACTCCCGGCATCTCGTTCGCATCCACCGAGCTCGCTGCAGCATTCCCCGGCTACATCGAGGGTGCGTTGCGCGCCGGCGACCAGGCCGCCGAACAGATCCTTGCCAGACGCTTCGAGCGCTGAGGTTCACCGGTCCGTCCGACCGTGGTCCACAACACCCGTCGCGCCGGCTCGATCCGTGGCATATTGAGCGCCTGTCCGACGACGACCGGTCGGACTCGAGGAGCTCGATCAGCATGACCGTCACCGAAGCCCACCCGACCACCGACACGCCGCGCCCGAAGCAACGTTTCGTCCGGGCCGACGGGCCCGACAAGGTCACCGGGAGCGGCCGCTACACCGCCGACCTGTCCCTCACCGGCGTGCTCGCCGCGAAGTTCCGATATGCCGGCATCAGCCATGGCCGAATCACCAGAGTCGACGTGTCCGCGGCGCGTGCCATCCCGGGCGTGATGTGCGTGATCACCCACCAAGACGTTCCCGACGTGCGCTTCGGCCCGTTCGTCCAGGACCGGACGTTGTTCGCCCACGACATCGTCCGCTTCGAGGGTGAGATCATCGCCGCCGTCGCTGCCTCCACCGCCGAGATCGCCCAGCGCGCCGTCGACGCGATCGTGGTCGAGTTCGAACCGATGCCCGTGGTGACCGACCTCGAGGCAGCCCTCGGGTCCGGCGCGCCACTGGTCCATTCAGGCTGGGAGGCCTACGGGTCGGCCGACGTCGTCGTGCGCGACCGCAACGACGCGTCGTTCTCCTCGATCGTCAAAGGTGACGTCACGTCGGCGATGGCCACCGCCGACATCGTGGTGACGAGCCGGTACGTCGCCGATGGCTGCCATGCCGCGCCGATCGAACCGCGGGCGGTGCTGGCCCAGTGGGAGGGTGACAAGGTCACGATCTGGACCTCCACACAGGTGCCCTTCGATGCGCGCGCCGGTGTGTGCGAAACCCTCGAGCTCCCCGCGAACAGGGTGCGGATCATCGTTCCTCATCTCGGCGGCGGGTTCGGTGGCAAGTGTGGCTTCCACTACGAGGCGCACATCGCTGCGCTCGCCCGCGTCGCCAAACGACCGGTGCGGCTCGTGTTCAGCCGTCGCGAGGAGTTCCTGGCCCCCGACCGCCGCCGCGAAGGCATGATCATCGACATCACGACCGGCGTTCGCCGCGACGGCACCATCGTTGCCCGATCGGGCTGGATCGCGATCGACAACGGCGCGTACACCGCAGACGCAGGCTTCTTCCCGCAACTCGCGGCGATGCATGTCGCCGGTCCGTACAAGATCCCCAACGTCCAGATCGAGGCCCACCTCGTCTACACCAACCATCAGCCGTCGGGTTCGGTGCGTGCCCCGACTGCGCCGCAGGCGTGCTGGGCACTCGAGTCGCACACCGACGAGGTCGCCACGGCCGTCGGCATGGATCCGGTGGCGTTCCGGAAGTTGAACGCGGTCGACACCGGTGCCGAAGGGCCGAGTGGCCAGACCTACGACGAGATCGGTCTTCAACGTTGCATCGACGCGGCGACGTCCAACGCGGGATACGGCCAGGAACTACCCGACGACGAGGCGATCGGTGTGGCCATCGGATGGTGGCCGAGCTTCTCCGTGCCGTCTGGCGCGTACCTGAAGATCGATGGCGACGGATCGGCTCAGATCATCACCGGCGCCCAGGAGTGCGGCACCGGAGCGGTGATGACCTTGCGGCAACTGGCCGCCGACGAGCTGGGGATGGACCCTGAGGACTTCCAGCTGGTCTATCAGGACACGTCGGTGGCGCCGTACGACATGGGAGCCACCGGCTCGCAGACGCTGTTCAACAACGGACGCGCCGTCGTGAACGCGGCCGGCCAGGTCGCCGATCAACTGCGCAAGCTCGCTGCCGAGCACCTCGAGGCCTCCCCCGAGGACATCGTGCTCTCGAACGGTCAGGCGTTCGTGGCCGGCACTCCGGCGACCGCCGTGTCGATCGCCGAACTGGCCGGCATCGCCGCCGGCGGCGAGCTGCTGATCGGCCATGGTTCGGGGCAACCGCCGGGGCCACCTCCCCTGGTCGGGTCCACGTGCGTCGGCGACCTCGGGATGGCGGCGTTCGTGGCGCCACAGTTCTCGTGCCACGCCGTGCGCGTGAAGCTCGACCGCGACACGGGCGTCGCCCGCGTGATCGCGGTGAACACCGCCCACGACTCCGGCACGATCATCAACGAGATCGGGGCGCACGGCCAGGTGGAGGGTGGTGTGTTGATGGGGATCGGTCAGGCGCTCACCGAGGGCACCACCTACGACGCCGAGGGCAAGCAGCGCAACGCGGCGATGTTGGAGTACAAGCTCCAGACCTGCGCCGACGCACCACCGATCCACACCCATTTCGTGCAGATCGCCACACCCGACGCCGGACCACGAGGCGCCAAAGGCTTGGCCGAGGCGCCCAATGTGGCGACAGCAGCAGCGATCTCGAACGCGATCGCCAAGATCGTCGGCCGGCCGGTGCGCCAGCTGCCGATGACGGCCGAGCGCGTGTGGAACGCACTCAACGACGAGGCTGCGTCGTGAGCCTGTTGATCGCCACAAACCTCGACGACGCGCTGGCGGCGCTCGCGGCAGGCGCTCGCCCGATCGCCGGCGGCAGCGACCTGGTGGTCGGTGCCCGGCACGGCAAGGCCCCTCTGCCGGGGTCGCTCGTCGCACTCGATCGCATCGAGCAACTCAGGCAGGTCCACGAGGTCGGAGGGGCCGACGGCGGACTCGTCCTCGGCGCCGGCGTCACCCATCACACCATCGAGACCCACCCGGTGATCGCCGCCCGCTTCTCCGGTCTGGCCGATGCGAGCGCGCTGGTGGGCTCGCCCAGCACTCGAAACGTCGGCACGATCGGCGGCAACGTGATGAACGGATCGCCGGCGATGGACACCGGCGCGCCGCTGATGGTGCTGGGGGCGACCGTCGAGCTGCGCAGCACCACCGGCTCACGAACCGTCGCGATCAGCGAGCTGTGGACCGCACCGGGGCGGACCATCGCTCGCGCCGACGAGTTGTGCACGGCGATCCACCTTCCCGCTCCCGGTTCTCGCTCGGGCAGCGCGTATGTGCGTCTCGAGTATCGCCGCGCAATGGAGATCGCCGTCGTCGGCGCCGGCGCATCGGTCACCCTCGGCACCGACGGCAACATCGCCGCCATCGCCGTCGCGCTCACCGCCGTCGCCCCCACCATCATCTCGGTGAGCGGCCTCGCATCGCTCATCGGGAGCTCGGTGGCCGACGCGGCGGCTGCCGCGGGTGCGCTGGCGAGCGAGCAGGCCAGACCGATCAGCGATCTCCGGGCGAGCGACCGATACCGCCGCCACTGCATCGGGGTCATGGCTCGGCGAGCCGTCGAGGCAGCCGCACGACGCGCCAGCGGCGAAACCATCGCCATCCCCGTCAATCGCACCCTCGGAATCGGCACGGCAGCAACGAGCACGGCAGCAACGAGCACGGCAGCAACAGGAGCATCATCATGAGCGAGTCGATCGACCGCGATCTCACCTTGTCGGTCAACGGCATCGCCTATCCGGTCTCGGTGGCCACCGACCGCAACCTGCTCAGCGTGCTGCGCGGCGAGATCGGCCTGACCGGGACGAAGGAGGGATGCGACGACTGCGAGTGCGGCGCCTGCATGGTGCTGCTCGACGGTCAACCGGTGAACTCGTGCTCGTACCTGGCGGCGCAGGCGGTAGGCAGGGAGATCACCACGATCGAAGGGGTGATGAGCGGCAACGAGCTTCATCCGCTGCAACGCAACCTCCTCGACGAGGGCGGTGTGCAGTGCGGGTTCTGCACCCCCGGGATGATCATGTCGGCGACAGCGCTGTTGTCCCGCACCCCCGCGCCGACCGACGAAGAGATCCGGATCGGGTTGAGCGGCAACCTGTGTCGCTGCACGGGCTACGCCAAGATCATCGCCGCCGTCCGCCGCACCGCAGCCGAGATCCACCCCTGACCCCGCGATGAGAGATGAGTGCCTCTGCCGCCCCCATCTCTCATCGGCCCGGCGGGGTACTCGGAGTCGATGAGGGATAGGCGCGCCAGGGACACTCATCTCTCATCGCGGGGTGGGGCTCTGCGTTAAGCTGATCGAGCGTTCAGGATGAGCGCGGCTCAAGGGGGTTGCCATGAATTGGGACGTCTTCATCACCTGTGCGGTCACGGGCTCGGGTGCCACGGTGGGCAAGAGCCCCCACGTGCCGGTCACGCCGGAACAGATCGCCACGTCGGCCATCGACGCCGCCACGGCCGGCGCCGCTGTGGTCCACATCCACGTCCGCGATCCCGAGACGGGCGTGGGCTCGCGTGACACCGCCTTGTACGCAGAGGTGGCCGAGCGCATCCGCGACAGCGGTGTCGACGTGGTGCTCAACTTCACCGCGGGCATGGGCGGCGACATGGTCTTGGGAGGTGCAGAGCAGGTGCTGCCGCTCGATCCCAATGGCACCGACATGGCGGGCGCCACCGAACGGCTCGACCACGTGCGCGCACTCATGCCCGAGATCTGCACCCTCGACTGCGGCTCGATGAACTTTGCATCCGGCGGCGATTACATCATGGTCAACACGCCCAGCATGCTCGACTCGATGGCCAGGCAGGTCCAAGAACTGGGTGTCCGCCCCGAGCTCGAGGTCTTCGACTTCGGCCATCTGGTCTACGTGCACGAGATGGTGAAGAAGGGCCTGCTCGACGACCCGATCATGATCCAGCTCTGCATGGGCATCGCCTACGGCGCCCCCGACGATCCGGGCACGTTCATGGCCATGGTCAACCAACTCCCGCGAGACTGCGTGTTCTCGGCGTTCTCGATCGGAAAGATGCAACTGCCGTTCGTCGCCATGGCGGCCCTTGCCGGTGGCAACGTCCGCGTGGGCCTGGAGGACAACCTCTATCTCGGCCCCGGCCACAAGGCCACCAATGCCGAGCTGGTGGCCCGCGCCACGCAGACCCTCGAGTCGATGAACGTTCGCGTGAAGGGCCCTCAAGAAGTGCGCGACCAGCTCAAGCTCGTGAAACACGGCTGACGGTGAGCCCGATCGATGGGTTGAACAAGGTCGGCCTCTTGGGCGGCGGCGTGATCGGTGCCGGTTGGGCGGCGCGTTTCCTGCTCAACGGCGTGGACGTGCAGCTGTACGACCCCGACCCCGAAGCACCGCGCAAGATGGGCGAGGTGTTGGCCAACGCTCGCCGAGCACTCGGCAAGCTGGTGATGCCCGCACTGCCTGCGGAGGGAACGCTCACCTTCGTGGCCACGCCCGAAGAGGCGGCCACCGGTGTCGACTTCGTCCAGGAGAGTGCCCCCGAGCGGATGGAGTTGAAGCAGGACCTGTTGCGTCGTGCCAGCACCATGGCCGGTCCCGAAGTCGTCTTCGGTTCCAGCACCTCCGGCCTCCTGCCGAGCGAGATGCAACAGGGCATGGTGCACCCTGGCCGACTGGTGGTCGGCCATCCGTTCAACCCCGTCTACCTGATGCCGCTGGTCGAGATCTGTGGCGGGAAGCAGACCACCCAGGCCACCAAGGACCGGGCGGCCCAGGTGTACGAGGCGATCGGGATGTACCCCTTGCAGCTCAGTACCGAGATCGATGGCTTCGTCGCCGACAGGATGATGGAAGCCCTCTGGCGCGAGGCCCTCTGGATGATCAACGACGGCGTGGCCACGGCGCAGGAGATCGACGACGCGATTCGATACGGCCCCGGCCTGCGCTGGAGCTTCATGGGCACGCTGCTCATCTACCGCATCGCCGGGGGCGAAGCGGGTATGCGCCACTTCATGGCTCAGTTCGGCCCATCCCTCAAATGGCCATGGTCGAAGCTCACCGACGTACCCGATCTGACCGACGAGCTGCTCGACACCCTCGTCGCACAGAGCGATGACCAGGCCGGCGGTGCGTCGCTGCGCGAGCTGGAGATGCTGCGCGACGACTGCCTCATCTCCGTGATCCAGGGCTTGCGAACGATGGACTACGGAGCCGGTCAGGTGCTCGACCGCTACGAGAAGGCGTTGTTCGATCGGACGTCGCGCAGCGCTGTCGAGCCCGACCTCTCGCGGCCGCTGCGGATGCATCATGTGACGGTGCCGACCGAATGGGTCGACTACAACGGACACATGAACGACAGCCGTTACATGCAACTGTCGAGCGAAGGTGGCGACCGCTTCCTGCGCTACATCGGGATGGACGGCGCCTACCTCGAGAGCGGTCGGAGCTTCTTCACCGTCGAGAGCCACCTCAACTTCATCGCCCAGGCGAAAGCCGGCGACCAGCTGTATGTCACGATCCAGCTCATCTCCCACGACGCCAAGCGACTGCGCTTGTTCACCGCGATGCGACGCGAGGACGACGACTCACTGGTGGCCACCGCCGAGCACATGATGCTGCACGTCGACACCACGCTGGACAAGGCGTCCCCCGCCGACTCTGCCATCATCGAGATGCTCGACCGGATCGCCCAGCACCACTCGACACTCTCGGTACCCACACAGGCCGGCCGGGCGATCGGCCAGGGCCGCTGACGCCACACCCTTGGCCACGACGGGTTCTGGTCGCGAATCGTTGCGGCATCCGCACGCCGGCGCGACCAGAACGTCGGCTGACGTGATCAGCGGGTGCGGTGCAGCGGGGTGGCGTCGAAGCCTGGCCCCAACAACCGCGAGGCCTCGGACAGCCATGAGCGCTCCACACGTTCGCGGGTGACGCCCTTCGCCTTCACCGCGAGCAGGGGCGCCCAGCCGTCGATCAGCGCCGCGAGCACGAACATCGTCTCGTCGGCATCGCTCGCCGCGAACTCTCCACGCGCTTGGCCTTCGGTGATCACCTTGCGCAGTGCCGCTCGCCAACGGCGATCCATCCGGTCACGCTCGGCTGCAGCCGCTTTGTCGCGAAGCGCCAACACGCACAGCTCCATCCAGAGCCCCCAGTCGTAGTGGTGCAGCATCGCTTCCACCAGGCTGCGCAGTTGATCGCTGGCGGTCGACTTCGAACTGCTGCGCAAGGTGAACCGATCGTGGAACTCCTGTTCGCGAAGCACCAACGCCTGTGCCAACAACCCGTCCTTGCCGTCGAACCAGTACAGGATCGCAGCAGGGCTGGTGCCGGCTTCCTTGGCGATGTCGACCACGCGCGTGTTGGCGTAACCGCGTTCCGACAACACCTCCGCCGCAGCGGAGAGGATCTGTGCCTTGCGGACGTGATCGAGTCGAGGACGAGGCATCCACAGCCCTTCCGGTATCGGCGACCCGCTCTCGGATCGAATCCTGAATGTATGTTTAACTTATGTCCATGTACGTCGCCGTGATCGGTAGCGGGCCCCGCGCTGGCGGGTGGGCCACCCGATTCCTGGCATCCGGACTGGACGTCGTGGCCGATGATCGCACAGTGCCCGCCATGGTCGCCGACTCGTGGGGCGCGGCCGAGCGTGTGGGCTTGTTCCCCGGCTCGTCGCCGACCCGGCTGCGGATCAGCTCTGATCCGGCGGTGCTCGCCGGTGCTTCCTTCGTCCAGGTGGTGGGCGATGCGACCGCACCCGAGGGTGCGGCATTGGTGGCAGATGACGACACGGCGTTCGCTCACATGCCGATCCACGTCGTGCCGTTGGTGGAGTTGGGGCACGCAGAACACTCGGCAGCCCTGGCGGAGTTCTACACCTCGATCGGCATGGCACCGAGAGGGCCCGACACACACCCGTTGGAGCGATGGCGCCTCGGGTCGGCGCTGGTCGAGCTCACCGATGGCGACCCCGCGGCCATCCTGGCGGTGATGCGTGCGCTCCGGCCCATGGGCATCGGCGCCGGGGCGGCCCTGGCCGAGCACGAGGCGCGCCGGTTCAGCGCAGCTGCAGCCGCACCATGGCAGCCAGGCGACGTCGTGGCTGCGCCGTTGCAGCTCTACGCCACCGCCGTCGAACCCGAGTGGGTCGACTACAACGGCCACATGACCGAGGCCGCGTACCTCACCGCGGCCGGATGGGCGTCGGATGCGCTGTTCCGCTACATCGGCGACGACGAGGCGTATCGCGAAGCGGGCCACAGCTTCTACACCGTCGAGACCCACGTTCACTATCTGCTCGAAGTGGACGTGCACGAACCGATCAGATTCACCACCCAGGTGCTCGGCGTCGACGCCAAGCGGGTGCATCTCGTGCACGAGATGTTCCACGGCGACAGCGGCGCGTTGCTCTGCACGGTCGAGCAGATGCTCGTCCATGTCGACATGACGGCCGGTCGGGCGGTGGCGATCCTGCCGGACGTGGCCGCGGCGTTGCGGGCGATCGCCGATGCACATGAACACCGACCTGTGCCACAGCGGGTGGGCAGCGTGATGCGCCTCCCACCGCAGAAGCACTGACCAGCGTTGCCGCAGTTTCTCGACCCCCACCCCACATCCCCGTCCCGTTTCCAGGAGCCTGAGCATGATGTTCGAACTGTCCGACGAGCAACAGATGATCGTCGACACCGTGCGTTCCTTCACCCAGAAGGAACTGATCCCTCACGAGGACCTGGTCGAACGCCTGGGTGACGTGCCGCCGGAACTGGTGCACGAGATCAAGCGCAAGTCGATCGATGCCGGCCTGTACGCAGCCAACATGCCCGCCGAGTTGGGTGGCGGCGGTCTCGACAGCCTGGGCGTCACCCTGGTCGATCGCGAGTTCGGAGCAGCGTCGTATGCGCTGCACTACATCGTCGCTCGCCCCTCCAACATCTTGCGCGCCTGCCAGGGCGATCAGATCGAGGAGTACCTCCTGCCCACCATCCGCGGGGAGCGAGTGGACTGCATGGCGATGAGCGAGCCCGACGCCGGCAGCGACGTGCGGGGCATGAAATGCACCGCCGTCCGCGACGGAGACGACTACGTGATCAACGGCGTCAAGCACTTCATCAGCCACGCCGACCTCGCCGACTACGTGATCCTGTTCGCGGCCAGCGGAGAAGAACAGACGAGCAAGGGGCCGAAGAAGAAGATCACCGGGTTCCTCGTCGACTTCGACACGCCCGGCTGCGAAGTCCTCGACGGCTACACGTGCGTCTCGAACCGCGGCTACCACAACCTCATCATCAACTTCGACGACTGCCGGGTTCCGGTGAGCAAGATCCTCGGCGAGGAGCACCGCGGATTCGACGCCGCGAACGAGTGGCTCGGGTCCACCCGTCTCCAGGTTGCCGCCGTGTGTGTGGGACGAGCACGACGGGCCCTCGGCATCGCCACCGAGTGGGCCGCCACCCGCGAGCAGTTCGGCCAGCAGATCGGCAAGTTCCAAGGAGTCTCGTTCAAGCTCGCCGACATGGCCACCCAGCTCGAAGCCGCCGAGCTGCTCACGTTGCGCGCCGCCTGGAAGGACGCTCAGGGCACCGCGACCGACACCGACATGGCGATGGCCAAGGTGTTCTCCAGCGAGATGTGCCAGTTCGTGACCGACGAGGCGATTCAGATCCTGGGTGGCATGGGCCTCATGGACGAACTGCCGCTCGAACGGATGTGGCGCGACACCCGAGTCGACCGCATCTGGGACGGCACCAGCGAGATCCAGCGACACATCATCAGTCGCGCCATGCTGCGACCCTTCGGTGCGTGACCTCTTCGTCGCCGGTGGAGCGTCGGCCTGACGGTCAGCCGGCCGTCACTGCTGCCGCTGTGCCGGACTGGCGTTCGGGCACGGCCGGCCGGCGGCCAGGTCGTCGAGGTTCGACAACGTGGTCGCTGCAATCGCGGCGAGCGCTTCGTTGGTGAGGAACGCCTGATGAGCGGTGATCAAGACGTTGGGAAACGTGAGGAGTCGGGCGAACACGTCGTCGGTGAGCACTTCGGATGATCGATCTTCGAAGAACAGAGGTGCTTCCTCCTCGTACACGTCGAGCGCCAACGATCCGACGCGTCCCGACTTCAGCCCGTCGATCACTGCGACGGTGTCGATCAGGGCACCTCGCCCGGTGTTGACCAGCATCACCCCGGGCTTCAGCGCGGCCACGGCATCGACCGACACGAGGTGATGCGTCTCGGAGTTGAGCGGGCAGTTGAGCGTGATGATGTCGCTCGTGGCCCAGATCTCGTCGAGCGGGACATATCGAATGCCCATCTCGGTGACCATCGGGTTCGGCTCGGGGTCGTGCGCGATCACCTCGCATCGGAAGTGCCACAGCAGGCGGGCGACGAGCGCTCCGATACGCCCTGTGCCGACCACCCCGACGGTCTTGCCGGCGAGGTCGAACCCCACCAGACCGTCGAGGGCGAAGTTGCCGTCGCGCACCCGCGCGTACGCACGGTGCAGCCGACGGTTGAGGCCGAGGATGAGCGCGATGGTGTGTTCGGCGACTGCGTTCGGCGAGTACGCCGGCACGCGCACGACATCGATGCCGAGCCGATCGGCGGCGGCGAGATCGATGTTGTTGAACCCTGCGCAGCGCAGGGCGACGTGGCGCACGCCGACCGCGTCCAGCGCCACGAGCACCGAGTCGTCGACGATGTCGTTGACGAAGACACACACCGCCTGGCATCCGTCGGCCAGGCGAGCTGTGGCAGGACGAAGGCGCTCTTCGAGATGCACGATCTCGTGATTCGACCGATGGTTCGCCGCGGTGAAGCTCGCCTCGTCGTACGGCTTCGAGGAGTACATCGCCACTCGCATGGACTCACGTTGCCACAGGTGGTGGCACTCCGTGCAGTTCCGAGGTGACCGCAGGCAGCGACGGTGGTCGCCGATCGGAAGCCGGCGTCAGCGCGAGAACTCGCGGATCACCGTTCCTGGGCGCTCGCCGGTGTTCGCTCCCTGTTCGGTGACGATCGCGCCGTTCACGATGGTTGCGGCATATCCACGCGCAGCGATCGTGAACCGACCGGCGCCGCCGGGGAAGTCGTTCGCGTACTTCGGATGCTCGGAGGCCAAGGCGTCGATGTCGAACACGTTGATGTCGGCGTAGGCGCCGACCCGGAGCGTGCCTCGATCGATCAGGCCGAGGACGGAAGCGGGCAACTGGGTGAGTCGCCGCACGCCGTCGGTGATCGATGCGATCTTTCGGTCGCGCGCCCAGTACGCCAGGTAGTGGGTGCTCATGTCGGCATCACAGATCTGTCCGGCATGGGCGCCCGTGTCCGCGAGCCCCGGATACACGTGATCGAGTGTGAGCAGGTGTTGCAGTCCGGTGACGTTGCGATTGAAGAACCAGGTGTTGAACAGTTCGAGCCCATCGCTCGCGATGAGTCGGTCGATGACGAGCTCGACGGGATGCACGCCGGCACGATCGGCGAGCACCGCGATCGACGCTCCACCTTGCTCGGCGTAGTCGGGCGAGGGTCCTGTGCCGAGCGGGTAGATGTGATTCGGGTCGTACCACATGCCTTTCTCGATGCCTTCGGCGACGAGTGCCGCCCGCACTGCGGGATCCTCGAGCGCCGCGACACGCTCGCCGAGCGTGGGCAGTGCCAGCAGCGCCTTCCATTTCTTACCCTTCACCGGCGAGATCTGGGCCAGACCGCACAGCGAGCCGCTGGGGCGCGACGCCGTCGCGAGGGTCATGCGTCCGACGTTGGCGTTCGTGTCGGCGAGGAAGGCTTCGAACATGTCGACGCCAGAGTTGCCCGAGTTGCCGACTCCGCCGGAGAACAGCACATCGCCGCACGAGCGAGCCATCTCGCGCAGCAACTCGATCTCGTGACCCGCCTTCGTGGCGAAGTCGTTCACCGCTTGGAACAAGCCACCGCCGGCAGCGTTCATCCCATCGGCGATCGCGAGGTACTCGTCGATCGGCGCCAGTGTGCCCGGCACGTACCGGCCGTCGGGTACGACGTGCAGCAGGATTCGCGATGTGCTGAAGCCCACCGCGCCACCGGCGACGGATTCCTCGGCGATGGCTCGCATCTGATCCATCTCGGCCGGTGTGGCGATCTCGTCGGAGAGCGAGCGCTCCCCCATCACGTGGTACCGGACCGCACAGTGTCCGACCATCCCGACGATGTTCAGCGCCGGCCTCATGCGCTGCACCGAATCGAGGTACTGCGGGTAGGTCTCCCAGTCCCACGCCAGACCATCGAGGATCGCGTCGCGAGGCACGTCCTCCACGCTCTCCATCATCTCGGCGAGGAAGACGCGGTCGTCGGGTCGCACCGGAGCGAACGTGACGCCGCAGTTGCCCATCAACACCGTGGTGACGCCGTGCCACGAGCTCGACGTCATGAGCGGGTCCCACGCCACCTGGGCGTCGAGGTGGGTGTGGAGATCGATGAAGCCGGGCGTGACCAGCAGGCCCGTGGCATCGATCTCGCGACGTGCGGTCTCGGTCGACAGGTCGCCGATCGCGGTGATCCGGTCGGCGTCGACCGCCACGTCGGCACGTACGGCCTCGACGCCGGTGCCGTCCACCACCATGCCGTTGCGAATGATCAGATCGTGAGCCATGAAATCCCCCTTGGCGAGCCGATGTCCGACGACAGTACCGAGCGGCGTCGCCCGATCGCCGAGTCAGGCGGCGAGCGTCACAGCGTCGGCCTCCAGGAGGACTGGTGAAAGCCGACTCCGGTGGACTCGACCGCGGCAGCAACACGGAAGGCGGTGACGTCGTCGTAGGTGCGCCCGACCACCTGCACACCCGTCGGCACACCGTTGACAGCACGCCCCGAGGGCACCGCCACGACCGGGCAGCGGCTCAACAGGTTGAACGGGAGCGTCATGAACATCAGGATGTGGTGCTCCACGTCGACCCCGTTCACGAGGAACGGGCCGTCGATGTAGGGGTCGTCCGCCACCAAGCCGTCGGTGGCCATCGTGGGGCACACGAGTGCGTCGTACGTCTCGAACAGCTCGCCGAGCGGCTCGTACAGGCGACCCTGCAGTTCGAGGCTCTCGTAGTAGCTCATCTCGCTCGTCATCGACGCCGCGAACGCCCGGGTGTAGTCGTTCAACAGATCGCCGAACTCGGCTGCCACCGTGGCGATTCCAGCACCCATGATCGCGGCGAAGTGCGCCCGCGCAGCGGTGAAGATGTCGTTGCGGGTCCACGGCAGCGTCACCTCGTCGACGACAGCGCCGGCAGCAGCGAGCGATGCACCGACGCGACGGGTGTTGGCCTCGACCTCGGGCTCGAGCGGCCAGTCTCCGAGACCCAGGCAGAGCGCGATCTTCAGCCCCTTCACCCCTTCTGGTGATGCAGGGATCTGGGGTGGGTTGCGAATCGAGACCACGTCGAGACGATGCGCGCCGGCGATCACGTTCTCGAGCAGGGCCACGTCCGCCACGCTGCGCGCCATGGGCCCGTCGTGACAGAACTGGTCGAGGTTGTAGGGGGCCAATGCCGGCACCCGACCGAACGGAGGCTTGAAACCGACGACGCCGCTGAGCGACGAAGGAATGCGGATCGATCCACCGATGTCGCTACCGGTGCCGAGTGGCGCGTACCCAGCAGCGAGTGCTGCACCGGTGCCACCCGACGAACCTCCGGGAGCGAAGTCGATGTTCCACGGGTTCCGCGTCGTGCCCCACATCTTCGAGTGGCAGAACGCGGCACAGCAGAACTCGGGCGTCGTGACACGAACATGGATGATGCCGCCGGCCGCCTGGATGCGTTCGATGATCGGATGATCTCGATCGGCCACCTCGCCTTGCAGCGTGAGCGAACCCTGGGTCCACGAACGACCCTTCATCGGGTGCTCTTCCTTGGCGGCGACGGGCAAGCCTTCCAACGGGCGGGGCCCGCCGTGCTTGCCCAGGTATCGCTCGGCCGAATGAGCAGCCTCGGCACGCGCTTCGCTGTAGCGACGGTCGCAGACCGCGTTGATCCGGGGTTCGAGCGCCTCGATGCGGTCGATCAGCGCATCCAGGAGTTCGAGCGGCGAGAGCTCGAGCGCCACGAATCGGCGAAGCAGCTCGGTTGCAGGCAGATAGGCGACATCGTCGTGGAGCACAGCCACCATTCTGCACCAACGCACGCTGCGTCAATGACTTCTGGACGATCTCTGATCGACGGTTCAGCTAACGTCACGGACGTGGCCGATCTGCACCGACTGCTCGCACCGAGCTCGATCGCCGTGGTCGGCGGTTCCCCTGCCGAACGGGTGGTTGCGCAGTGCCTCAAGCTCGACTTTTCCGGGCCGATCTGGCCGGTGCACCCCACCCGAGCACACCTGAGTGGCGTCCCGTGCGTGCCGTCGCTCGCCGATCTGCCCGAGGTTCCCGACGCCGTCTTCCTCGGCGTCAACCGCCATGCCACCGTCGCCGCGGTCGGCACGCTCGCCGCGATGGGAGCAGGGGGAGCCGTCTGCTACGGCTCGGGCTTCGCGGAGGCCGGTGAAAGCGACCTCCAGACTGCGTTGATCGCGGCGGCCGCCGACATGCCGCTGTTCGGGCCCAACTGCTATGGCTTCGTCAACACCTTCGACGGGGTGGCGTTGTGGCCCGACGAACACGGCATGCACCGGCACGACCGTGGCGCGGCGATCGTGTCGCAGAGCGGCAACGTCGCGGTGAACCTCACCTTCCAACAACGTGGCCTGCGCCTCGCGCACATGATCACCGTCGGCAACCAGGCCACGATCGGCACCGAGGACGTCATCGACGCATTGCTCGACGACGATCGGGTCACATCGATCGGGCTGTTCCTCGAAGCGGTGCGCGATCCGCAGCACTTCGCGGCCGTTGCAATGCGCGCGCTCGACCGGGGCATCCCCCTCGTCGCGCTGCAGACCGGCCGCTCGGCGGCGGGCGCTTCGATCGCACTCTCCCACACGGGTTCGATGACCGGGCGCTCCGCCTCGTACGACGCGATGTTCGAACGCTACGGCGTGGCGACGGTGCGCAGCCCCGCCGAACTGCTCGAGACGTTGAAGCTGTTCGATCAGGACGGACGCCTGGGCGGCAACCGCATCGTCTCGCTCAGCTGCTCGGGCGGCGAGGCGTCGCTCGTGGCCGACCGGAGCGAGGCGACCGGGCTCGTGTTCGCACCCTTTCTCGACGACCACCGACACCGCATCGAGGCGACCCTGACCGAGCTGGTCTCCATCAGCAACCCGCTCGACTACCACACGTTCATGTGGGGCGACCGAGCGGCCATGTCGAACTGCTTCGCCGCGGTGATGCACGGACCGCAGGACGCGACGATGCTCGTGCTCGACGCGCCACCCGGACCCGACAACGATCCGAGCTCGTGGTACACCGCGTCCGATGCGCTCGCCGACGCAGCGGACGAGACGGGCCGACGCGCGGTGGTCGTGGCCACGATGGCCGAATGCGTGAACGGCCCCTTCCGCGAGCACCTCGCGACACGAGGTCTCACGGCTCTGCTCGGGCTGGGTGAGGCGCTCACTGCGCTCGATGCCGCCAGCGTCGCCCCGCCCGAGCACGTCGAGCAGCATGCGCCGGCGCACGTGCCCGGCGAGACGCGCATCGTCGACGAGGCCACCGCGAAGGCACGCCTCCGCACCCTCGGTGTGCCTGTTCCCGACGGCGAGGTCGTACCGCGCAGCGAGGTGCTCGCCGCTGCAGAACGGGTCGGCTACCCGATCACACTGAAGGGTCTCGGTCTGGCCCACAAGAGCGAGGCCGGTGCTGTGAAGGTCGGCCTTCGCGACGCGACGGCCGTCGCCGATGCGCTCGACGCGATGCCGACGACGGGCGCCGGATGCCTCGTGGAACGCACGGTCACCGATGTCGTCGCCGAGGTGCTGGTGGCGGTGCGTCGAGACGCCCCCGTGGGCTGGCTGGTGACGCTGGGCTTCGGCGGTGTGATGACCGAGTTGTGGGGCGACGTCGTCCACCTGCTGGCGCCGGTGAGCCACGACGATGTCGTCGTCGCCCTCGATCGCCTGAAGAGCTCTCCCCTCCTGCACGGCTTCCGCGGCCGACCCGCCGCCGACGTGCATTCGCTCGCCTCGCTGGTCGTCACCCTCGTCGACTCGGTCGTGGGCACGAAGGTGGTCGAGGTGGAGCTCAACCCCGTGCTCGTCGGCCGCGATGGATCGGTCGCCGTCGACGCACTCTGGATCGAGGAGATCTGATGTCCGAACGAGCCGCTTCCGACGGTTTCCACGTCTCCGCCGCAGACGGCATCGCGGTGCTCACCGTCGATCGACCGAAGGCGAACGCGATCGACGCCGCCACCAGCATCGCGATGGGCCAGGCGTTCCTCGCCTTCGAGACCGACCCGACCGTCCGGGTGGTGATCGTCACGGGCGCCGGTGAGCGGTTCTTCTCCGCTGGATGGGACCTGTCGGCCGCAGGCGACGGCGAGGCATTCGACAGCGACTACGGCGTCGGGGGGTTCGGCGGGTTCGTCGACCTTCCGAACCGCACGGTCCCGGTGATCGCTGCCGTGAACGGGATGGCCGTGGGTGGCGGGTTCGAGATCGCCATGGCCGCCGACATGATCGTGGCCGCCGAGCACGCCCAGTTCTTCCTGCCCGAGGCGTCGCTCGGCATCCTTCCCGATGCCGGCAGCGTGCGCCTTCCGAAGCTGTTGCCACCGCACATCGCACGCGAGGTGCTGTACGGCGGCCGGCGACTGAGCGCCGCCGATGCCGAGCGCTTCGGACTCGTCAATCGCGTCGCGCCCGTTGGCGAACTGATGACCACGGCCATCGACCTGGCTCAGCGCGTGCTGGCATCGGCGCCCTTGAGCGTGGCTTCGATCATGGACATCGAACGCCGCACGGCGGGCCTCGACCCCCTCGCGGCGATGGCTGAGATCCGCTCCTTCGACAGCTACCGCCGTGCCATCGACAGCGAGGATGCCGTCGAAGGCACCGCTGCCTTCGACGAGCGCCGCTCCCCCATCTGGAGCGGCCGCTGACCACCAGTCCGCGAGCGACACCCGCACCAGGTGCGGGTGCGGCTCACGAACACGACACGGAGGACCGTCATGGCCCGAGACCCTCGATACGACGTGCTGTTCGAACCGGTGCGGATCGGCCCGGTCGTCGCACCGAATCGCTTCTACCAGGTGCCGCACTGCACGGGCATCGGCTACCGCAGGCCCCAGACGCTGGCAGCGCTGCGTGGCATGAAGGCCGAGGGCGGCTGGGGCACCGTGTGCACTGAGTACTGCTCGATCCACCCGACCTCGGACGACGATCCGTACCCGTCGGCGGCGATCTGGGACGACGAGGACGTTCGGTCGATGCGACTCATGGTCGACAGCGTCCATGCCCATGGGGCGCTGGCGGGCATCGAGCTGTGGCACGGCGGAGCGTCGAGCGCGAACCACTACTCACGGGAAGTGCCGATCGGCCCATCCAGCATGCCCGCAGGTGTGTACGACCCGGTGCAGACACGGGCGATGGACACTGCCGACGTCGTCGAGCTGAAGCGGTGGCACGTCGAGGCCGCGCTGCGGGCGAAGGAGGCCAGCTTCGACATCGTCTACGTGTACGCCTGCCACTGGTACCTGATCAAGCAGTTCCTGATGCCGTCGAACCAGCGATCCGATCAGTACGGGGGCTCGCTCGAGAACCGCGCGCGCCTGTTGCGCGAACTGATCGAGGAGACCAAGGACGCGGTCGGTGACACGTGCGCGGTCGCAGTTCGGTTCTCCGCCGGGTCGGGCGAAGCGAGCGACGACCAGGTCGACACCGAGCCGCGAGCGATCCTCGAGATGATCGGCGACCTGCCCGACCTGTGGGACATCACCGTCGACGACTACAGCCACGAGATGGGCACGTCTCGATTCGTGCACGAAGCCGGGTTGGAGACGGCGATGTCGTGGGTCAAGGAGGTCACCGACAAGCCGGTGGTCAGTGTGGGCCGGTTCACCTCGCCCGACACGATGGTCCGATTGGTGCGCCAGGGTGTGGTCGATCTGATCGGAGCCGCACGACCGTCGATCGCCGATCCGTTCCTCCCACAGAAGATCTCGGAGGGTCGCGAGGACGACATCCGAGAGTGCATCGGCTGCAACATCTGCTACACCGGTGACCAGACGGGCACGCCCATTCGCTGCACTCAGAACCCGACCATGGGCGAGGAGTGGCGCAAGGGCTGGCATCCCGAGCGCATCCCGGAGCGCGGGTCGGATGCGTCGGTGCTGATCGTCGGCGCCGGCCCGGCCGGTCTCGAGGCCGCAATGGCGCTCGGGAAGCGGGGCTACCGCGTCACCCTCACCGATGCCCGCCGCCAACTCGGTGGGCGGGTCACCCTCGAGTCCTTGCTGCCCGGGATGGCGGAGTACTCACGAGTGCGCGACTGGCGTGTGGGCCAGATCGCGAAGCTGGCGAACGTGGAGGTCCATCTCCAGAGCGAGATCGACGAACAGCAGATTCTCGACTTCGGCCCCGACCGGATCGTGATCGCGACGGGATCGACGTGGCGTCGCGACGGCGTCGGTCGCGAGCTGGATGCACCGGTCGTTGGTTGGGACCTGCCGTCGGTGTTCACGCCCGACGACATCATGTCCGGCGTGATGCCCGACGGCCCCGTGGCGGTGTTCGACGACGACCACTACTACATGGGTGGCGTGATCGCCGAGAAGCTGCGTCGCGCCGGCCGCGAGGTGACGATCGTGACGCCGGCCAACGAGGTGTCGACCTGGACATCACGAACGTCCGAACAGGCCCGCATCCAAACACGTCTGCTGGATCTCGACATCCACATCGCAACCGGCCTGTCGCTCTCCGGCATCGAGGTCGACTCGGTGCACCTCGAGTGCGTGTTCACCGGTCGGGAACGTGAGGTCGGCGCCGCGAGCGTGGTGATGGTCACCTCGCGGATGCCGAACGATCGGCTGTTCCGTTCGCTGGCAGGTCGGATCGATGCCATGCGGATCGGCGACTGCCTCGCTCCCGGCACGATCGCGACGGCGGTCTACTCGGGCCATCGCTGTGCCAGAGAGATGGATGCACCGGTCTCGACCACCGTCGGCTTCCGCCGTGAAGAGACCCGGCTGCCCTAACCCGGTTCCGTGAGCGACACCCACGGACGAGTTGGTCAGTTGTACTGGCCTTCGCCGAAGATGTCGGAGCGACGGTCGCGGATGGGGGCGACGTCGCGGGCCAGTCGAGCGAGGTTGTCGACGTAGCGCTCGCCATCGGCGTCGCTGTGGCCGACGCAGAGCGTCCACGACTCGCTCTTGCCCCACGGCGGCAGGAACACCCCGCCGTTGTGCTGGTAGAGGAAGTGGCAGTGGCTGATCGCGAGATCGATGTCGAGGAACTCGCGGTAGTTCGTGCACGGCGTGCCGTGGAACACCACCGAGCCCTTGAATCCGTACACGGCTCCATAGGCGGGTTGGCCATGCTGACCCAGAGCGGCGAGCGAGCCCTCGAGCATCTGCCGTCCGAGCTGCTCGGCGCGAACGTACGACTCGGGGGTGAGCACCTCGGTCAGCACCGCTCGAGCGGCGGCCATCGTGAGCGGATTGCCGTTGAACGTTCCCACCTGGTCGTAGCGACCGTCGGTGATCGCCTGCATCACCTCGGCCGTGCCGCCGATCGCGCCACATGGCACGCCACCACCGAGCGCCTTGGCGAGACACACCATGTCGGGCCGCACGCCGTACAGGGCGGTCACGCCACCTGGGTGCACCACCATGCCGGTCTTCACCTCGTCGAATGCGACCAGACCGCCGTGGGCATGAACGAGATCGAGCACTCCCTGCAGGTAGCCAGGGGCCGGCGGGATGATGCCTGCGTTCATCATCATCGGCTCGAGGATCATGCCCGCGACCTGACCATGGTGTGCGTCGAGCGTGCGCTGCAAAGCGCCCAGGTCGTTGAACGGCACGATGCGAACGAGATCGGCCATCTCCTGCGGGATGCCCGAACCGGGCACCCGGAACGGTTCGTCGACGGGCCCGAGCTGAGCTGCACTCCGGAATGCCGAGATCATGAGCGCATCGTGATGACCGTGGTATGTGCCCTCGATCTTGATCACCAGCTTCCTGCCGGTGATCGCTCGCATCAGGTGGACAGCGTCCATCGTGGCCTCGGTGCCCGAGTTCGTGTACCGCCACATCGGGAGCCCGAACCGCTCGGCGAGCGCCTGGCCCACCACGATCGTGTCCTCGGTCGGCTGGGCGAAGTGGGTGCCGAGTTGCACTCGTCGTTGCACCGCGTCGACCACGGCGGGATGCGCATGGCCGACGACGTTCACGCCATAGCCCCCGTGCATGTCGACGTACTCGGTGCCGTCGGCATCCCACACATGTCCCCCGAGGCCTCGATCGACCCACACGGGCACCGGTCGCGAACTGGCCCAGCTCGATGCCACGCCGCCGGGCATCACCGCGCTCGCCCGCTGCCACAGCTCGGCCGACCGGGTCGTTCGAGACAGGAATGAGGCCTCCTCGCGCTCGATCAGACCGTCGAGTGTGGTGATCGGGGCTTCGGTGCTGGTCATGTGGTTCTCCCGGGTCGCCGAGTGTGAGATACTGAGCACTTGTCCAACAAAGGTAGCACACG
>JANNQK010000307.1:0-10531 GCA_031400715.1 Actinomycetes bacterium | reverse complement strand
GGCCGTCGGTCGAATTCGCAGAACAGTCGTCCTGGGAATCGTCGTCGTGGACTAGGGTCTCGAACCATTATGCGCTTCGCTTTCGACGACCAGCCGGTCGACTACGTCGACGGTGATTCGGTGGCCGTCGCGGTGCTGCGGTCAGGTGCACATCCCCAGCACGGAGGAAGCCTCTGCCTCACGGGTGACTGCGGAAGCTGCTCTGCCGACGTCGACGGCGTGCCGTTCACACGGACCTGCCTCACTCCTGCCCGGCCGGGGTTGCGGGTGCGTCGTCACCCTGCCGTCGGCGGGCCACCCCTCCAGCTCGATCCACCGAAGAACCCCGTGCAGTCGCCCGTCCATGCCGGCGTGGAGGTCCACAGGCGTCATGTCGACGTCGCGGTGATCGGCGCGGGTCGGTCGGGAACGGTCGAAGCCGAGCGGCTGCGGTCTGCGGGCCGCGAGGTGTTCGTGCTCGACTCGGGCAACGGCCACGACGTGGTGGGCGTCTATCCCGGGCCGTTGGTCGTCGTTCGCACACCCCAGCACATGCTGCACGTCCACGCCCACGAGGTGGTGATTGCCACAGGTGCTGCCGAGGTGCATCCGGTGTGCGAGGGAAACATGCTGCGCGGCATCCTGCTGTCGGGTGCCGCCGACCTGCTGCGCGAACGAGGCGTCGATCTCGGCAACACGGTCACGGTCGACATCACCGAGCTGGCGAGCTTCGAGGGCCTCGATGGCACCGTGAGCCATGTCGTGTTCTCCGATGGCCGTCGCGAGGCCTGCGACACGGCGATCGTCACCAGTCCCACCAAGGCGCCACGCGATCTGCTCGCCCGCATGGTGAGCGACCCGAACGTGCGCGTCGTCGGTCCGGCCGCCGAACGCTTCGAGCTTCCCCCGGCGCCCGTCGCCGGGTTCGTGTGTCCGTGCTCGAAGATCACCGTCGGCGACCTGCAGATGGTGTGGGACAAGGGCTTCCAGCATCTCGAGCTCGTGAAGCGAGCCGCCCTGTGCGGTACCGGCACGTGCCAGGGCGGGGTGTGCATGCCGCATCTGCGTTCCTTCGTCTCCGACCGGCAAGGGTCGGAGGCGGCGCCGTTCACCGGCCGTCCGGCCTCGCGGCAGCTGACGATCGCCGAGGCAGCCGCCGACGTCTTCCTCGACCCGTTCCGGCGCAGCGCGCTGCACAACGAACACCTCAAGCTCGGCGCGCAGATGGACCGTTTCGGCGGCTGGTGGCGGCCGTGGAACTACGGCGACTTCATGCGCGAATACTGGGCGGTGCGCGAGGGCGTGTCGCTCGGTGACGTCTCGACGCTCGGCAAGATGATCGTCACCGGGCCCGACGTCGTCGAGGCACTCGAGCGCCTCTACCCCACCACCATTGCCGACATCCGCCCCGGACGAAGCCGGTACGTGCTGCTGCTCAACGAGCGCGGTCACCTGATCGACGACGGCATGGTCTGCCGTGAGAGTGACGACAGGTTCGTCCTCACCTTCACCTCCGGCGGCGCAGCGTTCGCCGAGGCGTGGGTGCGCGACTGGGTCGACACGTGGGGCCTCGACGTGAGGATCATGGATCGCACCATCTCTCACGGAGCGATCAACGTCACCGGCCCGCTCGCCGGAGCACTGTTGCAGCGGGTGGGCGTGGCCGATCCGCCGAAGTTCCTGCAACATCGCCACGCTGCGGTCGCCGGCATCGACTGTCACATCATGCGGCTGTCCTTCACCGGGGAAGCCAGCTTCGAGCTGCATCACCCGGTCGCTCATTCCGTCGAGCTGTGGCAGGCCCTCATGGAGGCCGGGCGAGACATGAACATCACACCCCACGGGCTGCAGGCGTTGTTCGCATTGCGGCTCGAGAAGGGGCATGTGATCGTGGGCATGGACACCGAGCTCGACTCCACACCTCGACGGTTGAACATGGACTGGGCGGTGAAGATGGACAAGCCCGACTTCGTCGGCCGTACCGCCCTGGCCCGCACGGCCGACCTCGCCGACCATCGTCGGTTGTTCGGCTTCACCATGGACGGTCCCGCCCCGACCGAAGGAGCACCGATCTATGTCGGTGATCGCATCGTGGGTCACGTGGCCTCCACGTTCACGTCGCCGATCATCGGCAAAGCGGTGATGCTCGGCTGGCAGAAGCACTCGCCGTGGGTCGACTCGGTCACCATCGACGGCCGTCCGGCGACGGTGGCCCACACCCCGTTCTACGATCCGGAGGGTGCACGTGCACGCGCCTGAACGCCTCGACGGGCTGCGCATCGTCGCCTCGCCGGAGGCGCTCGAACACGCCTACTACGAAGGTGATGTGGTCGTTCTGCGCATCGCCCGCGACGAGGTCTTCGCCATCGGTGCAGTGGCGGCCGAAGTGCCCGACGAGCACGCGATCGTCGAGCGCGAGACGGCCTTCGTCGGCTGGGGCCTGACGTCGGCGGAGTTCGATCGTCTGATCGCCCGCCATGTCGAGTGGCAGCTGCCCGCGCATCGCCCCGCACTCGCCCAGGGTCTTGCCGCCGGAATGCCGGTGAAGCTGTGGTTCGACCACGACCGGGTGCTGCTGGTCGTCTCGAGCGGACTCGCTCACGAAGCAGCAGCGCGCTTCGGGCTTCCTGAGTTCCGACACGAGACGGGAACACGAGCATGAACGAGTTCGTCGAGACCCTGCTCGAGCTCACCTGGCACGAGCCCAAGTCGAGCTACGACGTGGTGATCATCGGCGGCGGCGGGCACGGTCTGGCAACTGCCTACTACCTCGCGACCCAGCATGGCATCACCAACGTGGCGGTGCTCGAAGCCGACTACATCGGTTCGGGCAACTCGGGTCGCAACACCACGATCATCCGCGCCAACTACGGCATCCCCGAATCGATCCGCTTCTACCAGCACAGCCTCGACCTGTACTCGAAGCTCGAAGACGAGACCGGCTGCTGGATCATGCACGCCACCAAGGGCCTGATCTGGCTGGCGCACACCGAGTCGGCGATGCGCAACGAACGAGCCAGAGCGATGCTCAACTCCGCCTGCGGCGCCGAGACCGTGCTCGTGACGCCCACCGAGATCAAGGAACTGTGCCCGCAGCTCGACCTCTCCGGTGGCGGTCGATACCCGGTGCTGGGTGCCAGCTATCACATCCCGGCATCCACCGCCCGACACGACCGCGTGGTGTGGGCCTACGCGCAGGGAGCGATGCAGCGGGGTGTGCACGTACTGCAGAACACCCCTGTCACCGGGCTCGTCAAGGATGGCGAACGTGTGGTCGGTGTGCGCACCGCCACGGGCACGATCTCCGCAGGTGTGGTGATGAGCGCAGTGGGCGGCAATGTCAGCCTGATCGCCGAGCACGCCGGGGTCCGGCTGCCCGTGCGCACGCACCCGCTGCAAGCCTTCGTCACGAATGGCTACGCGCAGGGGTTCGGGCCGATCATCAGCGACACCGAACTGCTGTGCTACATCAGCCAGACCGCCCGCGGTCAGATGCTGATCGGCCACGAGTACGACCGCGAGACCAGTTACTCGTTGCAGTCGTCGTTCCAGTTCCTGCAGGCGAACGCGATCAAGATGAGCTACCTGCTGCCGTTCGTGCGCGACCTGAAGATCCTGCGCCAGTGGACCGGTCGCTGTGACGTGTCGGCCGACTTCTCCCCCATCATGGGCTTCACCGGCGTCGACGGATTCGTCATCACCACCGGATGGGGCACGTGGGGGTTCAAGGCCATTCCCGCAGGCGGTGAGGCCATGGCCGAGCTGATCGCAACCGGTCGCACGCCCGAGCTGATCGAGCCGTTCGCGCTCAGCCGTTTCGCGGCCGACCATGCGATGGCCGATCAAGGATCGACAGGTACCCGCTGATGCTCATCGTGACGTGTCCCAACTGCGGCCCGCGCCCAGTGGAGGAGTTCCGCTTCGGCGGCGAGATCCCCCAACCGCCCGCGTCGGTGACCGACGTCCTGGAACGCGACTTCGACCAGGTGTGGATGTTCACCAACGCCGCCGGCGTGCAGACCGAACGTTGGTTCCACGACGCCGGGTGTCACCGGTGGCTCACCGCCACCCGCGACACCAGCATCGATCGATTCGTCGAGTAGGCCCGCCGGGGCCGGGACTCGTCAGCCGGGCTTGCGTTGCAGCTCGATGAGCTGTTCCACCGGGATGTGGCAACGCATCGCATGGCCGGGTGATACTTCGGCCAAGGGTGGTTCGGTCACGTCGCACACGCCCATGATCACGCGGGGACACCGGGGATGGAAGACGCACCCCGACGGCGGGTTTGCGGGGCTCGGGATCTCACCGTCGAGCCGGATCCGGTTCTTCTCCTCGCCGTCCACGCTGGGGATCGCCGACAACAACGCCTCGGTGTACGGGTGGTTGGGACCATGGAACACGTCGTCGGTCGGTCCCACCTCCTGGATGCGGCCCAGGTACATCACCGCGATCCGGTCGGCCAAGTAGCGCACCACACCCATGTCGTGGGTGATGAACACGTAGCTCGTCTTCTGCTCCGACTGCAGGTCCGCGAGCAGGTTGAGGATGGCAGCCTGTACGGACACGTCGAGAGCCGAGGTGGGCTCGTCGCACACGACGATGCGCGGGTCGCCGGCGAAAGCGCGGGCGATGGCGACGCGCTGCTTGAGGCCACCGGACAGTTGACGCGGCTTGAGATCGAGGTGGCGGGGCGTCAGGCGGAGGTTCGCGGCGAGCGCTTCCACCCGCTTGTTCGCCTCCTCACCCTTGATGCCGGTGAGCTTCTCGACACTGCGCATGAGGATCCGTCGCACCGACCACGAACGGTTGAGCGCCGAGTCGGGGTTCTGGAAGACCATCTGCATCGATCGCTTGTCCTCGGCCGAACGTCCACCGGTTGCCGATGCGACCGCCTTGCCTGCGAGCGACACGACGCCGCCTGTGTCGGCCGACTCGATGCCGAGCATGGTCTTGGCCAGCGTCGACTTGCCCGAGCCCGACTCGCCGACGATGCCGAGCGTCTCGCCCTCGGCGAGGCCGAGTTCGACATCGACCAGTGCCGGCACCGAGTGGTTGCGCTGCCGGAACGTCTTCGACACATGGCTGAGTTCGAGCACGTCGGGCTGCGAGTCCGAGGGTGCCAGCACGGAGATGTCGACGCCGGGCTTGTCCTCGATGACCTCGATGATGCGATCGGGGTGGTGGCACCGGGTGTAGCGATCGCCATTGATGCCGACCGGGACGACCGGCGGAGGTGTGCTCTGACACGTCTCGTCGGCGATCGGACACCGGTCGAGGAACACGCACGTCGGCAGATCGCTGCCGATGAGGGGCAAGATGCCGGGGATCGTGGCGAGCGCTCGTTCGGTCTTGCGCACGCCGTGACGGGGCAGCGACCGCAGCAGTCCGACGGTGTAGGGATGCTGCGGGTCGTCGAACACCTGGGCGCTCGGGCCCTCCTCGACGATCTTGCCCGCGTACATCACGCCGACTCGATCGCACAGCGCGCGGATGATGCCCAGGTTGTGGGCGATCATCAGCACGGCGGCATCGCTCTCCTGGCGCAGCACGCGCACCAGGTCGAGCACTTCGGCTTCCACGGTGGCGTCGAGGCCGGTCGTGGGCTCGTCGAGCACCAGCAGTTTCGGATTGCACGCGAGCGCCATCGCGATGACCACGCGTTGCTGCATGCCACCCGACAATTGGAACGGATACCGGTCCATCACCCGTGTCGGGTCGGCGATGCGCACCTTGCGGAGCGCTTCGAGCGCCGACTTCTCGGCCTCCTGCTTCGACTGACCGAGGAGGGTGAACGCCTCGATCACCTGCTTGCCCACGCGCAGCGTGGGGTTCATCGCCTGTGCGGGGTCTTGGTACACCATCGACGCTTCGGTGGCGCGGAACTTCTGCAGCTCAGACGTGCTCATCGTGGTGACGTCGCGGACCGCGACCTTCACCGTACCGCTGATGATCTTGCCGTTGCGGGGCAGATAGCGAAGTGCGGCGTACGCGGTGGTCGACTTGCCGCAGCCCGACTCGCCGACGAGACCGAACGCCTCACCAGGAGCGACGCTGAAGGTGACCCCGCGCAGCACCGCACGGTCGATGCCACGAACGGTGTAGACGACGTTGAGGTCGTCGATCTCCAGGGCCGCGGCCGTGGTGGTACCGGTGGACGCACCGGAACCGGGAACGGGTGACGTTGTCATGATGCCTCCACCACGGACTGGACCGAGTCGGCGATCAGGTTGACCGCGATCACCAGGCTGGCGATCGCCATCGCGGGGAAGAACGTCGTCCACCAGAACCCGGCGACGATCGCGTTGTAGTTGTCGCTCACCTGCGCACCCCAGTCGGGCGACGGAGGCGGCGGCCCAGCACCGAGGAACGACAGGGTCGCGACGGTGAAGACCGCATAGCCGATGCGCACCGTGAGTTCGACGATGATCGGTCCCATCACGTTGGGCAGGATCTCGCGGAACATGATGAACGGTGTTGCCTCACCGCGGAGCTTGGCGGACGTGACGTAGTCGAGGTCGCGTTCGGCGAGCACCGCGGCGCGCACCGTTCGGGCGACCACAGGGGTGAACAGCGTGGCCACCACCCCGATCACGACCCACGCCGAGTTCCCAAGGGTGGTGATCGCCAGCAGTGCGATCAGCACCACCGGCAGGGCGAGGAAGGCCTCGACGATGCGGCTGGCGACCATGTCGACCCAACCGCCGAGGTAGCCCATGAACATGCCCAGGATCACGCCGAGCATCACGCCCATGACCGCAGCGAGCGGGGCGATCTTCAACACGTCTCGGGCGCCGGCCATCACCCGAGAAAGAACGTCTCGGCCCGTCTCGTCGGTGCCGAACGGAAAGCTCCAGCGCGGCGAGAGGTTCGTACCGGTCCGGAAGTCGAGCGGGTGGTGAGGGGTGATCGCATTGCCGAAGATCGCGCACACCACCCACACCAACACGATGAACACGCCGATGATGAATGCCGGGCGGCGACGGATGAGGCGCCAGTTCTCGCGTCGTGCCTGCTTGCGTTCGCTGGGCGGCGGAGCCGCGGCTGCCATCGCACCCGCCACCGAGATGTCGCCGTCGGGCGCTGGATTGACGGGCGGCTGGGCGCCGGGGGTGTGCTCGATCATCGTGTCGTCTCCAGTCGGACGCGGGGATTGAGGTAGGCGATCAGGAGATCGGCCAGCAACGTCGACAACATGTAGACGATGCCGACGAGCAGCACTGCGCCCTGCAGCACCGGGATGTCCTTCTTGCCGACGGCGCTGAGCATGGTGGAACCGAGCCCGGCGTAGTTGAACACCTTCTCGACACCGATGATGCCGCCGATCAGATACCCGATCTGCACGCTGATCACCGTGATCGTTGGCGCCAGTGCGTTGCGCAGCACGTGGCGGCGCATCACCTGGCCGCTCGACATGCCCTTCATGGTGGCTGTTCGGGTGTAGTCGGACAGCAACGACGAGATCACTCCGGCTCGGGTCATTCGAGCGATGTAGCCGAAGTACGCGACCACCATCGCCAAGGCGGGTAACAGCAGGTACTCGAGCTGGCCGAACAAGCTGGTGCCCTCGGGCGGGTTGGCGAATGCCTTGCCGATCTTCCAGTGCACGGCGAACGCGGCCAACAACAGCGCCGCCGTCACGAACTCGGGGATCGACGAGGTCGCCAGTCCGGCGTTCACGATTACCCGGTCGGCGAGCTTGTCCTGCTTGCGGGCGGCGTAGATGCCCGCCGCGATCGAGATCGGGATGGTGATGATGAACGCCAGGAGGGCCAACTTCCCCGATCTGCCCAGCGCCGGCAAGATGATGTCGGTGACGTCGGAACCGCTCTGGTACGACTGGCCGAAGTCGAGCGTGAACACGTTCTTGATCGACTTGAAGTACTGCTCGAGCATCGGCTGGTCGGTGCCGAGGCGGGCATTGAACGCATCGACTTCGACCTGTGGTGCGAACGGACCGAGTACCTTCCGGCCGATGTTGCCGGGCAACACGTTGACGAGCATGAACACGATCGTCGCGAGCAACCACAGCGTGACGACGATGGACGCGACACGCTGGGCGATGAACCTTCGCATAACCGAAACCCCCCCAGAGGTGACAGATCGCTGGTGATACCGAAAGCACTGTGGCGCCACCCGGAGGGCAGCGCCACAGCGCAGGTTGATTGGATGCTGCTGAGCCGAACCGACTTACTCGGTGAAGCCGGCGGCTCCGAGGTAGTAGTGGCCGAGGCCGGAGGCCACGATGCCGGCGACGTTCTTCTTGTACGCGGTGAGCGAGTTGTAGAAGTACGGGATCACGTACGGGATGTCGGTGTTGGCGATCGCCTGGACCTTCTTGATCGCTTCCTTGCGGGCAGGAAGGTCGAGCGTTGCCTGGTAGGCGGCGACGGCGTCATTGAACTCGGCCGAGTTGTAGTGCGACGAGTTCCACTCACCGGTCGCATATGCCTTCACCAGGTACACGTCGGGCGTGCCGCGGTTGCCGTAGTCGACGATGCCGAACTCCTCGCCACCATCGCAGCCAGCAGGCTCGTTGGTGCCGTCGTAGACCTTGCACCAGCGGTCGTAGAACGTGTCGGTGCTCTCGACGTTGAGGGTGACGTCCATCCCGATGTCTTTGAGCTGGGTCTGGATCAGCTCGGCGAGCTGCGGGATCTCCTGCAGCTTGGGCACGTGCAACGTGATCGCCAGACCGGCCTTGCCGGCCTCTTCGAGCAACGCCTTGGCCTTTTCGACATCGCGTTCGCGCTGGGGCAACGATGCATCGAAGAACTCGTAAACGGGTGCGACGGGGTGGTCGTTGCCCAGGTCGCCACGGCCCTTCAGCACGACGTCGATGAGTTCCTGGCGGTTGATGCCGAGCGCCACGGCCTCGCGGACCTTCGGATCGGTGAAGGTGCCTTCGCGGACGTTCATCCAGATCTGGCGGTGCGCTGCGCCGCGGATGGACTCGACGCTCACTTCGTCGCTGTTCAGCAGAGCGTCGCCACCGACGACGGAGAACTGCACGATCGCGTCGGCCTGTCCGCCCAGCACGCCGGTGATCTGGGTGTCGAGGTCGTCGGAGAAGATGAACTCCACCTTGTCGAGGAACGGCGTGCCGCCCCACCAGGAATCGTTGCGGACGAACGTGCAGCCGGTGGCCACATCGTACGTGTCGAGCTTGAAGGCGCCGGTGCCGTTCGGCTTGGCATCGAGGGTGGAGCAGGCCACGTAGTCGACAGGCGTGATGACCGACTGCGGGTTGTACAACGACACCTGGTACGGGAACTGGCCGTCGGGAGCGTTGAGCGTGACGTCGACCGTGAGTTCGTCGACCGCCTTGGCAGCGCCTTCGACGATGTACGCCTGCAGGTTGCCGGGAGCCAGGCGATCGAGCGTCGCGACGACGTCGGCCGAGGTGAACGGCTTGCCATCGTGCCAGGTGACGCCGGCGCGCAGCTTGAAGGTCCACACGCCGCCGTCGTCGTTGGGTGTCCATGATTCGGCGAGCATCGGAGCGAGTGCTGCACCCTCGCCCTTGCCGCAGAGGTACTCGAACGCGGTGACGACCGGCGTGTAGCTGCCGAGGTTGTCCATCGCAACCGGGTCGAGCGGGCTGCCGGGCTTCTGAGCGGCGATGCGGATCGTGCCACCTTGCTTGATCGCACCGGGAGTCGGCGCAGTCGTTGCGTCGGTGCCGCCATCGGTCGCGCCTGGCGCGGTCGTGCCGTCTGACGAGGAGTCCCCCTCGTCGTCACTGCCGCAGGCAGCCAGGATGCCGCCCATGGTGGCGATGCTGAGCCCGAGCACAGAGCCCCGTACCAAGAACCCTCGACGCGACACGGCGCCGACGACGTATCCGTCGATCAACTCGTTCTCGAGTTTTCCGACGCCCTGCCGAGCCCGATCCAGTGATGAGTGATCCATACTTCCCCCGAAGTGAGCAGCCAGCGGTGCTTCCGCCGCGCCGGCGAACCCTACCCAGGCGCGAGCCCAGGGTCAAGGTCCGCAAGGGACCGATATACGATTGATGGTACGAACGTTCAAGAAACCCCACGGTCGGGGCGGGCGCCGATTCGTGGTACGTTCGTACCGGGAACGCGGCCATGGGGGCGGCACCTGGAAGGTCGCTCTGATGACCGATGTGGAACCGTCGACGCCACGAGCTCGACACGGCGGTCGCGCTGCCCGTGTGGCAGCACGCACCGGGGCCGGCTCCAAGCCGAGCGCTCCGGCGTTCATCCGGCGCCAGATTCCGGCCTACGAGCTGTTGTCGGACGAAGGCCTGGCGCTGATCGAGGCCAAGGGCGAGCAACTGCTCGCCGAGGTGGGCATCGAGATCCGCGACGACGCCGACGCGTTGCAGTTGTTCCGCGACGCGGGTGCCACGGTCGACGGCATCACGGTGCACTTCGATCCCGGGCACGTCCGGGCGCTGTGCGCCACGGCGCCGCGTGAGTTCACCCAACTCGCCCGCAATCCCGAGAAGTCCGTGCAGATCGGCGGTGACAACGTCGTCCTCGCTCCCACATACGGTTCGCCGTTCGTGCGCGATCTCGCCGGTGGCCGC
>JANNQK010000306.1:0-2220 GCA_031400715.1 Actinomycetes bacterium | reverse complement strand
GTCCAACACCTCGCCATCGAGGTTGCCGAGGATGATGGTGCTGTACCAGCCCGACAAGCCCAACTGGCGTGCCTTGAGCATCGGGGCGAGCACTGTCTTCATCAGTGTCTGGCCGGTCTTGAAGTCCTTGCCGCTGATCGGCACGTTGCGCTCGGTTGCCAGCTTGCGCAGCACCGGTGTGTCGACCGCGAGGTTGGGTGATCCGTTGGCGAAGGGCACGCCCTCGAGGATCGCTGCATAGGCGTAGAGCATCGACGGCGCGATCTGGTCGTCGTTTGCATCGATCGCGGCCTCGAAGCTCTCGATGTCCTGGTGCGCGGGTCCGGGCTCGATGAAGATCTCGGTGCTCGCACACCAGATCATGACCACGCGGTCGACCTGCTTGTCCTCGCGGAACCGGTTGATGTCTTCGCGGATCGCCGTCAGCATCGCTCGCTTGCCGATGTCGCCCTTGGTGTGCTGGCCCTCGAGGTTCCGGGCGTACTTCAACTCGAACGCCGCGGGCATTGGCCGCACGTCGCGCAGCGCATCGGCGATGCCCTCGAGGTGCTTGCCGCTCTCGAGTACGCCGGCGCGCGAGGCTGCCACATAGGCATCGTCGGGAAACACGTCCCACGCTCCCCAGACGATGTCGTCGAGTGAGGCGAGGGGGACGAAGTCCTTCACGAGCGGGCTGCGGCCCTCGGTACGCTTGCCCAGACGGATCGTGCCCATCTGGGTCAGCGATCCGATGGGGAGACCTTGTCCCCGCTTCACGAGCTCCACGCCGGCGATCAGGGTGGAAGCGACGGCGCCGAGGCCGACCGTGAGCACGCCGAGGCGGCCGGTGGCAGGGGCGATGGTTGGTGTCATGGTGAGCTCCGAGGGAGATCCGGCGGGCAGCGCGGGCTGCTTCTGGCTGCTTCTGGCTGCTTCTGGATGAAGACGCCGCCGGGAGAGTTGTGCGGTGGGACAGGCTAGGCCCGATTCTGCCCATCCCTGAACTCACAGAATCATCACATGTGATGCGTACCGTGTGGTCCGTGGTCGGAACCGTCCGGTGACACAGGAGGGATGGGCATGAACGGCAGGTTCCGGGTGCGGCGGATTCGTCGGGCGCGCGGTCTGCGACCCGTGCAGCGACCCGTGCTGCGACCGATGCGCCGATTGCTGTTCGGCGGCTCGATCACGGTGATGCTGGCGATCGCGCTCACCGTTGCTCCGTCGGGTCCGTTCGGCGTGATCAACGCGACCCCCGCACACGCCGATGACGGCGATCTGCGACCGCGACTCGACGCTGCCTGTGCCCGCATCCCCGCGGCCGAGAATCGCCTCGAGACCGCGATCGGCCGGCTCGACGCCGGTGCGTCGCAGCGTGGATCCCTGTCGTGGTTCCGGGCCGCGGTGACCCGTGCCGAGTCGAACAATCGACCCAGGGTGGCTGCCGACCTGCAGCGCCGGCTCGATCGGCTCACCGAACGCCGGGCCACGCTTGACGAACGCCGGGCCCAGCTCGACCGGCTCGTCACCATCTGTGCCGAGCGCACAGCACAGGGATGACCGCGCGCCAGACCGCTCGTCGAAGCCGCGTCGTCGTTGTCGGCGCCGTCTTCGGCGCGATGGCGCTGGCCGCGACGGGAGCGGCCGGGTGCCGACAGGATGACGCTGCGCCCACGGGGTCGAGTGTGCCCCTGTCCGAACCCGTGACATCCGCTGGTTCCACATCCGAACCCGTGACCTCGGAACCCCTGACACCCGCAGCCGTGACATCCGCTGGTGCGACATCGGGCGGATCGACACCGACGACCGTCGGTGTCGTGACGAACTCGGTCGCGACCACCGTCGGAGATCTGCTGACCGAAGCCGAGGTCGCAGAGGTCGAACAGGTCCTCGACGATCTGGACGCTCTGTTGGGCGAGATCGACGCCGACCTCGCCGGCGTCCCCGATCCCTGAGCGCAGACGCTGGCTGGGTCGCGAGTTCGAACCCGGGTTGCCATTCGATCCGATTTCGTGATTAACTGGCGCCGTGCGCGCGCATCTTGCTCCGACCCGACTTGTAGTCATCGTCGTGTAGACGCTCGCGCCCATACATTCGCGTGCGTCCAGGCCTCCCGTTCGGGAGGTCGTTTGGTTTTTCGGCACAGGTACTCACGCCCCGCTCTCGCCCGTCTCGCCCGTCCGCCAGCCAGTACCAGGAGTCACCCATGAACCAACCAGGGATGAAGATCACCGGGGCCCA
>JANNQK010000305.1:0-9458 GCA_031400715.1 Actinomycetes bacterium | reverse complement strand
TCGCCGGCAGCGACGAGCTGCTGGGCAAGCAGTGCGCCCATCCCTGTCGCGCCTTCGATGGCCCAGGTGCGCGGCGAGAACCGTGCCGCCCACGCCAACAGACGGGCTCGTTGATGCCGATCAGCATCGACACGGATCGTGTCGATCACCGCCTCGGCCCGGTCGACCGCAGCAGCGGTGTGGGACCCCTTGTGGGGGTCGATGCCGATCATGAACATGATGTGTTCCCTCGTCTCGTGGTTGGGTTCGCCACGGTGGGCACACCTGATATGTGGTTGATGCCGTTCCTCTTACGAGCCACACCGCGACTGGATCTGGCCGACTGGTCGGTTCGTTCGGAAGCCAACCTCACGGCGACAGGGCATTCGAGAGACACACCCGGCCAGACCCTCGACGCTACGAATCAACACAACGTCTTGCATCTCATCCTCCATCAAGGGCGATCTGCTCGACCAGGTCGGGACCAGCTTCGTCGGCAAAGCCGGTCAGGATCCACCCATTGTCAGGTCGTGGAGTCACGGTTGGCGAGCGTACGGCACGGCGGGCTGCCATCGTTGTGGTCGGCGGCTGCCGAGCATCTGCTGAGCATCTGCTGAGCAACGTCCGTCAACGACCAACCACGACCACTCCACGACCGAACAACAGATCTGAGGATCCAGAGATGAACCCCACCAATGCCGAACCCACCGAGGCCGCGCACGACTCGCCGGCGGTGTTCACCGACACCGAGCTCGCCTACCTCGCCACGCAGCGGCTGGGCCGCCTTGCCACGGCACAGCCGAACGGAACGCTGCAGAACAGCCCTGTCGGCTTCGAGGTCAACACCACCGCCGGCACCATCGACATCACCGGCTTCCGCCTGGCGAACAGCCAGAAGTACCGGAACATCGCCCAGAACGGTCGCGCTGCGTTCGTCGTCGACGACATCGTGTCGATCGAACCGTGGCGAGTGAGGTGCCTCGAGATCCGGGGCGAGGCCGAGGCGATCGATGTCGATGGTCGACCGCTGATCAGGCTGCACCCGCGGCACGTGATCTCCTTCGGTCTCGACGAGGACCGCGAGGCCCACGAGCTCACGTCCAACAGCCGGAAGATCTCCTGAGGTAACCACCTGGATCGGTCGTGCGTGCCGAGCACCATCCGCACACGCGACCATCGACCGGTCTCGTCAACCGGGCCAGGCCACGCCCTGTCGTTCCACGGCCGACTCGATGGCCTCGACCAAACGGTCGATCGAGCCCTCGCACGCCGCGATCTCCGACTCACCGAGCAGCACGGTGTAGCCGGCCGAGGTCTCGACGACCACCACCGGCGCGCGCCCGGCCGCTGCAGCGCGCACAGCCTCGGGTTGATCGTCGCGGTGGAACGTGTCGAACGGCACCGGCATGCCGGCCCGACACGCCTTCCACTCGGATCGCATCAGGAGTGAACCATGGGTGATGTCGCACAGGGAGCAGTGACGGCGGCCGAGCCGTGCCCCGATCCAGTACGCGATCTCACCGCGAACCGTGTGATCGGCGTCGTACACGCCGACCACCCGAACGATGCGTGCGACGAGAGGTTGTGTCATCAGGTGCTCACCGCCAGAGGAGGAACGGGGCTGCAGTCTCGCCGAAACGACGAGGACCCGCCACTAGCGTGGTCTGGCGCTCCGTGCCAGAGCGCACACGCCGGGGGGCTTGCGCATGACGACGAGTGAAGCAGGATCCGACTCGGCGGTGACGGCCATCGACAGCCAGGTGTTCGAGCGCCGCTGGAAGATCTTGGCGGTTCTGTGCACCAGCCTCATGGTGGTGATCGTCGGCAACACGGCGCTCAACGTCGCGCTGCCCACACTCGCTCGTGAGCTCGGCGCCTCCACGTCGGCCCAGCAGTGGATGGTCGACGGCTACGGCCTCGTGTTCGCCGGACTCCTGCTCACCGCCGGCACGATCGGCGACCGCTACGGACGCAAGGGTGCGCTGCAGATCGGACTGCTCGTGTTTCTCGCCGGCTCGCTCTCGGCAGCCTTCATGGACTCGGCGAGCGGTGTGATCGCCGGACGCGCGGTGATGGGCTTCGGGGCTGCGTTCGTGATGCCGGCGACGCTGTCGATCCTCACCAACGTGTTTCCTCCTCACGAGCGCGGCAAGGCCATCGCCATCTGGGCAGGCATCTCGGGCGGCGGCGCCGCGATCGGCCCCGTTGCGAGCGGCTTCTTGCTCACTCACTTCTCGTGGGGATCGGTGTTCCTCGTGAACGTGCCGATCATCCTCGGTGCCCTCGCTGCGGGCAAGGTGCTGCTTCCCACCTCGCGAGACCCCGAGCCAGGTGCCCTCGACCCGGTCGGCGCGGTGTTGTCGATCGCATCGCTCGGCACCCTGGTGTACGCGATCATCGAGGCACCGCACCGCGGGTGGGCGAGCGGTTCGAGCCTGACGTGGTTCGCCGTGGCCGTCGTGCTCATCGCAGCATTCCTCATGTGGGAGTTCCGCAACTCGGCGCCGATGCTCGATCTTCGCTACTTCCTCGACCCTCGCTTCGGCGTGGCTGCCGGCGTGATCACGCTCGTGTTCTTCGCCATGTTCGGCTTCTTCTTCCTGCTCACCCAGTACTTCCAACTCGTGCTCGGTTACGGCACCTTCGAGGCAGGGGTCAAGCAGCTCCCGTTCGCTGCAGTGATGATGGTGCTCGCCCCCAACTCGCCTCGATTCGCCGCCAAGTTCGGCGCGAATCGAGTAGTTGCGTTCGGCCTGGTGTGCGTTGCGACGGCCATGTTCTTGTTCACGATTTCTCGCGTCGACACCTCGTACTGGGCGCTGCTGCCGGTGATGATGACGATGGCGGGTGGCATGGCGATGGTGATTCCCTCGATGACCGGTTCGATCATGTCGGCAGTACCCCTCGGCAAGGCCGGCGTCGGTTCGGCGATGAACGACACCACGCGAGAGCTCGGCGGAGCACTGGGTGTGGCCGTGTTGGGCAGCCTGGTGGCTTCCCGCTACGGCACCGAACTCCAGCCCGCGATCGCCATGCTGCCCGACGACCTCAAGGCGAGGGCCAACGAGAGCCTTGCGGGCGCTCTGCAGGCAGCGGGGTCGATGCAGGGCACTGCGGCGACAGACGTGAACCGCATCGCCCGCGAGGCCTACGTCTCAGGGGTCCACCTCGCTGCCATCGTCGCCGGCTCGGTCGTGCTGATCGCGTCGGCGTTCGTCTACCGCAAGCTGCCCGCCGGCAATCCTCACGCCACCGCCGCAGGTCACTGACGACCCGCCCCATCCGACCCCGATCCGAGTGGCAGTAGCCACCCCGGGGTGGTCCGTGGCACTCGATTCGACCTCGTGGGACTCGGGTGGGGTGCTGGGACTCGGGTGGGTCAGAAGGCGACGGGGATCGTCCTCGGGCCGCGGACCTGACCGCCGGCCCAGGTGACCTCACCCTCGGGATCGAGCGCGAACTCGGGGATGCGCCGCAGCCATTCCTCGATCGCGACCCTCAACTCCATCCGCGCCAGGTTCGAACCAGCGCACCGATGGATGCCGGCGCCGAACGCGACATGCCGGTTGATCTGCCGGTCGAGCACCACCTTGTCGGCATCGGGGAACGCCTCGGGATCACGGTTCGCTCCCGGGAAGTTCATCAGGATGCGGTCTCCCGCCTTCATCGGGCAGCCCTTGAACTCGACGTCGTGGCTGAGCCGACGGGCCATCGTGACGGGCGCATAGAAGCGCAACAACTCCTCGACAGCGGTCGGCATCAGCTCAGGCTCGGCGACCAGGCGTCGGCGATCATCCACGTGGGTGGCCAGGTGCCACATGGCCGAACCGATCGACGACCAGGTGGTGTCGATTCCGGCGATCAACAACAGGGCGCACATGCCCATCACCACGGGACGCTCGATCGGCTGGCCGTCGTGCTCGGCGGCCATCAGTTCGCTGATGAAGTCGTCGGTGGGGTTCGCGACGCGCTCGTCGAGCGCACCCTGCAAGTACTGGATGATGCCAGTGATGCCGCGCAGACGTCGCTCGGCATCGTGGGCGAACTCCAACACGTCTCGCACCCACTCGGTGAAGACCGGTGCCATCGATTCGGGCACGCCGAGGATGTGGCCGATCACGCGCACCGGGATCTGCTGCGCGTACTCGGCAGCAGCGTCACCACTGCCTCGTTCGAGGATGCCATCGATCAACTCGACACACAGGGTGCGGGTGAAGACCTCGTACTCGTCGACACGCTGCGGACTCATCGTCGGCAGGATCAACCGACGGGTCCAGGTGTGCAACGGCGGGTCGGCGCTGATCGGGGGCACGCCTGACGCAAGGATCGGATTCGCCCCAGGGCCCACGCCGTCGGGGGGCGGGAGCACGGCGATGCCGTTGCCAGAGGGGAAGTTGTCGATGTCGCGGGCGATCTCGGTGACGTCGGCGTACTTCGTGGGCAACCACGAACCACCCCATCGATCGGTGTGGGCGATCGGGCATCGATCGCGCAGCTCCGCCCAGATGCCGTAAGGATCGTTGACGTACCCCTGATCGAAGATGTCGTAATCGGTGGCCCAATCGGTGACGGGGGCTCGCTCGGACTGCACATCGGTCATGTCACTCACATTGACAGATGTTGCCTCTCCTGGCGAGGAACTCGCGATCACGCAGGCGTCACGTCGGCCGTCCGAGTGCGACCCGCTGTCGATTTCTTGCCGAACCCTTGACGACCGCTTGACGTGCTCTTGACGAACCTTCGCAGGCTCCCGACCCATCGAGCACCGCTTGCGAGAGCGCCGCTGGCTCTAGAGCACCTCAGCGGGTTCGTCGGCACCGAGAGCGGCCAGGGTCGCCGCCAGGAGGGTGCCCGAGTCGCCGCCCGAGGTGGTGTTGATCGCGATCACCAGACCGTGATCCGGGTTCACGTGGATGAACTGGCCGAACAGCCCGCGCGCCTCGAAAGCGTCCCCCCCGGCCAACCACCACTGAGCGCCATAGCCGTCGCTGCTCGGTGACGGCGCATGGCTGTACTCCACCCAGCCTTCCGGCAGGATCCGCTCGCCATCCCACACACCGTCGTTCAGGAACAGGAGACCGAACCGAGCGAAGTCTCGCGTGGTGCTGTCCGCCCCGAGGCCACCGAACCATCGACCGCTGCCGTCGACCAGGAACTTCGTGCTGGTGATGCCGATGGGATCGAGCAAGCGCTCGCGCACGTAGGCGTCGAACTCGTCGACACCGCCGAGCGTGTCGATTGCGATCCCCGCCAGGATGGCCGTCGTGCCCGTCGAGTAGTCGAACAACGTGCCCGGCTCGGCTTCCAGCGGGAAGGAGGCGACGTAGGCCGAGGCGTTCTCCGACTGCAACATCGCCAGCGCCTGCGAGTTCGCGCCGTACTCCTCGGTCCACTGGAGCCCGCTCGCCATGTGCAACAGGTGCTCGAGGGTGATCTCGTGACGCGGATCGGACGGATCAGCCCACGCCTCGATCGGTGCCCGCTCGTTCACATCGAGAAGCCCGTCGCCGACCAGCAACCCGATCACCGCCGACGTGAAGCTCTTGGCCACCGAGAACGAGTTCATGATCTCATCCACATCGTCGAGCGGGTGGTAGCGCTCGTACACGATCTCCCCGCCCTGCACGACCACGATCGATTGCACTCGAGCCGTCGCGTCCGGGGCGCCGAACGCTGCGTCGACCGCAGCGTCGAGTGCTGCCTGATCGGCACCGGCGGGAAGTTCGGCCGTCGACCACTCTGCACGGGGAAACACTCCGCCGGCGGGTGCGGCGAGCGTGGTCGGCGGCGCGATCGTGCTCGTGGGGGCCGGTGCGATGGTGGGCGGCGGCGTGGCAACCGGCAGCGTTGTCGCCGGGGCGGTCGCCGGCACCAGTGCGGACGGGGCCTCGAGCACCGCCGTGTCGCTGCCGCTGCAGGCACCGAGAAGCAACGGTGCGGCAACCAACAGGATCATCACGGCCGGCGCCGCGGACCTGAACGGGCGAGACCGACGAACGAGACGTGTCACGTCCTGACTTTCTCACAGTGCATTCGAGTGTCACGAACCACACCGGGGTGGCAGCTGAGCCTCGATTCGAACACCTGGCACTCGGCTGAACGTGAGGGACTCGGTTGAACGTGAGGGACTCGGTTGATCGGGGTCTGGAACGGAACACTCGTTCCATGAATCGAGCGTCAACGCGTAGGGTGGCGATCGCATGTCCAGCCGCCGCCTCCCGCTGATCGCATCCGTCATGGGGCTGTCGGCGGGTGCCATCTGGAGCCTGGGGGTCGTCACGGCCCGCCTGGCCGATGGCAGCGACGCCTTCCAATACCTGATCTGGCGATCGATCGGCATCATCGTCGTGATCGAGATCCTGGCGCGGATCCAAGGAAAGCCCATCCAGACGCTGCGCGCCTACACCTCTGGCCGGACGATGCTCGTCGCGAATGCGATGCTCCTGACCGCGTCGCTCGGCTTCGTCTACGCAGTGAAGACCACCACCGCTGCCAACGCCGCGTTCCTCGGGTCGACCACGCCTGTGTTCGGCGTCATCGCGGCGTGGATCTTCCTGCGCGAGCGACTCACACGGGTCACGATCGGGTCGATCGTGCTCGCGTTCGCCGGCCTGTTCATCATGGTCGCCGGCGATCTCGAGGCGGGGAACATGGTCGGCAACCTGTCGGCCCTGTCCGCGGCGGTCGGCTTCGCCGGATACGCCGTATGCGTCCGATCGGATCCGGACGAGGACTGGTCGGCGGTGCTCCCTGGCTATGGCCTGATGATGATCGTGATCTGCGGTGTCGTCACGATCGCGGGCGGCAAGACCCTGATCCTGCCGGCGGCCGACCTGGCGTACGCGCTCGTCCACGGAGCGGTGATCATCGTCGTCGGCACGCTGATGTTCAACCTCGCGTCGAAGCAGGTTCCGGCGGCAGCGATGACGGTGTTCGCCCAGACCGAGATGGTGCTGGTGCCCGTTTGGTCGGTGACGTTCCTCGACGATCGTCCCCCGGCGACCACGTGGATCGGCGGCGCGATCATCTTCGTCGCGATCATGGGCAAGACGGCGCTCGATGCGCGCTCGCATCGCACTGACGCCCTCGTCGTCTACGAACCGCTCTGATCTCGAGCCGGACCCCGACAGGCCCGACCGGTTGTACGATATTCGTATCAGGTGCTACGCTTTTCGTACATGGCCACCGATCTCTCCGACCGCGCTGCGCGGCACCTCTGGATGCACTTCACCCGACTCGCCGGGTTCCAGGATCATGAAGTGCCGGTGATCGTCAAGGGCGAGGGTTGCTATGTCACCGATCAGCACGGCAAGCGCTACCTCGACGGCCTCTCCGGCCTGTTCACCGTGCAGGTGGGCCACGGTCGCACCGAGCTCGGCGACGCAGCCAAGCGCCAATCCGACCAACTCGCCTACTTCCCCACGTGGTCGTTCGCCCACGAACCAGCGATCGAGCTCGCCACCCGGTTGGCTGCGCTCGCCCCGGGCGACCTGAACCGGGCCTTCTTCACGCCGAGCGGCGGCGATGCGGTCGAGACCGCGTTCAAGCTCGCTCGCCAGTACTGGAAGCTGCGCGGCCAGCCCGGCCGCACCAAGGTGATCTCGCGGTTCCTCGCCTACCACGGCACGTCGATGGGAGCGCTCAGCATCACCGGCGTGCCGTCGATCAAGACGCCGTTCGAGCCGCTCGTGCCCGGAGCGATCAAGGTACAGACCCCGTATCAGTACCGCTGCCACGACTGTGGCCACCTCGATGGGTGCACCCTGCGCTGTGCCGACGACCTCGAGCTGCGCATCCAGATGGAGGGCCCCGACACCATCGCTGCGGTGTTCATGGAGCCGCTGCAGAACACCGGCGGCGCGTTCGCCCCGCCCGAGGGGTACTGGCAGCGCGTGCGCGAGATCTGCGACCACTACGACGTGCTCCTCGTGAGCGACGAGGTGATCTGCGCGTTCGGTCGACTCGGGTACATGTTCGGCTCGCAGCGCTACGGCTACCAGCCCGACATGATCACCTTCGCCAAGGGTGTCACCTCGGGCTACGCGCCGCTGGGCGGCGTGATGATCAGCGACCGGCTCGCGGCGCCATTCATGGAGAACGCGGCCACGTTCATGCAGGGCCAGACGTTCGGAGGCCACCCGGTGTCGTGCGCGGTGGCGAACGCCAACCTCGACATCCTGGAGTCGGAGGACCTGTGCGGTCACGTGCTCGCCAACGAGGCCGAGTTCAGCCGGCTGCTGCAGGGTCTGCGCGACATCCCACTCGTCGGCGACGTGCGCGGCGAGGGCTACTTCCACGCGATCGAACTCGTCACCGACCAGGACACCAAGGGCACCTTCGACGATGCCCAAGCCGAGTGGCTGCTGAGGGGCTACCTCTCACCCCGGCTCTACGAAGCGGGGCTGATCTGCCGGGCCGACGACCGCGGCGAGCCGGTCATCACGCTCAGCCCGCCGCTCATCGCCGGCCCGGAGGAGTTCGCGTTCATCGAACAGACGCTGCGTCGTGTGCTCACCGATGCGTCGGAAGCATTCGCTGCGCGCCGCGCGACCGGCGTCACCGTCCGTTCGTCGGCGCCGGCGTGAAAGTCGACATCATCGATCGCTCGATCGTCGAACTCCTCCAGCGCGACGGCCGAATGCCGTTCACGGCCATCGCCACCGAGGTGGGACTCAGCGAGGGCGCCATCCGCAAGCGGGTGCAGCGCCTCACCGAGTCGGGCTACATGCAGGTGGTCGCCGTGACCGACCCGTTGGGCCTCGGCGACCGACGGGTGGCGCTGATCGGGGTCCGCATCGACGGTCGAACCGAGCACGCGGCCACCTGGATCGGCGAGATCCCCGCGGTCGAGTACCTCGTCGCCACCGCAGGTCGCTACGACCTGATGTTCGAGGTGATCGTGGAGAACGAGCAGCATCTCCTCGAGTTGCTGTCCGATCTGCGCGAGCACGCCGACGTTGCGGAGGTGGAGGCGTTCCCCTGCCTCAAGCTCTACAAGCAGACCTTCGCCTGGGGCACCTGACCTCGTTCTGGTCGCGAATCTCCGCGCCGGGCGCGAAGTGGCGCGACCGGAACGACACATCAAAGGGGTGGGCGGCGCCCGGTGACGGCCGGCAGGGCCACCTCCACCGCCCGACCGATGCGCAGCACGGTGTCCTCGCGCCACCGGTGCCCGACGATCTGCAAGCCGATCGGCACGCCGTCGTACGGCGCCGCCGAATGCCACCCGCACGGGACGCTCAGGGCCGGACACGGTGCGACGAGGTTGAACACCCCGGTCATGTCCTCGGCGTGGTACTTGCCGTCGTCGGGCGGACGCTGCCGTGTGCGATCGGTCTTCGCCGCGGGCGGGGGCGGCGTCGCCATCGTGGGACACAGCAGCGCGTCCCGGCCGGCCAGGACGCCAGACACCCGCCGCCAGACGTCGGTGCGCTGGATCTCGAGGCGCTTGTAATCGGTCGCGCTCAAGGAGTTGCCGC
>JANNQK010000304.1:0-17188 GCA_031400715.1 Actinomycetes bacterium | reverse complement strand
CGAAGTGCCTGCGCCGACGCAACCCCATCGGCTCGCGGCCCGTCGCCCGGTAGAACGGCTCGGCCACCGGTGCGCGCCAGTCGACCACGACGGGCTCGCTGTTGTGGTCGGCCACGGCAAGGCGACCGATGTGGAAGCTCTCGATCTCGTCGGGGGATTCTGCCAACCGGTCGATCCGACCGAACACCAGGGCGGCGTCGCCCAGATCGAGGGTGGTGAGCCTGTTGACCAGCGCTTCGTCGAAGACGTCGCGTTCGTAGCGAGCCTGGAAGGTGCCGCCGAGGGTGGCCTCGCTCAGGCCGCGCAACTTCCACGCGTCGGAACGGCTCTGTTCGAGGCATTCATAGGCGTGGTCGATGTACGCCTGCTCCTCGGCAAGATCGGGGTGCTGCTGCGTCATGGGTCGGAAAAGCCTACCGGGCGGGTCTGCACAGCCAACGGGGCTGCGTTGGCCATCCCTACCGGGTGATCTGGAGCCCGCTGCCATAGATGCCCGCGTCGTAGGCAAGGACCAGGTCGCTCTCGGAGTCGGCGCCCACCGCCACCCACGCCTCGAGGTGCTGGATCGCCGGGACGTTCTGGGTGAGCCGCCCGAAATCGAAGCTCTGGAGCTCGAAGCCTCCGCCCACCCGGAACGAGCGAGAGCTCGTCGCGATGACGGTGCAACTGCCACCGCCGTCGTGACACCGAACCAGGGCGACCGACACATCCGTGTCTCGATCGCCGCCATCGGCCGACCTCACCCAGAGATGCACCTGGTGCTGGCCGCGGAGGTTCAGGTCGCCGGCCGGATCGACCGCGAATCGTTGGAGTCGGGCGGGATCGCCGGTCGCCATGGCGCCGCCGCGGACGATGAGCAGCCCGGGAGCGCTGTCACGGTCGGTGTCGTAGTTCGGCAGCGTCCAGTTCTGCGGCAGTCGCGTCGCCGTGGGGAGCACTTCCTGGCTCACCGTGTCGCCGGCGACCGGTGAAGCGAACAGGTAGTAGGCCGACGTGATCTCAGGGGCGACCGTGGTCGGCGGCGCTGTCGGCGGAACCGTCGGGGCGACCGTGGTCGGTGGTGCCGTCGGGGGAACCGTCGGGGCAGGGGGAATCACCGCAATCGTCGTGGTGCTGGCAGCGACCGGCACGCTGGGTTCGGTGGTCGGGACCACCGGAGGTCCCTGGACGGGAGGTGCAACGGGTGAATCGGCCGGCGACGGGGTCGGTGGCGCGGCGATCGCGTCGCCGCCGCTGTCGGGTGCCGCCGGACCACCGGCCGCCGCGGGTGCCGTGCCGCCGGGCTGCTCCGGCGCCGGCACCTCGGTCGTCACGACCGACGACGACGGCGACGCGTCGAGCAACGCGGCGTCGCTGAACTGGACGTCCAGCCCGGTCGGCACGAACGCCATTCCCCGGGCGACCGGCGGCCGGAGGTCCTGACCGGCTGCGACGGGGAGGGCCAGCGCCCCCATGCTGGTCGCGACGAGCCCGACCGACGTCGTGAGGATCGACGGTGCGACCCCCGCGGCTGCAGGGGCTGCAACGGTCGCGAGCAACGACTGGGGGAACAACGAGAGCTGGGCGATCCACGACAACGGTCCCATCACGAACCGGAGCTTGCCCAGCGACAGGCTCATGAACGCTCGAACGACAGCGGGATCGAAGTGCGTGCCCGCGCATCGCGCCAGCTCCATCCGCGCATCGGTCGCCGATCGTGCCGATTTGTACGACCGCACGGAGGTGAGCACGTCGAACACGTCGGCCACCGCGACGATGCGGCCGGCCTGGGAGATCCCGGTGCCACGCAACCCCGCCGGATAGCCCGTGCCGTCCCACTTCTCGTGATGCTGCACGACGGCGAGCACGCTCACGCCCAGCCAGTCGGCCAACGGGGCCGCCATGGTGGCCCCCATCTCCGGGTGGAGCTTGATGACTTGGTACTCCTCGTCGGTGAGCTTTCCCGGCTTGTTGAGGATCTCGGTGGGGATGCGCAGCTTGCCGACGTCGTGGATGAGCGCCGCCCACCGGAGCCGATCGAGCTCCTGGCCCGACAACCCCATTTCCTCGCCGATCATCTGGGCGTACGCGCGCACCCGCTCGGAGTGCCCTCGCGTGACCCGATCGTGTCGACTCAGCGCGGCCACGAGGTCGAGCAGGTGCTCCGCCGCAGACGCCGTGCTCGTGTTGCCGCTCTGCGTGTAGCGGTCGATGAGTTCTTTCAGTTCGACGTTCGACGCACCGTTGCGCAGCGCCATCCGGTAGCGCGACGGCGCCTGATCGGGGAACAACAGGGTCAGGTCGAGAAGCGTGGCAAGCGGCAGGAGGCGTCGCATCACGCGGTCGGTCAGCCGGAGTGCCACCGTGGCTGCGGCGGCGATGAGCACCAGTCTGAGGACCAGCCAGGCGAGGTTCGCAGCCGGCGGCACCACCTGCGACAGGGCGAACGCGACCGCCACAGAGGCCACGAACGGCACCACCACGACGAGAGCTCGAACGGCGCGAGCGACCCACGGCCGCCCTTCCCAGCGATCTGTCGGCGCGGTTGAAGTCTCCGCCTGTGTCACACTGCGTCGTCCTTTCCGATCGCCCGCGCTTGCGCCCTTCCAGCGCATGACCCGCGCGGAGCCCTGCCGCCGATTCCGGCGTTCGGGTAAGAATCGTCCGGGACGACCGGGAACTTGAGCCCAATCCCGTCACGAACTGGGCCCCCACCTGGGACGTCCCGCTAGCGTGCGGATCGTCATGCAGCCCGCCGTCACCGCTCCCGAGCCACCGTTCATCGCTGCCGCTCACGGTCGCCGGGGCACTCACACGCCCGTGTGGTTCATGCGTCAGGCCGGACGCAGCCTGCCCGAGTACCGAGCGGTCCGGGGCGAAGGCAGCATCTTGCAGGCCATTCGCCGGCCCGACGTGGCCACCGAGTTGACGCTGCAGCCCGTGCGCCGGTACGGCGTCGATGCGGCCGTGCTCTACAGCGACATCGTCGTGCCCGCACACGCCGTCGGGTTCGGTATCGACGTCGCTCCGGGCACGGGACCCGTGGCAGACCGCCCTCTGCGCTGCGACGACGACCTCGCCCGCCTGGCTCCCCTGGTGCCCGACGATCACACGCCCTACGTGCAGCAGACGGTCAGGAACCTGGTGGCCGAGCTGCCCCACGAGGTGCCCCTGCTCGCGTTCGCCGGAGCGCCGTTCACGGTGGGGAGCTACTTGGTGGAGGGCAGACCGAGCCGCACCTACCAGCACACGAAGCAGCTGATGCACACCGATCCCCGGCTGTGGCACCGGATGATGGAGCGCCTCACCCAACACGCCACCGCGTTCATCGATGCACAGCTGAGCAACGGAGCACGGGCGTATCAGTTGTTCGACTCGTGGGCCGGGTCACTGTCGGTCGCCGACTACCGAAGGTTCGTGCTCCCTCATTCCACCAGCGTGTTCACCCAGCTCGGTGAGCGCCACCCGGGGGTTCCGGGCATCCACTTCGGAATCGGGTGCGATCACCTGCTCGAGGCGATGCACGAAGCCGCCTGTGGCGAGGGCCGGGCGACCCCGGTGATCGGCCTCGACTGGCGCACGCCGATCACCGACGCCCGCCGGCGTCTCGGGGCCGGCCTCGTCGTGCAGGGGAACCTCGACCCCGCACTGGTGCTGGCCGGCGCACAGGTCGCGCTCGACGGCACCGATGCGGTGCTCGCCGACAACGCCGGGCACCCGGCTCACATCTTCAACCTCGGCCATGGTGTGCAGCCCGACACCGACTGCGACGTCCTGCACGCCATCGTCACGCACGTTCAGCGATCCACCGCGATCCAATCGCCCTCACATCCACCTTCGGACCTCCGCACATGAGCACCCCCGCAACACCCGTCGTCACCGACGATCGTCCACGCCCGCACACGGCGGTCGTGCTCATGGCGTACGGCACGCCGCGTACTCGTGACGAGATCCTCCCGTACTACACCGACATCCGCCGGGGCCGGCCGCCGACGGAGGAGCAACTCGGCGATCTCATCGCTCGCTACGAGGCGATCGCACCGCCGGGCAGCGACATCTTGTCCCCGCTCGCAGCCCGCACACAGGCGCAGCGCGACGGTCTCCAATCGGCCCTCGATCAGCTGGCGCCCGGCGAGTACCACGTCGTCCTCGGTCTCAAGCACGCCGCTCCGACCATCGAGAGCGCGGTCGCCGGGGTGATCGACCAGGGTTTCGGCCGGATCGTCGGCCTGGTGCTGGCACCCCACTTCTCGAGCTACTCGATCGGCCAGTACATCGGTCGGGTGCGCGCTGCAGCCGATGGCCGTCTCGTCGACGGCGCGCCGGTCGAGGTGGTCGGCATCGACAGTTGGGCCACCGAACCAGCGTTCATCGAGTTCCTCGCAGCCGATCTGCGCACCCGACTTGCCTCGATGCCCGCCGCCACCAAGGTGCTCTTCACCGCACATTCGCTGCCGCAGAGGATCATCGATGCCGGCGATCCATACCCGACGGAGCTGCGCGCCACGGCCGAGGCCGTCGCCGCTCGCGTGGGCCTCGCCGAGTGGAGCCAGTGGTCGATCGCATGGCAGTCGGCCGGGCGAACGCCCGAACCATGGCTCGGCCCCGACATCTTGCAGGTCATCGACGAGCTCGCCATGAGCGACGACCACGACGCGCAGGTGTCAGGGGCAACAGGGGTGGTGGTGAGCGCCTGTGGATTCGTGGCCGACCACCTCGAGGTGCTGTACGACCTCGACATCGAGGCCTCGACCCGGGCGACGAGCCTCGGTCTGCAGTTCGATCGCACGGCATGCGTGAACGACGATCCCACCGTGATGGCAGCCCTCGCCCGGCGGGTCATCGCCGGTCTCTGATGCGGGTGATCTGATGCGGATGGGCGAGGTGGAGGACGTGAGACCCTTGAGGGTCGCCGTCGTCGGCGGCGGGATCACCGGCCTCGCCGCAGCGCACGCGCTGCTGTCGCGTCCCGAGTCCACCGGTCCCGACGCCGGCCGCGGTGGACCCGATGATGCTGATCACCGCTTCGACGTCACGGTGTTCGAGGCGCAGGACCGACTCGGCGGCAAGATCCGCACGTCATCGTTCGCAGGCATCGACGCCGTCGACGAAGGCCCCGACGCGTTCCTCGCACGAGTGCCGTGGGCCACGGGATTCGCTCGCCGGCTCGGCATGGGCGAGTCGCTCGTCTCACCCGCCAGCGGTTCTGCTGCGGTGTGGTGGCACGGGCTGCAGCCGATCCCGCCCGGTTTGCTGCTCGGGCTGCCGACCGATCTCCGGAAGCTCGCCCGAACCAAGCTGATCAGCTGGCCCGGCAAGCTGCGCGCCGCCACCGAAGTGCTGCGCTCGACCACCTCGCTCGAACCGGATTCGATCGGCGCCTTCGTTCGAACCCGTTTCGGCGACGAGGTGCACGAACGGCTCGTCGATCCCCTCGTCGGCAGCATCTACGCGGCTGACACCGATCGATTCAGCCTCACCGCGGTCCCGCAGCTCGCCGACCTGGCCGTCGCCGGTCGCAGCGTGCTGATGAGCGCCCGGCGACGGCCCGCCACCTCCGCGGACGACGGCCCGGTCTTCTACGCGCCGATCGGTGGTGTCGGCTCCCTCGTGCAGGTCGCGGGCGAGCGGATCATCGAGATGGGCGGCGTGGTGCGCGTCGGCCAGCCCTGCACGATGCTCGACGCCGACGGCAGCGGATGGCGCGTCGACGGCGAGCCGTTCGACGCGGTGGTGCTGGCCTGCCCCGCGACACAGGCGGCGCGGCTCCTCGCCGGCGGAGCCGCGGCCGACGGGCTCTCCCGCATCCAGTATGCGGACGTCGTGATGGTCACGCTCGCCGTCGCGGCCGAGACCTGGCCGGATCGGTTGCGGGGACTGTCCGGCTACCTGATTCCCAAGCCCATGCAACAGCTCGTCACCGCGGCGTCGTTCGGATCGCAGAAGTGGTCGCACTGGCGCGCCGCGGCGACGACGGGACGCCCCGACCAGGTGATCCTGCGCATCTCACTCGGTCGCGACGGCCTGCCGGTGCTGCACCTCGACGACGAGCAGCTGATCGACGCCGCGGTGAACGAGGTCGGCGCACACATCGGCGTCGACCTCCAACCCACCGATGTGCGGGTCACCCGCTGGCAGCGCGCCTTCCCGCAGTACCGGCCCCACCATCACCGGATGGTGGCCGAGATCAGCACGCTGCTCCCCGACTCGGTGGTGATCGCCGGGGCCAGCTACCACGGCATCGGCATCCCTGCCTGCATCCGGTCTGCCGAGGGCGCGGCGACCATGCTCCGTCAACGAACGCGTACGGCGTTAGCATGACCGCATGAAGGGGCGGAGCCTTCGGCACATCACACCAGAGCACACACCAGGGCTCACACCGCGGCTCACACCGCGGCTCACACGGTCGGCCATGCCGCGTCGGCGTGTGCATGACGCGCTCGGCGTGCTGGGCCTGGTCTCGCTCATCGCCCTCAGCGGAGCGTGCAGCGCCACCGATCGCCCCAGGGCCGAGGCAGCCGACCTCCCGGGCGCGGCAACCTCGTTCGAGGCCGCCGACGTGGCCCCTGACCCGCAGAGCGCCGCAGCGCCCGTGGTCAGCACCGAGGTGACGGCCTCGGTGCCATCCGTGGCGGTCACCGAACCACCTGCGGTCACGACCGGAGCGACCGCTCCCGCGACCGTCGTCCAGACGCTTCCCGTGCCCGAGGCACCCCCACCGGCGCGGGCCAACGAGCCGTACATCGAGCTCGGTCGGATCCAGATCCCGAAGATCGGCATCGATACGACCCTGCTGCAGGGCATCAGCCTCAACACGCTCGACCTCGGACCGGGCCACTGGCCGGGCACGGCGCTCCCCGGCGGCATCGGCAACACCGTCATCGCCGGACACCGAACCAGTCACAACAAGGTGTTCCGCAACATCGATCAACTCGTCCCCGGCGACGAGGTGATCTTCTCGACGTCCGAAGGCGAGTTCGTCTACGTCGTCCGCGAGACGACCGTCGTGAAACCCGACGCGATGTACATCATCGAGCAGACCTACGAGACGACCGCCACGCTGTTCGCATGTCATCCGCCGGGATCGACCCGCGAGCGAATCGTGGTGCACCTCGATCTGTCGCCGGACCAGCCCGACAGCCCATCTGTGTGACCGAGCACACCGAGCCTCCAGCCCCGATGGCCACCCCGGCTCCCGGCGCGGCCGCTGGGGCGTTCTCCACCGAGAACTCCGGTCGAGCCGCGCTCAGCCTCGGCGCGGGTTTCCTCGTGGCCCTGTCGTTGCCTCCGTGGGGTTTCTGGCCGCTGGCGATCGTGGGGATCGCGCTGTTCGAGGTCGCACTCGGCGCGACCCCGTCGGCCCGTCAGCGATTGGTGCGCGGCATGGCGTTCGGCGCCGGTTGGCTGTACCCGGGCATGGGTTGGATGTGGTTCCTGACGGCACCCGGATACCTCGTGGTCGGACTGCTGTTCGCCGCGCTGCACGGCGTCGCCGCGATGGTCTCGCCGATCGGCCCGTGGCGGGTGATCGCCCGTCCGGCCGCTCATGCCCTGGTCGAGGCGCTGCGGCTCGCGATCCCCTTCGGCGGTGTCCCGTTGGCCACGCTTGCGATCGGTCAGGCGTCCGGACCGTTGGTCGGCGTGGCCCGAGTCGGCGGCGTGATCCTGCTGACCTGGGTGGTGTTTCAGTTGGGGTTCGCCCTGGCCGGCCCGTCACCCTACGTGCCCACGATGATGAGGCGCCGGAGCGCGAGGCGCGAGCTGCACGGTGGCGCCGCATTCGCCGCAGTCGTCGCCGTGCTGGCACTCGCTGCGATCGCACCGGAGGGCGCCGATACCGGTCGCTCACTTCGCGTGGCGATCGTGCAGGGCGGGGGTCCGCAGGGCACCCGCGCGATCAACACGAACTCACGTGACGTCGTCGATCGACATCTCGCAGCCACCGAGCAGATCGAGGCCGGGTCGGCCGATCTGGTGCTGTGGCCCGAGAACGTCATCGACGTCGCGACCTTCGTCGACAGCCTCGAACTGCAGCAGGTCGCAGCCCAAGCGCGTCGGATCGGTGCGCCATTTGCGGTCGGCATCACCGAGGACGTGCCGCCGTCGGAGGGTGACGAGCTCGGCGGATTCATCAACGCCCAGGCCGTCGTCGACCTCGACGGCAGCGTCGTGAGCCGCTACGAGAAGGTACGCCGGGTGCCGTTCGGCGAGTACGTGCCCTTGCGTGGGGTGTTGGAAGCGATCGGCGCTCCGGTCGATCAGATCCCGCGCGACGCGATCGCGGGCACCGGTCCCGCTGTCGTCGAACTGCCCGATGGCACCCGCCTCGCCGTCGCCATCTCGTGGGAGATCTTCTTCGGAAGCCGTGTGCGCGACGGTGTCGGAAACGGCGGAGCGTTCGTGATCAACCCCACCAACGGCTCGAGCTACACCGGGACGATCCTGCAGAGCCAACAGGTGGCATCCAGCCGCTTGCGAGCCGTGGAGTCGGGAAGGTGGGTCGTCCAGGCCGCGCCCACCGGATTCAGCGCGTTCGTCAGCCCCGACGGCGAGGTCTACCAGCGCACGTCGGTCAGCGAGCAGTCCGTGATCACCCAAGCGGTCGCGTTGCGCTCGGGCACCACGTGGTACCGCTCCGTGGGCGACCTGCCCTGGGCTCTCGTGGTGCTCGGCGCGCTGATCGGCTGCCATCTGGCGGCGCGCCGCGCACGTGCCGCGACGGCGGCTGCTCGAACGACTGCTCCGACGGCTGGTCGCAGTTCAGGCGCGTGACGCGACTCGCCTGCTCAGCTGATCTCGATCCACGATCCGGATCGATCGTCCCTCGATCGCGATCCATCCCGCACTCTCGAACGTCTTGAGCGTCTGGTTCACCGATTGGCGGGTTCCGCCCGTCAGCAGAGCGATCTCGCCTTGGTTCAGTTGTTGACGCGCGCGTCCATCGGCGCCACCAAGGTCGAGCAGCGCTTTCGCAATTCTGCCCGGAAGATCGTGGAAGACGAGATCACATCGTTGCTCGGTCGCCCTTCGAGCCAGCGCCGCCAACGCCGACGTGACCGACTGCAACAGGCTCGGATGCATCGCCATCGCCCCGCGGAGCACGTCGCCCGGCACAGCGAGCACGGTCGTCGGTGCGAGCGTGAGTGCAGATGCGGTCCGCGGGCCGTCGTCGAGCGCCGCCAGTTCGCCGAACGCATCGCCGGGACCGACAGTGGCCAACAACACCTCGTCACCGTCGATCGACGTGGTCACCAGCTTCAGCCCGCCGGTGGCCACCACCGACATCGCCGTGCCGCGGTCGCCTTGCCGGCACACGAACGTTCCTCTGGCATGGCTGCGCATGGTGGAGGCCTGAGCGAGATGACCGAGTGCACCAGGGCTCGCACCTGCGAAGAACGGAGCGCTGGCGAGCAGCTGCACGGCATCCATCCGGGCAGGATGGCACACCACTGCCGCAGACGGTGCATGCATCACCAGCAAGCCAGGGTGGGCATCGCCCGTGCCACGCCGGTCAGGCGACGGCCGAGCTCAGACCTCGACGAGCACCGTGACGGGGCCATCGTTCACGAGTGACACCATCATCTCGGTCCGAAAGCGCCCGGTCGCGACCGTCGCACCCAGGTCGCGCAGTCTCGCCACCACACGCTCGACGAGCGGTTCGGCATGGTCGGGTCGGGCCGCGGCGATCCAGCTCGGACGCCGACCGGCGCTGGTGTCGCCGTACAGCGTGAACTGGCTGACCACCAGCACCTCCCGAGTGGTGTCGGCGACCGATCGGTTCATCACCCCGTCGTCGTCGTCCATCACCCGCAGATGCCAGATCTTGTCGGCCAGCCTCACGGCATCGGCCTCGGTGTCGCCGTGGGTGACGCCGACCAGGACGCACAGCCCCTGACCGATCTGCCCCACCACGTCCTTCCCCACGACGTCATCGGTCGCTCCGCTCGCCTCGGCGGACACCACCGTGACCGACGCCTGTATCACCCGTTGCACGAGTCCTCGCATCGCTCGATGTTGCCAGACGGGCGCACGACGCATGACAGACCCCAGATGGTCGGGCGCCCGGTCGGCTGTCAGACTGTCGCCATGGTGGAGTTGGAAGCAGGACAGGCGACGGTGCTCGTGAGCCCGATCTCGGGGGGACGGATCGCGTCGATCCGCGTCGGCACGGGCAGAGACGTCGAGGAACTGCTGGTGACCGGCACTCCTGCGAGCGACCCACTCCTGTGGGGCAGCTACCCGATGGTGCCCTACGCCGGCCGCGTCCGCAACGGGCTGCTGCGGTGGGGAGGCCACCAGATCCAGCTCCCGGTGAACCTCGGGCCGCACGCCATCCACGGCAGCGGCTTCGTGAGCGCCTGGGACGTCCTCGATCAGGGATTCGACCACGTCGAGATGCAGTGCGCGCTGAGATGGCAGCTGGGAGGCACCGCTCACCAGCACGTGCTGCTCACCCCCGATGCGTTGATCTGTGTGCTCACGGTGACAGCGGGAGCGCAGGCGATGCCGGCGACGCTCGGCTGGCATCCGTGGTTCCGGAAGCCGGTGGCCGACGACCTTCGCTTCGGCGCGATGTATCGACAGGACGACGCCGGCATCCCGACCGGCGAGCTCATCGATCCGCCCGCCCGGCCATGGGACGACTGCTTCGTCCGTCCGTTGGCGCCGCTCGTGCTGCAGATCTCGCCCTCGATCACGGTCACCGTCGCCAGCGATTGCGATCACTGGGTGGTGTACGACAAACCCGACCACGCCACCTGCGTCGAACCGCAGAGCGGTCCCCCCGATGCCGTCAACCTGGGGGCGGCGACCATCATCCAGCCGGGTGAGATGCTCCAGCGCACGATGACCATCGCCTGGACGACCTGACGGACGACCTGACGGGCGACACGTTCGCCCCCGGAGCCATCCCGTTACCGGCCGGTAGCCTGTTCCGTCATGTCTGCACGGCGCTCTCCGCTCGACCCCGATGCGCCTCTGCGTCTGGCCTATCTCACCTATCGCGGCAAGCCGCACGTGGGTGGCCAGGGCGTCTACACACGACACCTGACCAAGGCGCTCCTCGACCTCGGCCACGAGGTCGAGGTGTTCGGCGGCCAGCCCTACCCGGTGCTCGACGAGCGCATCCCGCTGCACAAGTTGCCCAGCCTCGACATCTGGAACGACTCCTACCCCGGCCGCCTGCCGGGTTACTGGGAGATCAAGACCAAAGGTGACCTCGTCGAAGTCCTCATGCACCTGCGCGGCACCTTCGCCGAACCGCGTGCGTTCAGCACTCGGGTGCTCGGCGCGCTGAAGCAGCGCACCGCCGATTTCGATCTCGTCCACGACAACCAGTGCCTGGGCTACGGCATCTTGAAACTCGAGAAGCTCATCCCCACCGTGGTCACCCTCCACCACCCCATCACTCGCGATCGTGCTCTCGAGATGGAACACGCCAAGAGCGGCTCGAAGCGCCGCGCGCTCAAGCGCTGGTACCGCTTCGTCGAGATGCAGGGCAAGGTCGCCAGCCAGATGCCGCGCATCGTGGTGGTCAGTCAGAACTCGATCAAGGACATCAATGCCGACATGGGAGTCAGCATGGATCGCATGCGCCTCGTGCCCGTCGGCGTCGACCCCGATCTGTTCAAGCCGATCGACGGGGTGCAGCGCCAACCCGGGCGCCTCATCACCACCGCATCGGCCGATGTCGCATTGAAGGGTCTCGCCTACCTGCTGGAGGCGATGGCGAAGCTGCGCACCGAGCGCGACGTTCGCCTCACCATCATCGGCAAGCCACGCGAGGGACACAGCGCCGATCTCATCGATCAACTGGGGCTGCGCCCGTACATCGACTTCGTGTCGGGTGTGACCGACGAACGGATCGTCGAGCTGTACGCCGAGGCCGAGCTCGCCGTCGTGCCGAGTCTGTACGAGGGGTTCAGCCTGCCGGCGATCGAAGCCATGTGCACAGGAATCTGCCTCGTGGCCACCGACGGCGGAGCGCTCCCCGAGGTGACCGGCGCCGACAACGACACCGTGCTCGGGTGCAAGGCGGGTGACGTCGATTCCCTCACCAGCGCGATCCGTCGCGGCCTCGACAGTGCCGAGCTTCGCGCTCGCGTCGGTGCCGCCGGTCGGCAGCGCGTGGTCGAGCGGTGGAGTTGGAAGCACTGCGCACAGCTCACGGTCGATCAATACCGCGAGGTGCTGGCGATGCCCCACAACGTCGACAAGCTCCGCCGGAACGGCAGGATCTGAGTTCGTGCTGACCATCAGATTCGATCGGTTGGGCGTCCGTGCGGGCGACCTCGTGCTCGACGCAGGTGCGGGTTTCGGCCGCCACGCCTTCGAGTTGGCGCGCCGAGGAGCCAACGTGGTGGCGCTCGACTACGCCGCCGACGAGGTCGTCGGTACCCGCGGCACCTTCGGCGCAATGGTGGAAGCCGGCGAGATCGCCGAAGAACGGTACGTCGGAGTCCTTCGCGGCGATGCCACCGTGCTCGGTTTCGCCGCGAACACCTTCGATCGAGTGATCACCAGCGAGGTGCTCGAGCACATCCAGTGCGACGTCGACGCGATCGCGGAGTTCGTTCGCGTGCTCAAGCCCGGGGGCACGTTCGCCGCCACCGTGCCCACATGGTTTCCCGAGAAGGTCAACTGGATGCTCAGCGACGAGTACCACGCTCCCAAGAGTGTCGGCGGGCACGTCCGCATCTACTCGGCCACCGAGTTGAAGGCGAAGCTGCGCAGTGCCGGCCTCGAGGTGCTCGGCAGCCATCACGCCCACGCCTTGCACTCGCCGTACTGGTGGCTCAAGTGCGCGGTTGGTCCTCGCCGCACCGACAACCGCGCCGTCAACGCGTACCAGAAGCTGCTCGAGTGGGAGATCGTCAACCAGCCCGTCGGCATGAAGCTGCTCGAGCGCGGTCTGGCGCCGGTGCTCGGCAAGAGCCTGATCGTCTACGGGCGCAAGCCTGCACGCCAGTCGACGACCGAGATGGAACCGGCCTCGTGACCACGGTGCCGAACCTCGATGGCGTCCTGAGCGCAGACGAAATCGTGCAGAGCGCCGAGTCGATCGTGTCGTTGCAGCTCGACACCGGGATGATCCCGTGGTTCGTCGACGGTCACTGCGATCCCTGGAACCATGTCGAGACGGCCATGGCGCTCGACGTGGCCGGCTTCCATCATGAGGCCGAGCGCGCCTACGAGTGGTTGGTCGACATGCAACGGCCGGACGGGAGCTGGTGGAACTACTACCTGCCGGACGGATCGGTGGAGGAGGCCAAGCTCGACACCAACGTGTGCGCCTACATCGCGACCGGTGTCTGGCATCACTGGCTCTGCACCTGGGATCGCGCCTTCGTCGACCACCTCTGGCCGACGGTCGAGCGAGCCCTCGATTGGGTGCTCGGCATGCGCAAGAGCAACGGAACCGTGCTGTGGGCTCGCACCGAACACACGCTGCCGTGGGACTACGCACTGCTCACCGGGTCGTCCAGCATCCAACATGCGCTCCGATGCGGGGCGCATCTCGCCCGACTGATCAACGAACCGAGACCTGACTGGCACGACGCTGCCGAGCAGATGGCGTTCATCGTCGCCAACCATCCCGAGGCGTTCGAGCCGAAGCCTCGCTGGGCGATGGACTGGTACTACCCGGTCCTGAGCGGCGCCGTGACGGGCGAGGACGCGAAGGCTCACCTCGCCGACAAGTGGGACGTGTTCGCGATGGAGGGCAAGGGCATTCGTTGCGTGAGCGACGAGCCATGGATCACCGCGTCCGAGACGGCCGAGGCGGCGATCGCCTACGCGACGAGCGGGGATTTCTCGACGGCAACCGACCTGCTGGCGTGGACCAGGTCGCACCGACTGGACGACGGCTCGTACTGGACCGGCATCGTGTACCCCACACTCGAACGGTTCCCGTTCGGCGAGACCTCGGCCTACACCGCGGCAGCGGTGATCCTCGCCGCCGATGCGATCACCGGTGCGTCGCCGGCCAGCACCGTGTTCACCCCGAGACAACCCGACTGACCCGGCCGTCGCCCCGAGGCGGGGTGAGCAGGCTGGCATGATGTGGCGGTGAGCATCTCCACCACCGACGTCCTCGTTCCACTCGCGCTCGATGCGCTGACAGCGTGTGGTGCGACCGGCCTGTCGGCCGACGGCGCGCACCGTGCCCGCACACCGGTGACGGGCGGGCAACTCGGCACCGTCGACGCGACGGTGGCAGTCGCCGATGCCGTCGATCGCGCGACGGAGGCGTTCCGGGTGTGGCGCACCACGCCGGCGCCACGGCGAGGTGAGCTCGTGCGAATCCTCGGGACGCTGTTGCGCGCCCACAAGAGCGACCTCGCCCGGATCGTGCAGCTCGAGGCGGGCAAGATCGAGAGCGAAGCCCTCGGCGAGGTGCAGGAGATGATCGACATCTGCGACTTCGCCGTCGGCCTCAGCCGTCAGCTCCACGGTCTCACGATCGCCTCCGAGCGTCCGGGGCACCGGTTGATGGAGCAGTGGCATCCGCTGGGGCCCACTGCGGTCATCACGGCCTTCAACTTCCCGGTGGCCGTCTGGTCCTGGAACGCCGCGCTGGCGCTGGTGTGCGGGAACACGGTGATCTGGAAGCCGAGCGAGCTCACCCCGCTCACCGCGCTCGCCACCGACGCGCTGTTGCGACGCGCTGCAGCCGAGCTCGGAGCGCCTGCACATCTCAACCAAGTGGTCCTCGGCGATGGCAGCGTGGGTGCCGAACTGGTGGCGAGCGACGGGGTGCCGCTGGTGAGCGCCACGGGTTCCACGGCGATGGGTGCGAAGGTTGCCCCCATCGTCGCCGGCCGATTCGGACGTTCCATCCTCGAGCTCGGCGGGAACAACGCGGCGATCGTCACCGAGTCGGCCGATCTGGCGCTCGCCGTCCGTGGCATCACGTTCTCGGCCGCTGGTACCGCCGGTCAACGGTGCACGTCGTTGCGTCGGTTGATCGTGCATCGTTCACGACTCGACGAGGTGTTGTCGAAGGTGGGCACCGCCTTCGAGTCGCTGCCGGTCGGCGACCCGCTGCGCGCCGACACACTGGTCGGCCCGCTCATCACCCCGACTGCACATGCAGCCATGGTTCGGGCGCTCGGCCAGGCGACCGTCGACGGTGGCACCGTGGTGGCGGGCGGCGAGCAGTTGTACGTCGACGAGGCCCCCAGCGCAGCCTACGTGCGCCCTGCGCTGGTCTCGATGCCGACCCAGAGCGGCATCGTGGAGACCGAGACCTTCGCCCCCGTGCTGTACGCGATGGGCTACGACGACTTCGACGAGGCGATCCATCTGCACAACGCCGTACCCCAGGGCCTGGCCAGCAGCATCTTCACCACCGACGTACGCGACGCCGAACGGTTCATGGCGGCCGACGGGAGCGACTGCGGCATCGCCAACGTGAACATCGGCCCGAGCGGCGCCGAGATCGGCGGTGCGTTCGGCGGCGAGAAGACCACCGGCGGCGGACGCGAGAGCGGGAGCGACTCGTGGAAGGCCTACATGCGCCGAGCCACCAACACGATCAACTACTCCAACGAGTTGCCACTCGCGCAAGGGGTCACGTTCGGCTGATCCCGGTGCACGCCTCGCGCGCATGATTGCCCGAGACGCCCGAGACGGGCCCGACGTGCCCACTCACGATCGCCGACCTGCCCAGTGCTACGGTCCGCGACAGCAGACCGAGACCACTGGAGGTCGTCATGTCCATGACCGAAGTACCCGCCCATCTCAGAGGAAACGGCCGCCCGACCCAGGACGAAGTCACGCTCACCGAGTTGCGCGTGACCGGCACGATCCCGACCGAGCTCGACGGCCGCTACCTCCGCAACGGAGCCAACCCCTTCACCGGCATGAGCGATCACCCGTTCTTCGGTGACGGCATGATCCATGGCGTGCGCCTGCGTGACGGCAAGGCCGAGTGGTACCGCAACCGCTACGTGCAGACACCGTTCATCGCCAACCCGCAGCTCGACATCCTCGATCTGAACGTGGCCCTCGACAAGACGGCTTCGAAGGCCAACACTCACGTCATCGGCCACTCCGGCAAGATCCTCGCTCTCGAAGAGGGACACTTCCCCTACGTCCTCGACGGCGGGCTCGAGACGGTGGGCCCGACGGACTTCGACGGCAAGCTCACCGGATCGTTCACGGCGCACCCGAAGATCTGCCCGGTCACCGGCGAGTTGCTCGCGTTCGGGTACTCGGCCTTGCCGCCGTACCTCACGTACCTCCGAGTGTCAGCGGATGGCCAACTCGTCCAGAGTGAGGAGATCACCGTCGGGGGGCCGACGATGATGCACGACTTCAACGTCACGCAGAACCACATCATCTTCATGGACCTTCCCGCGGTGTTCGACATGGATCTGGCCCTCAAGGGCGAGATGCCGATCCGTTGGGACGACGACTACCCGGCCCGCCTCGGCGTGTTGCCCCGCAACGGCAACGACGCTTCGGTGGTCTGGTACGACATCAACCCCTGCTACGTCTTCCATCCGCTGAACGCGTACGAGGACGGCACCAAGATCGTGATCGACGTGGCCCGGATGAGCCACGTGTGGCGCAACGGCGGGATGGACTTCCCCAGCCCGATGTTGCACCGCTGGGTCATCGACACCGCGACCGGCACGGTCTCGGAGACGCAGATCGACGACCACCCGGCGGACTTCCCCCGCGTGCCCGATGCCCGCATCGGTCTGCCGCACCGGTACGGCTATCTGATGGGGTTCGACGTCGGCCTGAGCCTCGAGAACTCGATCAACTCGTCGGGCACCCTGCTGAAGTACGACCAGCAGACGGGCGCCCGTTCATCGATCGACGTCGGCCTCGGCCGCCAACCGGGCGAGGCGGTCTTCGTGCCGGCCGACGGTGGAACCGCCGAAGACGACGGCTACCTGATCACCTACGTCTACGACGCCCACGTCGACCAGAGCGAGTGCGTCATCTACGACGCAGCGACGATGAGCGACGAGCCCGTCGCGACCATCCATCTGCCCCGTGTCCCCTTCGGGTTCCACGGCAGTTGGGTGAACGCCAGCGTTGCCGACTGACCTGGCAGGCCCGACCGAGCGAGACGTGGGGGGTGCCGGGAGGGGGGGGTGGGTAGTGGCGGAGGAGGGTGGGGCCGGGGGCGGGGGGGGGCGCGCGGGGGTGACGGGCGGCAGCAGGGGGCCGGGGGGCGGTGGGACGAGAGGGGGGG
>JANNQK010000303.1:0-3828 GCA_031400715.1 Actinomycetes bacterium | reverse complement strand
TTAGGACGCCGACGGTCGTACTCCGAGGTGCGCCGGACCGAAGCTCTCCGGAAGCAGTTCGCCCAGCGTGTACGATCGGCGCACACCTTCGGGGCCGGCGACGTGGATGGGTGTGTCGAGCTGCGCGAACTCGCGGATCTTCTGGCGACAGCCTCCGCACGGGGTCGTCAGCTGATCGCCGGCCGGGCCGACCACCAGTACCTCCACGACGTCGCGTTCACCGGCCGCGACCATGGCCGACAGCGCTCCGCCCTCGGCACACACACCCTGCGGATACGCTGCGTTCTCCATGTTGGCGCCGGCGAACACGGCGCCTGAACGGGTGCGAACTGCGGCCCCGACGAAGAATCCGGAGTACGGGGCGTAAGCGTGGGCCTGCACGGCGGTTGCAGCGTCGAACAGCTGCTGCACATCGGGGGTCATGTGTGTCAGGTTAGGCGTGGTGTCTGCCACGATGGGCTCCATGGCCGCCGCCTCCACCTCTTCGCTGTCAGATCCAGGTCCGCGCTCACGCCCGTCGGGTCGAGGGCGTCTGCTCGACAACGCGGTGGCGCGCACGGTGCTGTCGATCTGGGCGTGGTTCGTGCTCGGTCTGGTGATCATCCTGTGGACGCCGATGGTGTTCGTCGTGTGGCTCGTGACGCTCCCGTTCGACAGAGGTCACTACGCGGCGGGCTACCTGTTCCGCAAGCTCTGCGTGGCCCACCAGATGCTCAACCCGCTGTGGACCTTCCGCACCACGGGCACCAACATCACCGATCCGCGGCGACCGTACGTCGTGGTCGCGAACCATCAGAGCTTCGTCGACATCCTGCTCATCTCGCACCTGCCGTGGGAGATGAAGTGGCTGTCGAAGCAGCACTTCTTCCGCTTTCCGCTGGTGGGCTGGATGATGCGGATGACCGGCGACATCCGCCTGGTGCGCGGCGAGCGCGACAGCGTGGTCCAGGCGATGGCAGCCTGCAAGGACCGGCTCGAGAAGAAGACGAGCGTGATGATCTTCCCCGAAGGCACCCGATCGAGAGACGGCGAGCTGAAGCAGTTCAAGGACGGAGCCTTCCGTCTCGCGATCGAGAACCAGGTACCGATCCTGCCCCTGGCGGTGAACGGTGCCTACGACGCGATGGTGAAAGGCGACTGGCGTTTCGGGGTGAGCGACGCCGAGGTCCGCGTCCTCGCGCCCATCAGCACCGAAGGACTCACCCTCGATGATCTCCCGATGCTGCGGGAGCAGACGCATCGGGTGATCGCGGACGCGGTCCACGACATGCGCGGCATGCCACGTCCTGGGCTCCCCACATGACCGTGGGCAACCGATTGCAGGTGCATCAAGAGGTGGCCGATGCTCTGAGCGGCGGTCGGCCGGTCGTGGCCCTCGAGTCGACGATCATCAGCCACGGCATGCCCTACCCCACCAACGTCGCGATGGCGACCGAGGTCGAAGCGATCGTGCGCGCCCACGGCGCCGTGCCGGCAACCATCGCGGTGCTGCACGGAGTGGCTCACATCGGGCTCACGCCCGAGCATCTCGAACTGCTGGCCACACACCCTGAGGTGCACAAGGCCACCACACGCGACCTGCCGTGGCTACTGGCGACCGGCAAGCACGGTGCCACCACCGTCGCTGCAACGATGCGACTCGCCGCCCGTGCCGGCATCCGCGTGTTCGCCACCGGGGGCATCGGCGGTGTGCACCGTGGCGCAGCCGAGAGCTTCGACATCAGCGCCGACCTCACCGAGATGGCCGCGGTGCCGGTGGCCGTGGTGTCGGCCGGTGTGAAGTCGATCCTCGACATCGGCCTCACCTTGGAGCGGATGGAGACCCTCGGCGTTCCGGTGGTGGTGAACGGCAGCGACGACTTCCCGGCGTTCTACTCGCGCACGAGCGGTTTCGCTGCGCCGCGACGGCTGGACGGTTCGACCGAGATCGCCCGCTTCCTGCACGCAGCATGGGGACCCGCCTTGGGCCTGACCTGCGGGGTCAGCATCGCCAACCCGATCCCCGAGGCCGACGAGATCCCTGCCGACGAGATCCGCCAGGTGATCGAGGATGCGCTCGCAGAGCTCGATCGCCGTGGTGTCGTCGGCCAGGACGTCACGCCGTTCCTGCTCGCCGACGTGGTCGAGCGCACCGGTGGCCGCAGTCTGGCGGCGAACCTCGCCCTCGTGCGCAACAACGCCGTGCTCGCCGCCCAGATAGCGGTCGAGTACGCGAAACTCGGCGGCTGGGTCGCTCCCGTCAGATGATCGTTCACAACGCCACCGAACGATGGACGAACGAGCGAACGAGCGAACGAGCGTGAGACCGGCCGAGGACGGCCTCGAGGTCACCCGTTCAGCAGGCGCTTGACCTCGCCAGCCATCTCGATCGCTGCATCGGTGTCGGCCGCACACAGGCTCATGTCGAACTCACACACACCCGCTTCGACGTACGGAGCCAGTGCTTCGGCCACATCGGTTGGGGTGCCGTACGGTGTGTACTTCTCGAACGCCTCGAACGGCAGGCCGTAGAAGCGACGCATCGCGGTGGCCACGTGCCCTCTGGCCTCTTCCTTCGTCGCAGCAAGACCCACCCACGGCTGGTACTTGTGCCGCCACGCGACGACGCCGCGGCCTGACGCGGCAGCCACGTGTTCGCAGATCCCTGCGACCTCTCGGAAACGCCGGGCGGAACACCAAGCGCCCAACCATCCGTCACCGAAACGGCCGGCGCGGCGCGCTGCGGCGTCCGATCGACCACCCACGAGCAGCGGCATCGCAGGCATGGGTGCCGGCACGATGCGACAGTCGTCGATGTCGAAGAACTCGTCGTGATGTGTGACCGTCTGGCCGTCGAGCAGCGCGCGCAGCACCTCGAGCGATGCATCACAGCGACGACCACGGGTACGCGGATCGACCCCGCACACCTCCACCTCATGGCGGTCCTCTCCACCGATGCCCACGCCGAACACTACGCGACCCGGGGCCAACTGCGCGAGTGTCGCCAACGATCGGGCGACGGTCACCGGGTGCCGTAGCGGAAGCAGATACACACCGATGTGGAGTCCGAGCGTGGGATGTGCTCCCGACAGGCCCGCCATCATCACGATCGCCTCGGTGCCGACGCCGGTCCGGAACGACACGTGATCGGCCTGGAGCACCCCGTCGAGACCTGCGTCCGCGATGGCGTGCAACAGCCGGCTCCGCTCGACGATGTCAGCATCGATCAGTCCCGAAGCGGGTACCACCCCCATGCGCACCACGCGTCGGAACTTACCGCGCACGGCGGTTCGACAGCGCGACGATCGGGTGCTCGGCTCAGGCATCATGGTCGGGTGCCCGAGGGCGACACCATCCGCCGGCTCGCCGAGCGCATCTCTGATCGCTTCGCGGGGCAACGCTGTGTCCGTTCGATGGTTCGCGATCCGCGCCTCGTCGGTCTCGATCTCACGGGCGCGGTGTTCGAAGCTGCCGACGCGTTCGGCAAGCACCTGTTCCTGCGCTTCGTCCGCGATTCGGGCGAGCGCGTCACGGTGCATGCGCACCTGCTGATGGACGGCCGCTTTTCGATCGGGCGGGCCTCCACCGAACCCGAGTGGCGCCGACGCCTCGAGCTGTGGTTCACCGACGGTCGACTCACCGGGATCGACCTGCCGTTGCTGCGCGCCATCCCCACCGAACGCGAGCACGAGTTGATCGACCACCTCGGACCAGACCTGTGCGGGTCGGAGCCTCCCGATCCGCTCGTCGTGGGGCGGGGGTTGCCGCGCGCCCCCCGCGGCGCGGTGGGCGCGGCCATGGGCGCCCCCCCCAACCACGCGGGGGTGGGGAACGTAAAACCACTCCAGC
>JANNQK010000302.1:0-17912 GCA_031400715.1 Actinomycetes bacterium | reverse complement strand
CTCATGTTCCCGATCGGCAGCAGGTTCTACGACTGGAAGTACGAGTCCGAGCCCGAGCCGTTCATGAACGGTCGGAAGGTGTACCACGCCCGCGGCAAGGTGCTCGGGGGCTCGAGCAGCATCAACGGGATGATCTTCCAGCGGGGCAACCCGATGGACTACGAGCGGTGGGCCGCCGACAAGGGCATGGACACCTGGGACTACGCCCATTGCCTGCCCTACTTCAAGAAGATGGAGACCTGCCTCGCCGGTGCCGATGAGTGGCGCGGAGGGAACGGCCCGCTCGAGGTGGAGCGCGGCCTGTCGGACAACCCGTTGATCGAAGCCTTCCTCCAGGCCACCGAGCAGGCCGGCCTGCCGCGAACCGACGATGTGAACGGTTATCGCCAGGAAGGCTTCACGCGCTTCGATCGCAACATCCGTCGCGGTCGTCGCCTCAGCGCATCGAAGGCGTACCTGTGGCCGATCATGAACCGGCCGAACCTCACCGTCACGACACGTGCGCTGGTGCACAAGGTGTTGTTCGACGGCACCCGAGCCACGGGCGTCGAGTACAGCGTTCACAACCTGGCAGGGCGCAGCACCACGCACACCGTCGACGCCGGTGAGGTGGTGTTGTGCGGCGGTGCGTTCAACACACCTCAACTGCTGCAGTTGAGCGGCGTGGGCGATGCGTCGCACCTGCAGTCGCTCGGCATCCCCGTCGTGCACGATCTGCCCGCCGTCGGACAGCACATGCAGGACCACCTCGAGGTCTATGTGCAGCATTCGTGCACGCAGCCGGTGTCGCTGCAGCCGTCGCTGCAGTTCTGGCGGCGTCCGTTCATCGGGGCCGACTGGCTGTTCCGCCGCAAGGGCCCGGGGGCGAGCAACCACTTCGAGTCGGGCGGTTTCGCGCGCAGCAACGACGACGTGCGGTATCCGAACCTGATGTTCCACTTCCTGCCGATCGCGGTTCGCTACGACGGAACCGCCCCGGCCGGTGGGCACGGCTATCAGGTGCACATCGGGCCGATGTACTCGAACTCCGAGGGTTCGGTCTCGATCACGTCCACCGATCCGACCGTGCACCCCGAGTTGCGCTTCAACTACCTCTCCACCCCGGAAGACCAGCGCGAGTGGGTCGAAGCCATCCGGATGGCCCGCACGATCCTCGGTCAACCGGCGATGGCGCCGTACAACGGCGGTGAGATCTCGCCGGGCCCGTCCGTCGAGACCGACGAACAGATCCTCGACTGGGTGCGCAAGGACGGCGAGACGGCACTTCATCCTTCGTGCACGTGCCGCATGGGGGCCGAGGACGACTCCAGCGTGGTCGACCCACGGACGATGAAGGTGCACGGCGTGCAGGGCGTCAGCGTGTGCGACGCATCGGCGATGCGCTACGTGACGAACGGCAACATCTACGCCCCGGTGATGATGATGGCAGAGAAGGCGGCCGATCTCATCCTGGGCAACACCCCGCTCGAGGCAGAGCACACCGAGTACTACCGACATCAGTCGGACGTGCCCCCGACCTGACGCCCCGATCGCGTCACCGCGCGTCGCCGAGTCACAATCTGGGCAACATCGTCGACATCCAACTGACCGGTGTGACGTGCCAACGGACCGCTCAGGAGCCCACGGGGCGTTCACCGGCTGTCGTCGTGCGATGGAGCAGCCGGCGGCTGCCGTCGTAGTCGTTGATCGCGAGGTGCAACAGGCAGCGGTTGTCCCAGATCGCGAGGGTGCCAGGCGTCCATCTCAGACGACAGGTGAACTCGGCGCGAACAGAGTGATCGAAGAGGTACCGCAGCAGCGGGGCCGACTCATCGATCGTCATTTCCTCGAATCGTTGCGTGTACACCGGGTTCACGAACAGTGCTCGGCGGCCTGTGACCGGATGCACGCGCACCACGGGCTGCGCGACCTCGCGGTCCGCTGACGGGTCGTTGCGGGTCATCACGACCGAACGGCTGACCGCTGCACCTGCTGTCGGACCGGTCGTGCCGTGCGGCCATCCTGTCTGGATCGCCTTCATCGGGTCGAGGAGTCGCCTCATGCCGGGTGACAGCGCTTCGTAGGCGGCGTACTGGCTCGACCAGATCGTGTCGCCGCCCACTTCCGGCAACTCCACGGCCTGCAGGAAGGTGAAGCTCGGTGGTTCCTCGAGGAACGAGAAGTCGGAGTGCCACGTGCCTCCGAAGGTGGAGATGCGCTGTTCGTCGGCTTCCTTCAGGACAGCGACCACCTCGGGATGATCGGCCATCGGGGCGATGTACGGAACGCACAGCACCTCGCCGAACATCGAGGTGAGCTTCACCTGCTGTCGGGGCGTGAGGTGTTGGTCGCTCACGAACACGACCGAGTGTGCTGCCAGCGCGGATCGAACGAGATCGATCGCGTCCGCCGTCGGTGCGCTCAGGTCGAGGCCGTCGATCCGGGCTCCGCAGGCGGTGGCCACCGCACGAACCGTCGGGGTCACGTCGCGTAGTCGGGTTCGTGATCGTCGAGGAGCGCCATCAGTTCGGCAAGGTGCGCCTGCGCTGCGGCGTGCGGGTAGTCGCGCCACTGCGCCGCAGTGATCGCGGCGACGTCGTCGCTGAGCACGGCGAGCGGTCGACCCGTCGACAACGCCAGCACCTGCAGGCGGCACGCACGCTCGAAGTGGTACAGATCGTCCCACGCCTCGGCCACGGTCTGGCCCACCACGATCACGCCGTGGTTGCCGAGGAGCAACACGTTGTTCGCGTAGCCGAGCAATCGGGCGACGCGCTCGCCCTCGCTGTCGTCCATCAGCATGCCGCCGTACTCGCGGTCGTAGCCGACGGTGCCGAAGAATCGACATGCGGTCTGGTCGAGCATCTGGAACTCGTAGCCGTCGAGACACGCCAGCGCCGTCGCGTACGGCATGTGCGTGTGCAGGATCACCTTGGCGTGCGGCACATGCCGGTGAACGTGGGCGTGGAGGCACCAGGCGGTGACATCGGCGCCCTCGGGTCCAGCGCCTGGCTCGCCGGCGCGGGTCGCGTCGAGCAGAAGGAGTTCGCTCGCCGTCATCCGCGCGAAGTGCTTGCCAACCGGGTTCAGCAGGAACCTCGAGTCGTCGACCATCGCGCTGAAGTGGTTGGCGACCGCTTCGTTCCATCCGAGTCGCGCCGTCCAGCGAAAGGTGGCGGCCAGCTCTCTCCGGGTCACCCGCTGGTGCTCGGCGATGCTCGCCGAGTCTCGATCGGCGTCGTGTACGAGTTCCGTCATTTCAGCTCCGCCGGGAAGCCGGGCGCACGGAGGTCGGTGCCGAGCGCGTCTTCCAGCAACTTCACCACCTGCGGCGACCAGGCATTGCCGCCGTACTGGGCCCTGGCGCGGATGAACGTCTGCTCGACCAGGCCGGCCAGCTCGAGCGGCACCCCGAACTCACGACCGAAGTCGGTCGCGAAGCCGAGGTCCTTGCAAGCCAGGTCCATCGTGAAGTTGATGTTGTAGCTGCCGTTCAAGATCACCTGGCTCTCGGTTTCGTGCACGAAGCTGTTGCCCGAGCTGTTGAGGATCGCCTCGAACGACTTGGTGAGGTCGAGGCCACCGCGCTTGGCCAGCATCAGCGCTTCGCCGGCAGCCACCAGGTGGATGAACGCAAGCATGTTCGTGATCACCTTGATCACCGCAGCGCTACCGAGGGGGCCCATGTACAGCACGGGGCTGCCGATCGCTTCGAGCAGAGCCCGATGCTCGGTGAACAGACCCTCGTCGCCGCCGACGAGCACGGTGATGTCGCCCGCCGCCGCCTTGTGCACGCCGCCCGTGACCGGTGCTTCGAGCATGCGAATGCCTCGATCCGCGGCGAGCGCGGCGAGGCGAGCAGCGTCGTCGCGATCAGTGGTGCTGTTGTCGATCCAGGTGCTGCCTGCTCGCATCGCTTCGAGCAGACCTCCGGGGCCGGTGACGACTGCGTTCACGGCCGCGGGCGAGGGCAGGCAGGTGAACACGACATCGGACACGGCGCCGACCTCTGCCGCCGTGGTGGCCCACGTCGCTCCGGCCGCCTCGAGCGCGCTGGCTCGGCTGCGATCGAGATCGGTGACGGTGACGCGATGGCCCGCCCTCACCAGGCTCGCAGCCAGATGGACGCCGAGGTTGCCGAGGCCCACGTAGCCGACGTCGATCGGTGTGCTGCTTGCGGGGGTGTTCGATGAGGACATGATGGGGTGCTCCTGACGCGGTGGTGGCCGCCGGTCCGAGGACCGGTGGCCACCATCGGCAACGTGTGTCGTCTGTTGTTGTGGTCTGTTGTTGTTGTTTGTCGTGGTTTGTTGTGGTTGAACGACCGGTGGAGGGCGTGTGGCTCTCAGGCCGTGCGTTCAGGCCGTGCGTTCAGGCCGACCAGGCGGCGACGATGTCGGCGTTGGCATCGACCCACTTCTTGGCAGCGTCGAGCGGCGCCATGCCGTCACGATCGATGTAGCCGGCGATCTCGCTCTGTTGCTCGGTGGTGAGCTGAATGTTCGAGAGCACCTTGAACGCCGTGGCGTTCTTGGCTTCCAGACCGGCGTTGGCCGCCTTGTACAGCTCGTCGACTGCGTAGTCGCAGGCATACGTACCGTCGCCTGCGGCGGCGGATGCAAGGCACTCGTCGGTCACCGATGGCAGCGTCACCTCGGTCAGGTCGACTTCGAGCTGCTTCCAGTGCGGCTTCCAGAACTGCATCAGCACCGGCTTCTTGTCGGCGATCGCCGTGTCGATCGCCGTCAGCAGCGCGGCCTCGGATCCAGCCACCACGTACTTGAGCGGCAGGCCGAGGTTGGCGATGATCTGCTCGTCGTAGGTGACGTAACTGGGATCGCCCATCAGGAACTGACCCTGGTCGCCCGACTCGGCGGTCGCGAACAACGCGGCCAACTCGGTGTCCATGAAGCCTTCCCAGGTGGCCAGTTCGGGGTGGTCTTCCACCACGAACGTCGGCACGTACCAGCCGATCTTGGCGCTGGGGCCGAGGAGTCCCATGTCGACCACCGACTTCTTGCCGGTGATGTAGGTCTCGTAGTCGGCTGCGTGACCTGACGGCCACACCTCGAGGACGGCATCGATGCTGCCGTCGTCCATGCCGACCCACGTGGCGTTCTCGTCGATGTCGAGCAGGTCGACGGGTGTGCCCATCGCCTCGAGCACGACCTTGGCGACGTTGGCGTTCACCGCGGAACCCGTCCACGGATTGACGGCGAGCACGATGCCCTCACCCGTGGCGGGTGTGTCACCAGAGTCGGGCGCTTCGGTCGCGTCGGGCGTGGCAGCTGCGGTGCCGGCCGGAGTGTCGGCGGGCTCCACCTCGTCGTCCCCACAGGCCACCAGCAAGCCGCTGAGGGCCAGGCTGGCCGCGAGCAGCTTGATGCTGCGTCGATGTGATCTCATGTTCGTAGGTTCCCCCTGTGATGTGCCAACGACCTGTTGGAGACGCTGGCTGATTGCTGCGGTGCGCACGAGGCGCCATGGTTGCAAAGGCGGCGTTCACGACCGCCGTTGGTCGTCGGGGCGGGTGCCCCATGCTTGCGTGATCCTGTCGAGCACGATCGCGAGCACGACGATACTCACGCCCGCCGCCGCACTCTGGCCGATCTTCTGGATCGGCTTGGTGAATCCTTCGTACGCGACCAGGCCCAGGGCGCCCGCCCCCACGAGCGCGGCGATGATCACGGTGGCGAGCACCAGCAGGATGGTCTGGTTGATGCCGAGCATGATCGATCGGAATGCGAGCGGCAGCTGCACCTTGAGCAGTTCCTGGCGCGGTGTCGCTCCGAAGGAGATGGCCGCCTCGCGAGGGGTGTACGGCACCTCGCGCAGGCCCAGGCTGGTGAGACGCACGCACGGCGGCACGGCGTAGATCACGCAGGCCACCACGCCGGCGCCGCGGCCGGGGAGGAACAGCGCCACGACGGGGATGAGATACACGAAGGCGGGCAGCACCTGGGCGACATCGAGGAACGGGCGAAGGGCGTTGTTGACCGGGTCGGACCGGCCGGCCAGCACCCCGAGCGGAAGGGCCACGATGACGCTGAGCGCGATGGCGACCAAGACCTGGCTCAAGGTGTCCATCGCCAGATCCCACATGTCGGTCCGACCGTCGCTGCCCCCCGGGATCGAGCCCATCGTCGCGATCACGGTCAGGCACGCTGCACAGCCGACGGCGAGGCGCCACCCGCGGCTCGCCCAGGCGATCGCGGCGACGGCCACCACCACGAGCAACCACGGCACCCAGACGAGGAACGAGCGCAAGGGTTCGAGGACATCGGTGACGAGGAAGTCGTTGATCGACTGCGTGCCGCCGATGATCGGCACGCCTTTGCGGACATTGCGCTCGATCCAATCGACCACGTCGTTGATCGACCCGCTGATGTCGACGGTGAGACTGCTCGGGAAGGAGTCGGCGCCGAGCACGCGCCCGAGGGCGATGATCGCGACCACACCACCAGCCACGCTCAGTGCGGCAGTTCGAGGGCTCAGCTTCGGTACCGGGAGCCGGAATCGAGAGATGCCGGTGGGTCGTTCACCGGTGCTGATCCGGTCGAGCGCGACAGCGAGCAGCACGATCGCGAGACCCGGCACGAACGCTGCGCCGACATCGCCTTTCTGCAGGCCCTTCAACACCAGGTTGCCCAGGTCGGGAGCACCGAGGAGCGAGGCGATGACCACGACGGCGAACGCCATCATGATCACCTGGTTGAGGCCCAACAGGATGGTGCTGCGCGCCATGGGGAGCTGCACCTTGAGCAACTGCTGCCGTGGCGTGCACCCGAACGACTCCGCGACCTCGTTCATGACCACCGGGACGTTGCGCAGTCCGAGGTGGGTGAGGCGCACGGCCACCGGCACGGCATAGATGACCGCAGCCACGACGGCCGGTGGGAACTGGATGCCGAAGAAGATGACGAGCGGGATCAGGTACACGAACACCGGCATCACCTGAGACGTGTCGAGGAAGACCCGCAGGACCTTCTCGGCCCGTGTCGACCGGCTGGTCCAGATGCCGAGTGGCACCCCGATCGCCATCGCGATCGCAACCGCCACGAGCATCATCGCGAGGGTGACCATGGCCTGGTCCCACACGCCCAGCACGGCGACCGTCAGCATCGCCGCGGCGCCGCCGACCGCGGCCCGCACCCCCGAGGTGCGCCATCCGATGGCTGCGGTGATCGCCATCACCCCCGGCCAACGGAGCCCTTCGAGAACGTCGATGCACGTCCGCACCGACCAATCGATGGCATCGGCCAACGGGTTGAAGATGCGCGTGAACAGCCAGTGTGTGTTGCTGTTCGCGACCGTCCACATGTAGCGGTCTCGGACCCACTTCTGCAGCCCGATGTCGAGCCACGAGGGCACGTCGTGACCGACCGCGACGGCGACGACGACGAGCGATGCGAACACGGTGGCGGGGACCGCCCACCGGCGCGTGCTGGAGACGCCGAACGTGGGGGCCGATGCCGGCGCGGTGGCGAGCGCCATCGGTCAGAGTTCCTCGTTCGCGATCACGGACAGCACCCCGAGCCGGTCGATCGTGCCCACCGGGGTGCCGGACGGATCGATCACCCGAAGCGGAAGTTCACTGGTCGCGACATGAGCCACCACGTCGCGCACCTTGGTGTCGCCCGCGATGTCGCCCCCATAGGGGCCGTCGCCGAGCGGTTCCATGATCGCAGCCACCGCCACGACGTGCGACCGGGGCACGTCCCGAACGAAGTTGCGCACGTACTCGTCGGCGGGGTTCAACACGACCTCGGATGGCGTGCCCACCTGCACGAACCTGCCGTCGCGCATGATCGCAATGCGGTCGCCCAGCCGAAGTGCTTCCGACAGGTCGTGGGTGATGAAGACCATCGTCTTGCGCACTTCGCTGCGCAAGCGGATCACTTCGTCCTGCATCTCGCGTCGGATCAACGGATCGAGCGCCGAGAAGGGCTCGTCGAACAGCAAGATGTCGGGGTTGGTGGCCAGCGCTCGGGCCAGGCCGACGCGCTGCTGCTGTCCGCCGCTGAGCTGGTGCGGCTTGTACGAACCCATGCCCCGCAGACCGACGAGTTCGAGGGTGCTGGCCGCCAGTTCGCGGCGTTTGTTCTTGTCGGCTCCCTGGAGCTCGAGCCCGAACGCGACGTTGTCGACCAGGGTGCGGTGCGGCAACAGGCCGAAGTGCTGGAACACCATCGAGGCCTTGTGCCGACGGACATCGAGCAGCTGTTGACCGTCGGCTTTGGTGACGTCGACCCCGCCGATGGTGACCGTCCCCGAGGTGGGCTCGATGAGCCGGGTGAGGCACCGGACGAGCGTGCTCTTGCCGCTTCCGGAGAGGCCCATGACGACGAACACCTCGCCCTGGGCGACGTCGAGGTCGATGTCGCGCATCGCCACGACGCACCCGGTCTTGGCCTCGAGCTCGTTGCGCGGCAGGTCTGCTTCGGGTGACCCGACGATCCGTTCCGCTCGGTGGCCATACACCTTCCACAGTCCGCGCACCTGGATCATCGGATCGGTCACTGACTCGCTTCCTCCCCCAGGCGCCCCCGGCCTGGTCGCCCGAGCATAGACCCGCGTCCGGCGGTTGAACAGACGTTCCATTTACCGATCCAGTCCGTGAGCTGCACTACCACCGGGGCGTCGCCGGACTCACGAACCACGCAGTCCGTGAGCGGGAGAACGTCATGGACGTCGAGCAGCTCACGAACTGCGGCGGCGGTCCAACCGCGGACCTTGTCGCAGCCGCCGATGGATCTCGAGCAGCTGATCGATCGTGCCGTCGAGGTCGGAGGTGATCTCGCAGTCGGTGACTCGATCGACGTGCCAGTCGATCTGGCGAAGCTGTCGATCGCGGACCTTGTCGGCCTGAGTGGCGACCCGCCCACCGTGCCAGGTGACGTGGTCGATCTCGATGGCCCACGAGATCTCCGGCACGGCGATGTCAGGATGCACTGCGATACCCGTGGGCAGTGTGATCGAGAACTGCCTGACCAGACCCTGCAGTCCGACCCGTCGAAGCCGATCGAAGACGAGGACTTCGAGGTGGGAATCGGCCGGCTTCAGCCACGCTGGACGTGTGCTGACGATGCGTGCGAATCGAGCCGAGCCCGGTCGAGCCCGGTGACAGAGTCGTCGAGCGGTGTCGTGCAGCGTGGGCATGGTGCACATCTGTCGATCCAGCAGTTGCTCGATGACCGATTCGAGGTCGAGGTCGCCCAGGATCGACGACACATCGAAGGCGAGGCGCGGCGGACTGACCACGCGGATGCCGTCATCTCTGTGGACGATGTCGATCTCCTCCATCACGTTGCAACGGCGCAATCGGACCCAGGGTTCAGTCAGCGACTGGGCGAAGTGCGGAACCCGTACCTCGATCTGGTCGACGCGTCCCATGCGCCGAATCCCCCACAGCTTCCCAGCAGCTCGCCCGGTGATGACGGCGTGTGGACAGGCCATGCAGATCGCCAGACAGCGACCCTCGAGCGATTCGGGTGTCGAGGCGACCCGGTAGACGCCATCGAAGACCCAGATGAGCACCCCCTCGGCGACCAAGGCTCCGCGCTGTCGGGCGCTGATGCCGAGCGCCCGCAGTTGGGCGTCGCTGACGATGCCATATCGAGGAGCGACGAACGTCGCGAGCGCTCCGGTGAATGCGGGCATGGTGACCCCCTCCGCTGCGATGAGATGCGGGGGGAACGCCTCGAGCCGCAACCTATCCACCCCATCGCTGATCCGGTCCGTGAGCTTGAGGACGTGCGGGGCGATGTCGAACTCACAGATTGATTGGTCCGTGAGCGGGACGACGCTATGCGCGTGCTCTCGCTCACGGGCTCACGACGCGACGATGAGGCGGGCGGGTGCGATGGCCGAGCGTCGTGAGCGTGGGATCTGACGATCGGTCACGACGATGTCGCCCGGACGGAGCTCGGCGAGCGCGACGAGGGCGCTCGTGCCGAACTTCGAGGCGTCGACCGCGAGGATCCGCAGGTCGGCGATGCCGCCCATCGCCGCCGACATCTCCGCCTCGGCATGCTCGTGCACCATCGGGCCGCGGCGAAGATCGACGGCCGATGCCGACAGGATCGCGACGCGGACCTTCATCGAGCGCACCACCTGGAACGCGAATGCGTCGAAGGACGCTCCGTCGTGATTGCGCAGCTCGACACCGGCCATGTGCACCCGGTTCCCGGGGATGGTGGCCAGCGTGGTCGCGATGAACGACGAGTTCGTCACGACGGTCAACCCGTGATGGCCTCGCAGCGCTTGAGCCGTGTATCCCGTGGTCGAACCGCTGTCGAGCGCAACGGTGTCGCCGTCGCGTACGAGCCGGGCCACCTCGGCCGCGATCGCAACCTTCGCCTCGCGGGCGACGTTCATCCGGGTCAGGAACGGAGCATCGCCGCTGCTGGTGACCGAGCTGATCGCCCCGTGCACCTTGTGCACCTCGCCCCGCTCGACCATCGGCTTCACCACGCGACGCACCGTCTGCTCGCTCACATCGAGCAACGTCGCCAGCTCGCGAACGCTGACCCTGCCGCGCAGGCCGACGGCATTCATCACCTCGTGCTCGTAGCGATCCACGGGCGACATGATCACCCACTTCAACAGAAAACGCCAGATCTGTTGATCTTGCGGATTACTCTCGTGGCGAGCGCGAGGAGGCTTCCCATGGCAGAACTGCCCACACAGGCACGAGTGGTCGTCATCGGGGGTGGCATCGTCGGATGCTCCACCGCGTACCACCTCGGCAAGCTCGGCTACACCGACACCGTGCTGGTCGAGAAGCACATGCTCACGTCGGGCTCGACCTTCCACGCCGCCGGCTTGGTGGGCCAGCTGCGCACCAGCGCGAACATCACCCAACTGCTCGGCAGCTCGGTCGAGCTGTACAAGACGCTCGAGGCCGAGACCGGCCAGGCCACCGGCTGGAAGATGAACGGCGGCCTCCGCCTTGCATGCAACCAGGAACGATGGACCGAGGTGAAGCGGCAAGCAACCACGGCCACCAGCTTCGGTCTCGAGATGCACCTCCTCTCGCCGAAGGAGGCCCAGGAGCTGTGGCCGTTGATGGAGGTGCACGACGTGGTGGGCGCTGCGTTCCTGCCCACCGACGGCCAGGCCAACCCGAGTGACATCACCATGGCGTTGGCCAAGGGCGCACGCATGCACGGCGTCACGATCTGCGAGGACACCGAGGTGGAGCGGATCGAGGTGGTCGACGGCGTGATCACGGCGGTCGTCACCATCGACGCCACCGGCACGAGGGGTCGGATCGCGTGTGAGAAGGTCGTCGTCTGTGGCGGTCAGTGGACGAGGGCGCTCGCCGCCACCGTCGGCGTGAACGTGCCGCTCGTGCCGGTGGAGCACCAGTACATCATCACCGAGCAGTTCTCCCCCGAGGTGCCTCGGAGCCTGCCCACGTTGCGCGACCCCGACCGGCTCACGTACTACAAGGAAGAGGTCGGCGGCCTGGTGATGGGCGGGTACGAGCCGAACCCGATCCCGTGGGCCGTGAAGGGCATCCCTCGCCCGTTCCAGTTCCAGCTCCTCGACAGCAACTGGGACCACTTCGCCCCCACGATGGAGCTCGCCATCGGTCGCATCCCCGAACTGGCGAACACTGGCATCCGCACGCTCATCAACGGACCGGAGAGCTTCACGCCCGACGGCAACTTCATCCTCGGCGAAGCGCCCGAGCTGAAGAACTTCTTCGTCGGTGCCGGTTTCAATGCCTTCGGCATCGCTGCCGGCGGCGGCGCGGGCATGGCACTTGCGGAATGGGTGCATCAGGGCGTGGCCCCGTACGACCTGTGGGTGGTCGACATCCGCCGTTTTGGGCGACCGCACCAGGACACCGATTGGGTGCGCACCCGCACGCTCGAGGCCTACGGCAAGCACTACACGATGGCGTGGCCGTTCGAGGAGCACCACAGCGGTCGTCCTGCGCGCACCTCTCCGTTGTATCCGAAGCTGCTCGCCCAGGGAGCGTGCTTCGGCGAGAAGCTGGGCTGGGAGCGGCCGAACTGGTTCGCAGATGCGTCGCTGGGCGAGCGTGCCGACGACGTGTACACGTACGAGCGCCAGAACTGGTTCGTTGCCGTCGGTCGCGAACATCGGGCGTGCCGCGAGGCGGCGGTGCTGGTCGACCAGACGAGTTTCGCGAAGTACGCACTCAAGGGGCCCGGCGCGATGGCCACCCTCGACTGGATGTGCGCCAACGACGTGCACAAACCGGCCGGCTCGCTCACCTACACCCAGATGCTCGACGCGCGCGGCGGCATCCAGGCCGACCTCACGGTGTGCCGCGTGTCCGACGACGAGTTCTACATCGTCACCGGCACGGGCTACGCCACCCACGACTTCGACTGGATCCAGCAGAACATCCCGGCGAGTGCGAACGCCCAGTTGTTCGACGTGACGTCGGCGTGGTCGGTGCTCACCCTCATGGGGCCGAACAGCCGGTCGATCCTGGAGGAGGTCACGAGTGTCGATCTGACGAACGAGGCGTTCCCGTTCGGTTCCATGCAGATCATCGGCATCGCCGGTTGTCCGGTACGCGCGCTGCGTGTGACCTACATGGGCGAACTCGGATGGGAGCTGCACCTGCCCGTGGAGTACGTCACCCGGGTCTACGACGCGCTGTTCGCTGCCGGTGTGGCACACGGTCTGGCGAACGCGGGCTACCGGGCCATCGAGAGCACCCGACTGGAGAAGGGCTACCGGGCGTGGGGCAGCGACATCGGCCCCGACCACACACCGCTCGAAGCCGGTCTCGGGTGGGCGGTGAAGACGACGACCGACATCGATTTCCTCGGCCGTGATGCGATCGTTGCCCAACGCGAGCGCGGCATCGGCAAGTTGCTCGCCACGTTCGCGGTCGACCCCTCGATCGTGCTGCTCGGCCGAGAGACGATCTTCCGCGACGGTGAACGGGTCGGTTGGCTGAGCAGCGCCGGTTTCGGCTACACGATCGACCGCTCGATCGGCCTCGGCTACGTCCGTCGACCACAGCAGCTCGACGTCGTCCGCGAGTTCGGCCACTGGGTCACCAGAGGAAGCTATGAGCTCGAGGTCGCCACCGAGCGGGTGCCAGCCGAGGTCACCCTCAGGCCCCTGTACGACCCGACGAACGCACGAGTGAAGGCCTGATCGCGATGAGCACTCCCCTCCCAGAACGCGCCCGCATCGTCGTCATCGGCGGCGGCATCCTCGGCTGCAGCATCGCCTACTGGCTCACCAAGATGGGCGAAACCGACGTCGTGCTGCTCGAGCAGCATCAGCTCACCGATGGCGCCACGTGGCACGCGGCGGGCCTCGGCGGCCAGCTGCGTTCGTCGCGCAACACCACCCGCATGCTCGAACAGTCGGTCGAGATGTACCGAGGGCTCGAGGCGGAGACCGGCCAGGCCGTCGACTGGCACGAGACCGGCAGCTTGCGCCTGGCGTGCTCTGCCGAACGGGTGATGGAGCTCAAGCGGCTCACCACGATGGCGAAGAGCTTCGGCTTGCCGATGGAGGTGATCTCGCCGCTGAAGGCGCAGGAGCTCTTCCCGTTGATGAGCACCACCGATGTCCTCGCCGCCGCCTTCCTGCCGACCGACGGGTACATCGACCCGGCCAGCGTCACCCAGGCGATCGCCCGCGGTGCACGCATGCGTGGCGCCACCATCTGCGAGCACACCAAGGTCGTGACGATCGACGTCGACGGTCGCCGCTGCACCACCGTGCACACCGTCGGCGCCGACGGGACCGAGTCGGCGATCGAGTGCGAGATGGTGGTCAATGCCGCGGGCATGTGGGGCATGGAGGTCGGCAAGCTCGTCGGCGCACGCGTCCCTGCCGTGGCGGTGGAGCATCAGTACCTGCTCTCGGGCCCGATCGAGGGCTACACCCCGTTGGAGCTCGGGCAGATGCCGACGATGCGCGACCCCGACCACCTCGTCTACTACAAGCCGGACGGCCCGGGCCTGCTCGTCGGCGGCTACGAGCCCGACACCCTTGCGTTCGGCGTCGACGAGCGCATCCCCGAGCCGTTCCAGCGCAGGCTGTTCGACTCGAACTTCGACCGCTTCGCGCAGCTCGCCGAGCTGGCCCAGAAGCGCACGCCGGTGCTGGAGCAGGCAGGCATCCGCAGCCTGATCAACGGCCCCATTCCCTACACCGCAGATGCCGACTTCGTGATGGGTCGGGCACCCGAGCTCGACAACTTCTACGTGGCCACCGGCTTCCTCTACGGCATCGCCGCCGGAGGTGGCGCGGGGAAGATGATGGCCGAGTGGATGCTCGAGGGCCGCCCATCGCTCGACCTGTGGCCGCTCGACGTGCGCCGATTCGCGTTCCACCACACGACGCGCCACTTCATGCGCGAACGCATGGTCGAGATGTACGCGCACCACTACAAGCTCTCTGCCCCCGGGTCCGAGAAGGTGACCGCCCGTGGCATCCGGCGCAGCCCGCTGCACCAGGCGCTCGCCGCCCGCAACGCGGTGTTCGGATCTCGTGGTGGATGGGAGCGCCCGAACTGGTTCGCACCCGAGGGCGTCGAACCCGAGGACCGTCCGTCGTTCGGGCGACCGAACTGGTTCGAGCACGTCGGCGCCGCGCACCACGCGATCCGCAGCGGCGTCGGCCTGATCGACCAGAGCAGCTTCGCCAAGTTCGAGATCACCGGTCCGGGCGCACTCGCCGCGGTGCAGTGGCTCAGCGTGGCCGACATGGACAAGAGCGTCGGGACGGTCACCTACACCCAGCTGTGCAACGAGCGCGGTGGCATCGAGTGCGACCTCACGATGATCCGCACCGCTCCGGACAGCTGGTACGTGGTGACCGGCGCGGCCTTCGGCGCCCACGACATGGGCTGGATCAGGGCGAACTCGCCGGGCGCCGGCGTGGCTGATGGTTCGGTCGTCATCCGTGACCTCACCAGTGCTCGGGCCGTGATCAACCTCTGCGGGCCGAAGAGCCGCGACGTCTTGCAGGCAGTGTGCGAAGAAGACGTCAGCAACGCTGCGTTCACGTACGCCCGTGCCAGGGAGATCACGATCGGCAGTGCCCCGGTGCTGGCCCTGCGCATCGGCTACGTCGGCGAGCTGGGTTGGGAGCTGCACATCCCCACCGAGTACGCCGCGCACGTGTACGAACTGCTGCGCTCGGCAGGAGAGCCGCACGGCATCGTCGACGCCGGCTACCGCACGATCGACACGATGAGGATGGAGAAGGGCTACCTGTACTGGAGCACCGACATCACCCCCGACACCACGCCGTGGGAAGCGGGGCTTGCGTGGCGCGTGAACCTGAACAAGGGCGACTTCTGCGGACGCGACGCGCTCGTCGCACAACGTGAGGCCGGCATCACCCGAACGCTGTGCACGTTCACGCTCGAGCAGATGGCGTATCCGGTGAGCGGCGAAGCGATCATCGCGGTCGGAGGTCCGCGCGATGCAGAGGTGGTCGGCTTCACCACGAGCGCCAACTTCGGCCACACCGTCGGCAAGCCGATCGCATACGGCTACCTACCGGTCGAGCTGACCGATCGCGACGACTTCGTCATCGAGGTGTACGGCGAACCGATCCCCGCCAAGCGTCACGATCGGGCGCTGTACGACCCCGACCAAGCGCGGCTCAAGGGGTGATCGGGTGCTCGGCGACGAAGATCCGTCGACGTGCCGACACGTGCGCCAACGTGTCGGCGACGACGGCTCGACCGATCTCGGTCGCGTAGGCATCGGTGAACGCCTGCTGCGAGTCGAACCACAGCTCACTCACGCCGTCGGGGTCACCGTCGCCCGGTTCGTCGACGAGGTTGAACACGGCTCGGCGCACCCCGGGGAGCGTGGCCGCCAGCGGAGCGTGCTCACCCAACCACCACGACGCGAACTCGCCATGGGTCGCATCGGCGCGACGCGTCAGGAGGATCACCGCTTTGCAGCTCACGAGGCCTTCTTCGTGCGAGCGTGCGGACGGCCGCCGACCGCCAGCGCGACGCTGATGACGATCTCGTCAGCGTGCGGTGCGTCGGAGATGCACACGTCGATCGCGTCCATCTGATCGAACTGCCAGCGATCGTCCTTGTGGAGCAACGGGAGCGTGATCGCGGCCCCGGGTCCGGCGACCTTCTTCGTCGACGGGATGATGTCGGCCCCGTGTTCCACGACCTTGCGAACCGGTGCACCGAACTGCGGGTGCAGCAGCGCCGCAGCGTGCTCGAGCTCACCGTCGAACCCGACGATCGCGGCCTTCCCGTAGGCCGTCACCTCGCTGGCCGGCACGCCGAGTGCGACGAGGGCTCGTTCGGCGAGCTGACCGCTGATCTCGGCTCCCCACACCTCGAGCAGGGCGAGATCCTCGACGTAGCGGCCGGCGTACGGGTTGGTGATGACGACGCTGCACACGGCCTTGCGGACGACACGGTCGGTCGGCCGGCCCGCTTCAGCGAGGGTCTCCTCGCAGGAGGTGACGAACTTTCGGATCTGCATCCGCGCAAGCTAATCGTCGTCGGCGTGCTCGACGAGACCGGGGTCCGGGACGTGGTGGTCGCCCTGCTCGGGGAGGGCTGGCAGACTGGCCGCTCGTATGAGCGAGATCACCCCCTATCTCATTCGGGCCGGTTTGCCGATCGACGCCAGCACCACTCGGTTGGGTGGATTGACCAACGTGAACCACCTCGTCGACCACGAGGGCGGGCGATACGTCGTGCGCATTCCCGGCGCCGGGACCACCGAGTACATCGATCGCGTGGCGGAGGAAGTGGCCGCGCGCAGCGCTGCTGACGCAGGCGTGAACGCGGACGTCGTGTTCTTCGATCCGAGCGACGGGTTGATGGTCACTCGCTACGTCGATGGGTCGACCACGATGACACCCCGACGATTCGACGATCTGTCGGCGGTCGCCCGGGCGGGGCAGGCGTTCCGTCGACTCCACACCTCCGCAGCTCCATTCGCAACCGACTTCCAGCTGTTCGGGATGATCGATGAGTACAAGGGACTGCTCGCCGCCAAGGGGGCGACGTTGCCCGACGGGTACGACGAGCTGCAGGCCAACGCCGACGTCACTCGACGGTCGCTCGAGCGTGCGGTGCGACCGCTGGTGCCGTCGCACTGCGATCCGTTGTGCGAGAACTTCCTCGACACCGGCGAGCGGATGTACCTCATCGACTACGAGTACGCCGGCAACAACGACCCGATGTGGGACCTGGGCGACCTGTCCGTCGAGGGCGGGTTCGGTCCCGAGCAGGACGCCGCGCTGCTCCGCGCGTACTTCGCGGGTGATCCCCCTGCGCACGAGGTGGGCCGCATGGTGGCGTACAAGGCGATGTGCGATCTGCTGTGGACGCTCTGGGGTGTGATCCAGCACGTCAACGGCAACACCGCCGACGACTTCTGGGCGTACTCGACCGGTCGCTTCGAACGATGTCGAGCACTGATGTCGACCAGCGGCTTTGCCGACGCCGTGGACGCAATTTCGAGCGCGTGATCTGCTAGAGTTCCGCATTGCGGACTTGATCCGCATCGTGAAACACCATCACACTCCCGGGGATGACATGAGCGACGACGATCTGGATCTGGCGGCCCTTCCCGACGACGAGCTCGTCACGCAGATGCACGAAGACCTCTATGACGGCATGGCCGCCGAGATCGCCGAGGGCACCCTGATCCTCCTCGACCGCGGATGGGGCCCCGACAAGGTGCTGAACGACGCACTCGTCGAAGGCATGCGCATCGTCGGCATCGACTTCCGAGACGGCATCCTGTTCGTACCGGAAGTGCTGCTGGCGGCCAACGCGATGAAGGCCGGCATGGAGATCCTGCGTCCGTTGCTCGCCGAGACCGGGGCAGAGTCGGTCGGCAAGGTCGTCATCGGCACCGTCAAGGGCGACATCCACGACATCGGCAAGAACCTCGTCGCGATGATGCTGGAAGGTGCAGGCTTCGAGG
>JANNQK010000301.1:0-4227 GCA_031400715.1 Actinomycetes bacterium | reverse complement strand
CGATCATGTCGACGTACCTCGAGGAGGTACTCGGTCAGCGGAGGTTCGATCTGATCCCAGGGATCGTCGCCGACGACCTGATCGATCACACCCAACCGCATCTCCGCGGATCGGAGGCGCTCGTTGCCCATGCCCGCGGCTTCTGCGACAACACGCCCGACCTGCGCATCGAGGTGCTCCGCATCATCGCCAGCGACGACACTGCCCTCGGCATCTGGCGCTGGCACGGAGAGCCGAAGCATCCGAGCGCGGTGTCGAACTCGGGAGCGCCGGTCGTGCCGCGGCTGATCGCGAGTCTCTTCGACATCTCCAACGGCAAGATCACGGAATACCGCGCTTTCGTCGACGCGATGGACGTCTTCACTCAGTTGGCGCAGTAGACGCACGCCGGACTCGGCAACATCGGGTGAGCGGCATCTCAACGGACATCTGACTGTGATGTGCAGCAGTCGTTATGCGCTCGTCTCTGGAGATGCTCGGGTAGTGCCGAGCAGGCGATTCTCTATCCCCAGCGATCAGATCGTCACTTCTGTCGGGATTGCTTCTGCCTACTCGACAACCGTGTATTCCTGAAGCAGGCCGGGGAATGTTGCCTCGAGGTAGTCACGATCGAGCGATGCTGCCGCGGTCGCGACATCACGGCCGAAGACCCCTTCACCGGCCTCGAGCGAGCGCTCGCCAGCCCGACCGGCAACACGCTCACCGACCCTCCAGCGCGCCGGGTCCCGCACCGGCGGCACTCATGACATCGCTGGCTGACTTCGTGCTTCCGTGATCCGCACGCGGGCCGATCTGTCCCGCTGGGGTGCAGCCAATGAGCATCGCCGCTCGATGCACGGGGGCGATCGACCGGCTCGAAGCTGCTCGGCCGACGACCGCGCCTGGCGAGTTCTCCAAGGTCGTGCATGCAGGGTTGACGAGCGCGGTGAAGGTGATCGCACGCGCGGACTGAGTCGACTCAGGCCGACGGCACGGTGCCGGCCGAGGCGATGTCGATCAGCACGCGTGCCGGGTTGGTCAGCGTGGTCACCTTGAACGCCGGCCGGGTGCGCACCCCGATGGCCCAGTTGAGGACGGCCTCGAAGTCGCCGGTCTCGACGACCTGCTGGATCGCTGGGTAGCCGACCGACAGCCGCTGCGAGCCGGTGTACACCTGCCCGAGATCTCCGGTGAGGTCGTACCCCGAGGCCCAGGACAGCCGAACCGACAGGATCGCGTCGCCGGTGACCGACACCTCCTCGCCGGACGGGTCGGCGATGACCGGCCACTCCACGTACTGGACCGAGTAGCCCGGCACCCGGTCGTTGGCGAACTCGACCACGACCCGCTCGTAGCCCTCGTGGCGGCCGGTGCGCACGTCACGCAGCAGGGCCGTGAGACCGGGGCCGTTGACACCCTCGGGCGTGGAGACGGGTGCGGTCGAGGCGCCGGGCAGCCCGGGTGTCGCGGTGCGCGAGAACCGCACGGGCACCGGGATCTCGACGATGCGGCGTTCGGCGTCCTCCATCGAGGACTCGTAGACCATCAGGGTGCCCTCCGTGGCCGAACCCGGATCGAACGCGATGCTCGCCTGGTACGGACCCCAGACCGGGTTGCCCAGATCGTCCATGATCCGTCCGGTCCCGGTCGCGAAGGTCGACACCAGCGGCGTGCCGTCGTCTGCCTCGAGCGAGATCTCGACGTTGTTCTCGTTGGTGCTGTTCTGCCCGCTCACCAGGAGCGGCGACGACACGGTCTCGCCGGGCCGCGGGGTCGTCACCGTGATGAACGGCTTGAAGTCGACGAAGTCGTCCCGTCCGACCGGTGGGGCGACGATAATCCCCTCGCCGCCGATCATCTCCGTCGGCTGCCCGTCGAGGGCGAACGCGACGCGATCGACGCCGGGGAACTCGGTGAGGGTGTAGACGACCTGGGCGATGCGCCCCGTCATCGAGAGGCTTCCGCCACCCGAGGCGAAGGTGCCGGTGAGGTCGACGGTGGCGACACCGTCGACCACCGCGATCGAGCGCAGTTCGGTGCCCGCCGGGATGAGGGAGGCGAGCCCCTCTGTGTCGCCGGCGACCAGCCCGGCGAGCAGCGCGCTCATGGAGGCTGCGCCGGTGGTGCCGTCCCGGTAGGCGGGCGCCAGGCGCTCGCTCGCCGTGAGGAACCAGATCCGGTTGAGCGTCTGCCCCTCGGCCACCACCGGCCCCTCGTCAGGCGCCACGGTCGTCGGCGCGGCAGTGGTGGGCGAGGCGGTCGTCGCAGGCGTGGTGGGCGCGATCGAGGTGGCGGTCGAGGTGGCGGTCGAGGTGACTGGTGCGATCGAGGTCGCTGGCGCGATCGAGGTCGACGGTGTGCCCTCTGTGCCCCCGCAGCCGGCGACGAGGAGCAGCAGGGAGGTGACCGCCGCGCTGCCCACGTGCCGCAACGGTCGCTCGTCGCGACGACGGATGGTGGTGGACATGACCGTCTCCTCTCGAGCAGCGGCCCGACCTACCTCGGCGGGTCGGTCCGCCAGGTACCTTCACGATCGCGCCAACGGCTCAGCGTGGCGAGAGCAGGAAGTCACCTTCCTCTTCCGGAGATGCGGTCGCGCCGCGGGTTCACGGGTTCCTCGACGAGGTGCGGGAGTGAGTCAGCGGGGGAACTCGGCGGGGTCGACCGAGCTGGTCCGACACTCCACCGCCAGCATCCTCTCCGCCACCGGCACCCCACTCGAACACATCCATCCGAGGTCTCGGACTCGTCGACCTCGTCATCACCGACCTCGGACGCGGCGAGGTGCCCCACCGGGGAATTGAACCCCTGACCTCTTCCATGCCATGCGTGATTCGCATGTCCGCCGGTGTGTCTGGTTGTGTCGGTTTGTCCAGCTCAACGGCCGTTTCTTGTGTCTGGTTGTGTCCCGGTGCGTCCCGTTGTATCGCTCTCGAGCGGCCTCGACGCGCACCCTTTGATATCATCATCGACGTGCCTGATATCCTCATCCGGGACGTACCCGACGACGTCGTCGCAGCCCTCGACGCGAACGCCAAGTCCGCCGGTCAGACGCGCGCCGAGTACCTGCGACGGCTCCTTGCCGAGCAGCAAGGCCCGGCGCTCACCCGCGACCAGCTGACCCGTTTCACCGAACGCACCGCAGACCTGGCGGACCCCGAGGTGATGGCGGCCGCATGGCGGTGACCAACTGGATCATCGACAAGTCCGCGCTCAGCCACCTCGACAGCGCCGACGAGGCGTGGCTCGCTCGCATCCATCGCGGCCTCGTGAGGATCTCGACCGTCACGCTGCTCGAGATCGGCTTCTCCACACGCAACGGCGCCGATCACCGCGACACCCTCGGACAACCGCCCGTGTCATCGATGCCCGTCGAGAACCTCACGCCTGCAATCGAAGCTCGAGCGGTCGAGATCCAAAGGCTGCTCGCCGACCGCGGCCAACACCGCGCCCCCTCGATCCCCGACCTGCTCATCGCCGCGACCGCCGAGTTCTCCCGACTCACCGTGCTGCACGTCGACAAGGACTTCGACCTCATCGCCGCGATCACCGGCCAACCCATCGAACGCCTCGGCCCCTGACCCGCCGGCCCGAGATCCCGGGGCGCCGGTCGCACCATCGTCTGGAACGAGAAACAGCTGCGTGCGCTCGTCGTCGACTACATCGACCACTACAACCAGCACCACCCCCACCGTGGGATCAACCAGCGTGCACCCAACGACCCTTGCGACGTCGTGGCGATCCGTCCAGGCCACCGGATCGAAAGACACACCACCTGCGGCGGGCTCATCAACCAGTACCGAACCGCAGCCTGAACCACCCCAACCGGCCACACGCACCAGCTCAGACCAGCTTCAACGCGCCCCACCCCTCCGGCAACATCCACCCACCAACAGAACCGGCCGATCTCAACCCACCGACGAATTCTCGGCACCGACGCGCTGTCGACGAAGGGCGTGACACACCATCGGCGTCGGAACGGAGCCGCCACGGTCGACGAGCGCAGCGGAGTGACAGTCCGACAGGAATGCATAGTCCGCGATCGGCGGCTGCTCCCACGACGGCTGCGGCCGCACCGGCGAGGTCACGGGCGCTGATCCGCTCCCCCGTGACCTGTGAGGGTGCAGGCGTTGATGCAGTAGCGCTTGCCTCCGGGCGCCGGCCCGTCGTTGAAGACGTGGCCGAGATGCCCGCCACAGCGTCGGCAGAGCACTTCGGTGCGGGGCACCCCCATCGAGAAGTCGCGTC
>JANNQK010000300.1:0-5608 GCA_031400715.1 Actinomycetes bacterium | reverse complement strand
CCCATCGCTGGAGGGGGATCGCGGAGCGCCCCCTCCAGACCTCCCCCATGAACTCGCTTCGCTCGCCTGACAAAGAAGTTCGCTTCGCTCGCCCGACTTCATTTGTCTGGAGACGCGACGAGGGCCCCGGTTGCCCGGGGCCCTCGTTTCACTGCTGCAGATCGGCTGGCTCCGGAGAGCCGGCCGTCAGGGGATCACTTCCCGGCGTCGAAGTTCTCGCCGAGAGCGTTGCCCATGTTGCCGTCGGTGCCGTAGTAGGCCTTCACGGTCGGGCCGATGCCCTTCTCGACGGCGGTGCGCAGGATGCGCGAGCCCTCATCGAAGGAGATCAGGATGATCGCGTCGGGGTCGGCTGCGACGATCTCGTCCACTTCTGCGTCGAACGACGCAGCGGTCGGGTCGTACGCCTTCTGACCGAGGACCGTCACACCCGACGCCTCGAGGACTGCAGCGACGACATCGGCGATGCCGTTGCCGTAGGAGTCATCGAGGTTGAGGATGTACGCCGTGGCGGCGCCGTCCTCGAGCACCAGGTTGGCAACGATCGCGCCCTGGAGACCGTCGGGCGGGGCGTTGCGGAAGTACAGGCCCTTGTCGTCGTAGACGGACAGCGCCGGGCTGGTGTTGGCCGGGCTGAACAGCGTGACGCCGGCTGCCGAGATCTGATCGATGATCGTGAGGGCCACGCCAGACGAGGCGGGACCGACCATTGCATCGACACCCTCGGCGAGGAGGCGGGTCGCAGTGACCGTGGCGGTGTCGGTCGACGTGTCGCCCGAGTCGCCCTTGCTGTACTCCACCGGGTTGCCGAGCACGCCGCCAGCGGCGTTGATCTCTGCGATGGCGTACTCGAGGCCCGCGAACTCCGGGGCTCCGAGGAACGCAAGGCTGCCGGTCTCGGGCATGATCGAACCGATCTTCAAGATGCCGTCACCCTCGCGCTCGACGCCGACCGGAACGAGGTCGACGATCGATGATTCGGGCGACTCGGCCTCGACGAGGGTCTCGTCCTCGATGAGGCGGTTGTCGTCACCGAAGGTGAGGATCGCGTACGAACCCTTCAGGGGCTCGCCGTTGCCGTTGAAGTCGTGCGGGCCGGAGATGCCGTCATAGTCGGGGTCGCCACCAGCCGCGATGATCGCAAGGCAATCGACGAAGGTGGTGCACTTCTCGCCGACGCCGGTGATGCCGACGATCTCGCCAGCATGTGCCGAACCGTCGGTGCCGGCCATCTCGACGGCGAGCGCAATCACGATCGCTGCGTCGTAGGCCTCGGCGGCGTAGTTGAAGTCTTCGAGCGGGTCGTTGCCCTGCTCGACCCAGAAGTCGCTGACGGCCGGGACCCAGTCGGACACGTCGGCGCCCTTCGGCGTCGTGCCCTTCATGCCGGCCAGCTCGCCGCCGCCGGCCGGGGCAGCGGTGGTGTCCGCGGCCGGGGCCTCGGTGGTGTCTGCGGCCGGTGCTTCGGTGGTGTCCGCGGCCGGGGCCTCGGTGGTCACGGCTGCCGGCTCGGTTGCGACGGACTCTTCCTCGTCGTCACCGCAGGCTGCCGCGATGAGCGACAGACCCACGATCAATGCGCCCACGCGGCGCACTCGGGATTTCTGCATGTGTTTCTCCCCCTAGGAGACCGCCGGGCCGAGGCCCGACGGTTGTATTGCCGCCGGGCGACGCCCGGCGGGATGTGAAGGCTGCCAGCCTAAACGGACTTCAGCGCCTTCGCCAAGCATCGCCGCAGGTATTCGTACGTTCTCGCCCACGAGTAGGGACCCGCGCACAGCGATCATCGTGCCGCCACACCGACGTCACGAGCCGTTCATGGATGACCGGCTCGGACTACGGTGCATCCATGAGTTCGCCATCGCAAGAAGTGCTGTACGAGGTCGCCGATCATGTCGCGACGATCACACTCAACGCCCCCGAGCGGATGAACACCATCTCGGGGCCGATGCTCGACCAGCTGTCGGAGCGGTTGCTCGAGGCCGATCAAGCCCGCGACGTTCGGTGCATCGTGCTCACCGGTGCCGGTCGTGCGTTCTGCGCCGGCCTCGATCTGCAAGCTCAGATGGCGACGTCGAGCGGAGGCCTGGGCGGCCTGGGCAGCCTCGACTCCAATCCGGGCGAGTTCGACATCCGCAACGCCCCGCCCATCGTGTTGCACGGCCTCGACACCCCGACGATCTGCTCGCTGAACGGAGGGGCCGCCGGGTACGGCTTCGACATCGCGCTCGGATGCGACATCCGAGTCGCGTCGGCCACGGCCAAGCTGGCTCCGGGCTTCGCCAAGCGCGGCATCCTCCCGGAGAGCGGTGGCACCTGGTTGCTGCCGCGCATGGTCGGGTACGCCAAGGCAGCGGAGATCGCGTTCACCGGTCGCACGCTCTCGGCGGCCGAGGCGCTCGAACTCGGTCTCGTGAACCACGTGGTGGCCCCGGACGAACTGGCAGAACGTGTCGCATCGCTCGCGAACGAGATCGCGGCGAACGCGCCGCTGGCCGTCCGCGCGATCAAACGGATGATGCGGGCCGCGGAGACCGAGACGTTCGACCAGAACGTGCACCACGTGTTCCTGCAACTGCTTCCGTTGATGCGAACGAACGACTTCAAGGAAGGTGTGGCCGCGTTCATGGAGAAGCGGCCGCCGAGCTTCACCGGTCGCTGAACGATGTCCGACCACGCCGTCGGGAGCGATGGTTCCGCCATCGGCGAACCGGCGATGGAGCGAGATGCCCTCACGGTGATGGCCACCACACGGGCCATCCGGCGCTACACCCATGAACCGATCCCCGACGCGGACCTGTCGTCGATCCTGTGGCACGCGTCGCGCTCTCCGAGCGGCTCGAACCGTCAGCCGTTCCGATTCCTGGTGCTCCGCGACGGTCCACGTGCGGGCGCGGCCAAGATGCTGCTCGGAGCCTCGTTCCGATCGGGCTGGGCGGCCAAGCGCAGGGCCGACGGTTATGACGAGTCCGCATCGGCCGACCCCACCTCACCGAAGGCTCGGACGGCAGCGACGATGCAGCACTACGTCGACCACATCGAGGCGGTGCCCGTCATCGTGCTCGTCTGCCTCGAGCGCTACCGCGACCCGAACCCGTACGAGGGGGCCTCGGTGTATCCGGCCTGTCAGAACCTGTTGCTCGCAGCGCGAGCGCTCGGATGGGGAGGCGCGCTGACGATGTGGCACCAGATGGTCGAGGCCGAGCTGCGCGAGCTGCTCGAGATCCCGCACGACGTCGCGTTGTCGGCGTGCATCACCCTGGGTCGTCCGGCCGGAGCGCACGGTCCCGTGAGACGTCGGCCGATCGGAGACCTGGTGTACGACGACATCTGGGCGGCGACAGCTTCCTGGGCGGTCGACCCGGAGGGCACTCGTCACACCGGTTGGCGTCGCTGAGCGAACCGGCGTCGAGCCCTCGCTGTGCACGATCGCGATCCACCCTCGACGTTTGTCGGCGAAGATGACAAACTAGGCCGCCTCGGTCGCATCCGGACGACTGCGCGCACGTCGACAAGGTCGGTTCGACAAGGTCGGTTCGACATCGTCGTTCGGACGAGCCAGACGAGCAAGCCAGACGAGCAAGCCAGAAGAAGGGGGGTCAGCCTGATGTCAACCGTGTCACCCGCGCGTGCAGCGTTTTCATCGCCGACCGCGACTGGCGTTCGCAGCGAGACGGTGCGCAGCGCGAACCTCGCAACCATCCTCCGCGAACTGCACTTCCACGGCCCTGCCTCGAGGTCGGAGTTGGTCGCCCGATCGGGGCTCACCCGCAGTGCGATCGGGGCGCTCGTCGGTGAGTTGGTGAAGGCCGATCTGGTGATCGAACAGCGCGCTGCGTCCGATGGGAGCCCCGGTCGACCGTCGCCCGTGGCCGCACCCGTCGCCGATCGAAACGTCGCGATCGCTGTCGACGTCGCCGTCGACTCCCTCGCCGTCGGGGTGGTCGGCCTGGGTGGTGTGATCCTGCACAGCGAACGGATCGACCGACCTCGTGAGCGGGTCGCCGTCGACGCGACGATCGACGACATCGTCGCCGTCGTCCGGCGGCTGCAGCGCCGGCTCGACCCGGCGTGTCGCGTCCTCGGCATCGGCGTGGGCGTCGTCGGTCTCGTGAACCGCACCGACAACAGCGTGTCGATCGCCCCCAACCTCGGTTGGCACGACGTGGCCTTCGGCGCTCGCCTCCAGCGTGCCCTCGACACCACGATCGAAGTCGTCGTCTCGAACGACGCCGACCTGGCAGCGCTCGCCGAGGTTCGCCGCGGCGTCGCGGCAGGCCAACGCGACGTGCTGTACGTGTGGGGCGAGGTCGGCGTGGGCGGGGGCTTGGTGAGCGCAGGCGAACCGGTCACCGGCGCAGCCGGGTTCGCCGGGGAGATCGGGCACGTACCGGTGAACCCCGACGGGCGGCCGTGCCGATGCGGATCGGTGGGGTGCTGGGAGACGGAGATCGGGGAGGGGGCCTTGCTCGAACGCAGTGGCCGCTCGCCCGACGGAGGTCGTGATGCGGTCGACGCGCTCCTCGCCGACGCCGACCGAGGAGTGCCACTCGCGCTCGATGCCCTCGCTGTTCAGGCTCGGTGGCTGGGCATCGGCATCGCCGGGATGATCAACGTGTTGAACCCGTCGATGGTCGTGCTCGGTGGACTGCTCGGGCGGGTGTACCCCTACGTGCGGGTGCGTGTCGACGCAGAGATCGAACGACGAGCCCTCGAGTCGTCGCGGCGGGGGTTGGTGGTGGTCGTCTCGGCACTCGGCAGCGATGCGCCGTTGGTCGGTGCGGCCGAGCTCGCATTCGAGCAGGTGCTGGCCGACCCGCTCGGCACACTCCGGAAAATTTCCATGAGTCGTTGACAAACGGCTCGCATTTGTTGGAGACTTCTACAAACGTCGATCCGGGGGGATTCTCGAAGCAGCCGAGCGGTTCATCGCGCGGCGTGCCGAGCAGCCCCCACGCCTCGACGTCACTGGTCCGATCACGGTGGTCGGTCCGACTCTGAAGGGGGACACTTCATGCAGAAGAGAGTCAAGAGCGGCCTTGTGCTGCTCGGTGCTCTGTCGCTGCTCGCCGCGGCTTGCGGCAGTGACGACGAAGATACGCCGACAACCGATGCGCCCGGCACCACTGCCGCCGCGGAAGACGGCGGTGGCGACGCCACCGGTGGCAAGGTCGGGTTCATCCTTCCCGACTCGGCCACGTCGGCTCGTTGGGAGTCGGTCGACCGTCCGCTGATAGAGGCGGAGTGTGCAACAGCGGGCCTCGAATGCGTCATCCAGAACGCCGAGGGTGATGCCGACAACATGGCCACCATCGCCGATCAGATGATCGCCGACGGCGTGAAGGTGCTGGCGATCGTGAACCTCGACAGCGATTCGGGTGCTGCCATCCAGGAGAAGGCTGCTGCGGCCGGTGTGAAGAACATCGACTACGACCGTCTCACCCTCGGTGGGTCGGCCGACGTGTATGTCTCGTTCGACAACGTCGCCGTGGGCACCGCCCAGGGCGAGGGCATCATCGAGTGCATGGGCGGCGCCGGTGCCGTGGAGGGCAAGAAGATCATCCAGCTCCACGGTTCGCCGACCGACAACAACGCGACGCTGTTCAAG